>DASVNP010000496.1:0-9654 GCA_036383775.1 Paraburkholderia sp. | reverse complement strand
TCAATGCGCGCCTGCGCCTCGCGATCCAGACGCGCGCGCAACGAAGCCCACCAGCCCTTGTCGGCCTTCATCGCCAGTTCGAGGTTTTCCCACACGGGATGCTGCTCGAACACAGTCGGCTTCTGAAACTTGCGCCCAATCCCCGCGCGCGCGATGGCAGGCTCGTTCATCCGCGTCAGATCGATCGATTGCCCGAGAAACACCTTGCCGGAATCCGGCGCCGTTTTGCCGGTGATGACATCCATCATCGTCGTCTTGCCCGCGCCGTTCGGACCGATGATGCAGCGAAGCTCGCCGGCATCGATCGACAACGTCAGCGCATTCAACGCGCGAAAGCCGTCGAAGCTCACCGTCACGTCGTCGAGATACAGGATCGTGCCGTGTGAAACGTCGATCTCGCCCGGCACGACGGCGTGCCCCATGCTCGCAACACCACTCAACGAGGTTTCAGCGGGTTGTTCCGGTAAAGCCAGATCAGGAACCATCGGGTTTTCGTTCATGAGCGGTTCCTCTTGCGCGTCACGATTTCGATCAGCCCCATGATGCCGTTCGGCAGGAACAGCGGGACCAGCACGAAAATCAGACCGAGAAAGAACAGCCAGTATTCGGGGAAGTTCGCCGTAAAAAAGCTCTTCGCGCCGTTCACCGCGAAGGCGCCGATGATCGGGCCGATCAAGGTGCCGCGTCCGCCCACGGCGACCCAGATCGCCATTTCGATCGAGTTGCCCGGCGACATTTCCCCCGGATTGATGATGCCGACTTGCGGCACGTACAACGCACCGGCGACGCCGCACAACACCGCGGACACGGTCCACACGAAGAGCTTGTAAGCCAGCGGGCTGTAGCCAAGAAACATCAGGCGTGTTTCGCCGTCGCGCACGGCGGTGACCACGCGGCCGAGCTTCGAGGTGACGATCGCGCGCGCGCCGATGAACGCGAGGATCAGCACCGCGAACGTGATCAGCAGAAGGGCGGTGCGCGTGCCCGGATGCGTGATTGGAAAACCGCCGATGCGCTTGAAGTCGGTAAAGCCGTTATTGCCACCGAAACCCGTTTCGTTGCGATAGAACAGCAGCATCGCGGCGAACGTCATGGCCTGCGTGATGATTGACAGGTACACACCCTTCACCCGCGAGCGGAACGTGAAGAAGCCGAATACCCACGCGACCACCGCCGGCACCAGCACTACCAGCAGCAACGCGTAGCCGAGATGCTGCGTGCCTTGCCAGTACCACGGCAGTTGATGCCAGTCCAGAAACACCATGAAGTCGGGCAGATCGCTGCCGTACTTGCCGTCGTGGCCGATCGCGCGCATCAGGTACATGCCGATCGCGTAGCCGCCCAGCGCGAAGAACAGCGCGTGGCCGAGACTCAGAATGCCGCAGTAGCCCCACACGAGGTCGAGCGCTAGCGCCGCGATCGCATAGCACATGAACTTGCCGGCGATCGTCGTCGCGTAGGCGGACAGATGCAGCGCGCTCGTTTCCGGCACTACCAGCGTGGCGAACGGCACGCCGAGGCCGACGGCGATAATCAGCGCGATCAACGCAAGCCACGCGCGCCGGGACAGCAGCGCCGGACGTGGCGGCAAGCCGAGCGCGAAACCCGCTTGCGTGTGTCGTCCTGCAAGCGCGCCATTGCCGCTGCTTGCGCCGACATGCGTCGACGTAGTTGCCGATGAAGTGGCTGAAGTCATCTCATGCCTCCGCGCTACGGCCCTTGAGGGCGAACATGCCCTGCGGACGCTTCTGGATGAACAGCACGATCAGCACCAGCACTGCGATCTTCGCCAGTACCGCGCCCCAGAACGGCTCGACCGCCTTGCTGACGAGCCCGAGCCCGAAGCCACCGATCACTGTGCCGGCCAACTGGCCGACGCCACCGAGCACGACCGCCATGAACGAATCGATGATGTAGCTCTGACCGAGGTCCGGTCCCACATTGCCGATCTGCGACAGTGCGCAGCCGCCCAATCCGGCGATGCCCGCGCCGAATGCGAAGGCATACGAATCGACTCGCGCCGTCTTCACGCCGACGCACGCCGCCATGCGCCGGTTCTGTGTGACGGCGCGCACGAACAGACCGAGGCGTGTCTTCGTCAGCACGGCCCATGCGATGCCGACCACGATCATCGAGAACGCCAGAATCGCGAGCCGGTTGTACGGCAGGATCAGATTGGGCAGGACGGTGACACCGCCGCTCATCCATGACGGGTTGACCACCTGCACGTTCTGCGCGCCGAACAGCATGCGGGTGGCCTGAATCAGGATCAGGCTGATGCCGAAGGTGGTCAGCAGTGTTTCGAGCGGACGGCCATACAGATGTTTCAGCACCAGCCGCTCGAGCACGATGCCGACGAGCCCCGCCGCTGCGAATGACGCCGGCACCGCGAGGAGCGGATACCAGTCGAACGCGCCGGGAGCGAAGCGCTGAAAGAGGTTCTGCACGACGTAGGTGGCGTATGCGCCGATCATCAGAAATTCGCCGTGCGCCATATTGATGACGCCGATCAGCCCGTACGTGATCGCCAGACCCAGCGCCGCGAGCAGCAGCACGCTGCCGAGCGACAGGCCCGCGAACAGCGTGCCGGCGATCTGGCTGCGCCGCTGGATCGCGTCCAGTTCGTCGATGCCACTTTGCGCGGCGGCGCGCACACGGTCGTCCGCTTCCGCGAAGCTGCCGTCCGGCTTCTTCGCGATGAGCGGCCGCAGCAGTTCGTTCATGTCGAGATCGTGCCGCGCGGCAACCAGTTGCACGGCTTCGAGGCGTTTGGCCGGGTTGGCGTCGTGCAGGGCGGTCATTGCCCATAGCGTGTCGAGGCGCTTCTTCAACTCCGGATCGGTTTCCTTCGCGCGGGCCGCATCGACGAGCGGCTTGATCGACGGGTCCGGGTTTTGCAGAAGCGCGGCGATCGCGGCTTCGCGCGTCGCCTTGTCCGGCGAGTCGAGTTGCAGGCCGGACAACGCGCCGGCCACTTTCGAGCGCAGCAGATTGTTCAGCGTGACCGGCTGCGCGTCGCCCGCGGCAACAGTCTTGCCGGTGAGCGCGTCGCGCGCGGTGTCGCCGTCCTGCAGCAGCACGGCGCCCGCATCGGTGGCGAGTGCGTTGTTGTCGGCGAGAGCCTTGAGCACCGCGAGCGATGCCGGGTCGTGAACGGCGATCAGTTTGTCGATGGCCGCGGATTTCGCGTCGAAGTCGTCGCCGGCGAGCGGCGCGAGGTCAGCCGGGGTCAGCGCGAAGGCGGCCAGCGGCGCAGCCGCGAGCATCACAAGCGCGGCACCGGCGATGCCGCGCCGCGCGGCCCCTCGTGCGAGTGACCGTGCGAGTATTCGTGCGGACGTGAGGATTGAAAACGCCATGATGGCCTTTGAAGAAAAACCGGCGGTGCGGCGCGGCATTGAGGCAAGCGCCGTTGCCGCACTGTCGGGTTGCAGCGCGCGAGAGTCGTGCCGCGGGGGTGCTGGATGCCGGATCCCGGCACGAACGTGAGCCCGGTGGGCACGTGCGTCGCGGGATTGCAATCGACGTGTCGCAGCGGCAGGCTTCGCCGCTATGACACGCCGCCCTGTCAGGCTACGCGCGAGCGCTTCAGGAACGCAGGAATCGAGCTGACCACGTCCGGCTTGCCCGAGTTGCCGGCAATGAACGGGCTCCACGGTTGCGCGCGAACCGCGGTCTTGGTCCGCCACACCACGTTGAACTGGCCGTCGGCGCGCACTTCACCGATCATCACCGGCTTGTGCAGGTGGTGGTTGCCGTCCATCTCCAGCGTGAAACCCGACGGCGCCGCGAACGTCTGGCCGACCATCGCCACGCGCACCTTGTCCACGTCCGTGCTTTTGGCTTTTTCGACAGCCTGCTTCCACATGTGAATGCCAACGAAAGTCGCTTCCATCGGGTCGTTGGTCACGCGTTTGGCGCCGCCCGGCAGATTGTTCTGCGCGACCCATGCGGCCCATTGTTTCTTGAACTTCTCGTTGGCCGGGTTGCGCAGCGACATGAAGTAGTTCCATGCCGCGAGGTTGCCGACCAGCGGCTTCGTATCGATGCCGCGCAGTTCTTCCTCGCCCACCGAGAACGCGACGACCGGCACGTCCGACGCCTTCAGCCCCTGGTTGCCGAGTTCCTTGTAGAACGGCACGTTCGAGTCGCCGTTCACCGTTGAGATGACCGCGGTCTTGCCGCCCTGCGAGAAGGTCTTGATGTTCGCGACGATGGTCTGGTAGTCGCTATGGCCGAAAGGTGTGTAGACCTCCTGAATGTCGGCTTCCTGTACTCCCTTGGATTTGAGGAAGGCGCGCAGAATCTTGTTGGTCGTGCGGGGGTAGACGTAGTCGGTGCCCAGCAGGAAGAAACGTTTGGCGCCGCCGCCTTCCGCGCTCATCAGGTATTCGGTGGCCGGAATGGCTTGTTGATTCGGCGCGGCGCCCGTGTAGAACACGTTGCGCGACATTTCCTCGCCTTCGTACTGCACCGGATAGAACAGCAAGCCGTTCAGTTCCTCGAACACCGGCAGCACCGACTTGCGCGACACCGAGGTCCAGCAGCCGAACACCACGGCGCACTTGTCCTGCGTGATCAGCTGGCGCGCTTTCTCGGCGAACAGAGGCCAGTTCGACGCCGGGTCGACCACGACCGGCTCCAGCTGGCGGCCCATTACGCCGCCGTTCTTGTTGATGTCCGCGATGGTCATCAACGCGGTGTCCTTCAGCGATGTCTCCGAGATCGCCATCGTGCCCGACAGGGAATGCAGAATACCCACCTTGATCGGACCGCTGCCGGACTGTGCGTGAGCAAACGGCACCTGACCCGCAAGCGCCAAGGCGCCCGACATGGAGCCGAACTTCAACAGACTGCGACGTTTCATGTATATCCCCTTGCCATTGATGGTGAATGTTTATGGGCGTCGATTTCAGACAGCAGGCCTTATCCCGCATAACTTGCCGCACGAGTATTGCAAGCGACATGCCATGTGGCGCCATGCGGCCGGTTCGGCCTGAACGGCGCAACTGGCATGCTGTGGCGCGGCCAGGTGCGGGCGGGGCAAGGGCTAGGAGGCAAGGGCGGGGCAATGCGCGCCAGGGCGCGAAAGTGGTGCAGGATCGGGCCGCGCGCCTCGTTCGGGTGCGTGTCGCGCCGCAACGAAGCGCGCCTGTCCGCCAGCGGGCGCCGGCGGTGCATGGCCGCCGCCCCTTTGTGCATGCGCTGTGCGCGACGATCGATCCCGCTCGCGAGGCCGAAATTGCGCACGTCGATCACGCGGCGTGCATGTCGCGGCTCCCGATTGCGGAAGAGGCGCAGATCGAAAGGATTGTCGGGACGGTGGCAGAGGTGCTGGGGAGGTGGAGTAGGGTGGCGCTGCGTGACGATCTCTCGTCCGGACCGCAAAACGGCCGGCGCTGTTTGGCGCCGGCCGTCATGATTTTGCATGGCGGACTTGCTCAGCGACCGCGGATCAGAATGCGACAAAGGGTCCGGTCTGCTTGCCGACCTTGGCCGTTCCAATCACTGTATAGACGTTGCGGCCGTAGAAGAACGGGAGTCCCCAGATGAACATGCTGGCTGAGGGCGATCCAAGGTTGTCATACGCCGCGTACTGGTTGGCCAGCAGGGCCCAGCCATTGGCCAGCGAGAACGGCACAGTGACCGGCGCGCTGCCCTTGTCCGTGCCGCTGAGGAGGGCGGACAGGCTGAGCGTGGTGGGCGGCGCGTACCAGTCGCCGGAATAGGGCACCGAGTAGTCAGCGAAGATGTTCGCATTGGAGCCGCTGTCGATTGCGCTGCTGAACGTGCTGCCCTTGTACGTGGTTGAAAAATAGCCGTACTGGTCGAGCGCGATGATGTTCGGCTGCGCGGGCATGGCATTGTTCTTTTGCGTGCCGACGCCGAACACCAGTTCACCGGTGACGCTCGCCTGGCCTCCGGCTGGCAATGCAGGCAGACGGATGATGGTGCCGTTGTTGTCGGACGTGAAGTTGGCGACCGGGTTCACAACCTGTGTGTCGAGCGGCACGCGCGTACTCGTACATGACGTTGCGGACGCGCAGTAGTAATAGGCCGACGGCAGAACGGTTTGTGCAGCCGCGGGGAAATCGTGCTGCGCGGGTCCGATGCCGAGCACGCCGTTGGCGCCGAGCGCGGCTGCGCTGCCGAGGTTGTAGACGCCGCGCGACTGGCAGTCCGATGGCGTCGCGTACTGGTAGTCGGCGATCACCTGCAGCGGCATGTTGCCGGCCGCCTTGGCGCCGATCGTGACGTCGGCGCGCTTGATGGGCCCCCACGTATAGCCCGAGCCGAACACGGCGCATTCGGCGATCGGCGCGTTACCGGTCGGGTCATCGGTGGCGCCGGATTGCGCCGGCAGGCGACCGGCGAGCGCCGAACCCAACGCGCTGGCAAGCACACGTACGCCGACCGATCCGGTGTCGAGCTGCATGTGATCGACCGTCGCGCATTGGTTGGTCCCCTGAACGCCTGGGAAGCAGATCGTGACAGTGACGTACGGGATGTTCGCGTAGTTACCCATCCATCGCTCGACCGTGATGGGGGCGGTGTTGGCTTCGGGGGTCGGAGTTGGAGTTGGAGTCGGAGTCGGAGTTGGAGTTGGAGTCGGAGTCGGAGTCGGAGTTGGAGTTGGAGTTGGAACGGGAGTCGGTGCCGGTGTCGGAAACGGAGTCGCCGGGTTCGGATTCGGCACTGGAACCGGCACGGGTGTCGGACTCGGCGAAGAAGCCGGCGTGCCACTTGCCGGGTTCGTTGGACCTTTGCTCGCGCCTTGCGTGGCCGTTCCCGCCGCGGGGCCAGTGTCGATCGCCGTTGCACGCCCGCTCACGTCGCCCTTGCCGTCACCGCCACCCTCACCGCCACCGCCGCAAGCGGACAGCGCCACACTGGCACTCAGGAGCGCACACCCAAGCGCCTTGTTTAAGTTCGTCATGTTTATTGTGTTCAATGAATCAGCGGACGGCCTCATTGCAATTGCTCCACGCGGACGCCGGCCGGAACCAGACGCGGCAGATAAGCCTTGCCGGTGAAGCGACCGGAGCGGCCGGCCGACTCGATATACAAATCCGCGCCGCGTTCAATCAATGGACCGGCACCGCGCGCGCGTTGCGCCGCTGCATTCGCGAAGTTGGGAAAGTAGCTGCCGAGCAGCACGCTCATGTCCGGACGCACCGGACCTTGCCAGGTGACGGCAAACACCACGTTGTCCGGCAGGACGTATTCATGAATCGTCACGCCGTCGGTCCCGTGCGCTTCGTGCGTCGTGTATGGCCTAGTGGCTGCCGACGGGTTGATAGAAGCCGCCGAACGGAGCATGGCTGGCGACGCCGACCCTATACTCGGCGCACCGCCCAATGCCGCATAAGAAGCGAGCGGCATCACGCCCGCAACGGCCAATGCGGCCTTCACCAATATCATCACGTTGCTCCAGGATTGAGGTCGGAGCATGGTGCCAGCGGGGTTTTATTGGGATTGCCGGAAACTTCCGAACAGGTAATCGGAAATGACGCGAGGGGCGCCGCTGTGATGCCGCGCCGCTCGTGTCAGATATGCAGTCGTTCCGAAGTCGGCCGCTAGAACGCGACAAACGGTCCGGTCTGCTTGCCGACTTTGGCGGTTCCAATCACGGTATAGACGTCGCGGCCATAGAAGAACGGCAGCCCCCACAGGAACATGTTGAGTTGTTCGTGACTCGTGAGGTAAGCACCCAGGTTGCTGAAGGCGGAGTAGCCGGTTGCCACCAGACTGTACGCGTTGGCGATCGAGAATGGCATCTGAAACGGTGTGCCGGTGCCGTTGGCCGATTCCATCGTCGCAGTCAGATTCAGCGTGCTCGTCGGAATGTACCAACTGCCGTTGCCGCTGTTAGGAATCGTGTCGTCCGGGAAAACATAGCCATTGGTGCCGCTGTCGATTGCGCTGAGGGTGAACGCCTGGCCGTGATACTGCGTCGTGAAAGAGCCATACTTGTCTATTGCGAGGACGGTGGCACTCGCCGGCAGCACATTGTTCTGCTGTGTGCTGACACCGAACACCAACTGGCCCGTCACACTTGCCTGGCCGCCAGCCGGTACGGCGGGCAGGCGGATGACTGTGCCGTTGTTGTCGGTGGCGAAAGCGGCGACGGGATTCATGACCTCCTTGCCGGCCAGCATGCGCGTGCTGACGCAAGGGGTTCCCAGCGGGCAGTAGTAGTAGAGGCCGGTGACCGCGGTGGTCAGGGCGTCCGCTGAATCTCTCGTGAAGTTGTCGATGCCGATAATGCCGTTCATGCCCGGAGTACTGGGGTCATCGAGGTTTGTTGCGTTCTGCTTGATGCAGTCGTCCGGCGTGGGAAATGCGCCGTCTGAATACACCTGGATCGGAATGTTGCTTGCTGTCTTGCTGCCGATCGTGACGTCGGCGCGTTTTATGGAACCCCACAGGTAGCCGGAGACGAACGGCGCGCATTGGGCAATAGGTGCCGCGCCGGTTTTATCGTCCACCGCGCCAACTTGCGAGAGCAGCAGAGGCGCGAGTGTCGGAATCGCGCGAGCGGCAATGCGCACCCCGGTCGAACCGGTGTCGACGAGCATATTGTTCACGGTGACGCACTGGGACTGGTTTGGTGTGCCGGGAGCGCAGACCTTGATGGAGACGTAAGGCTGGTTGGGCGCGCCCATCGTGCTGTCGACGTAAATCGGTACGGTGTTGCCGCCGGTGGCCGGGAGCGCCGGGTTGCCTGAGTTGTTCGAGTTGCCGGAACCGTTCGATCCGCTCGGCGTCCAGTCCGGCGTGGCGTTCCACCCAATTGAGTTGCCGCCCTGGCTGTTGCCCGTGCCGCTGCTGCTGCCGCCACCGCATGCGGAAAGCGCGATGACCACGATGGCCGTGGCAAACGCGAGCGTCTTTTTCAAAGCGTTCATTGTTATTTTCTCCATGGTTCGCCGTGCGGCTTATTGCAGATCGCCCGGCCGCACGCCGGCCGGAATCAGGCGAGGCAACCACGCCATGCCGAAGAAGCGCCCCAACCGGCCGGCCGACTCGATATGAAACTCGTCATCACCCGCGACGATCGGCCCCGAGCCGCGCGCGTGGTTTCGCCCGGCATCGACGAAGTTGGGGAAGTAGCTGCCGAGCAGCGCGGTCATATCCGGGCGGACCGGTCCATCCCACGTGACCGCGAACACCACGTTGCTGGGCAGCACGTATTCACGGATCGTGACGCCGTTGGCGTCGCGTTGCTGCCGCGTGGAATAGGAAGTGGTGCTGGCCGACGCGGACGCCGGCTGATCCGATGTCGCCGGCGTGGCGCGCAACATGACGGGTGAGGAAGTGCCGGCGCCCGGTGCGGCGCCGAGGGTTGCATGCGACGAGAGCGGCAACAAAGTTGCGGCTAGCATCGCGATCTTCGAAAATCGCATCACATGACTCTCCAAAAAGGTGGAGGCATGGTGCCTGCGCAATGCTCAGGAAACCGTACGAACTTTCCGAAGTGAGCGTGTGAAACGACGCGGCGAACGCCAGGCGTCGAGGTGTGTGCCGTGCGGAAGGGAGAGAGGCGGCGCTGCTATTTATGCGAGGCGCGAAGCGCGCGCCCGAGCGACCGCGAGGACAGGCATTCAATGACGCGCCCGCTGGCGCGTCATCGTACCCGTGAGATCAATACGT
>DASVNP010000495.1:0-3910 GCA_036383775.1 Paraburkholderia sp. | reverse complement strand
AAAACCGGCTGGGTGGTGCCTGGTGTATTCGAGCACAACCGCTTTCCCGTCGACGTCTGCGCGCCGCTGTGGACACTGCCGATCGAAGTGCGCTGCTATCTGATCGTGATGGTGACCGGCATGCTGGGGCTACTGTCCAGTGCGCGCGGCGCGGCGCTGGCGGCGGCGCTCGGATGCGTCGCGTTCGTTATGCGCGTGCATCTGCCGCATCTGCAGATCGGCCTGCGGGATTTCAGCGAAACGCCCGGCGGCTATTCGTTCTGGCCGGAACCGTTTTTCATGCTGGGGATGCTGCTATATGGCTGGCGCGAAAGGATCGAAATCAGCGGTCTGACCGCGCTCGCGCTGGTGATGGTGTTTCTGGTGTTCCGCGATACGGCCGGCGCTCAAGCGCTTTTCTATCTGGCTTTTGTTTACGGCGTGCTGTGGGTGGGTGCGACGCCGCTCCTGCGACGCTTCGTGCCGCGCCACGACTACTCGTATGGGATTTATCTGTACGGTTTTATGGTGCAGCAATGCGTCGCGAATATCGCACCGCAGTTGAGCCATGTAACGGCTGTGCTGATCGCCGCGCCGTTCATCCTGGTGTGCGCGGCGCTGTCGTGGCACTTCGTGGAGAGGCCGGTGCTGAGGTGGTGTCGCGGGCGTCTTGCGCGTCAGTCAACGACGCTTGGCGCTGGGGTCGCTACGCGGTGAGTGCCGTGTTCTGCGCTGGTGTCTGAAACCGGCGCTGGCGTCCCCGGTTTGACGCCGGAGTTTGACGCCGGAGTTTGACGCTTTGCATGCCGGCGAAATCACTTCGCCGGCATGAACCCTCAGCTTTACGCCTTCGCTGCAGCTTCGCGCTCGGCGGCTTCGATCGTGTTGACGAGCAGCATCGTGATGGTCATCGGACCGACGCCGCCCGGCACCGGTGTGATGTAGCCGGCCACTTCCTTGACACCCGCGAAATCGACGTCGCCGCACAGCTTGCCGGCTTCGTCGCGATTCATGCCGACGTCGATGACGGCCGCACCCGGTTTCACCATGTCCGCCGTGAGGATGTTGCGCAGGCCCGTGGCGGCGACCACCACGTCGGCGTTGCGCGTATGCGCAGCCAGATCGCGCGTTTTGCTATGGCAGATCGTCACGGTGGCGCCCGCTTCGAGCAGCAGCAGCGCCATCGGCTTGCCGACGATGTTCGAGCGGCCGATCACCACTGCGTTCGCGCCTTGCAGCGGAATCTCGTAGGCCGCCAGCATTTTCATCACGCCGTATGGCGTGCACGGACGGAACAGCGGCCGGCCGGTCATCAGCGCACCGGCATTGGCGACGTGGAAACCGTCGACGTCCTTTTCCGGGGCGATCGCCTCGATCACCTTGTGGCTGTCGATATGCGGCGGCAGCGGCAGTTGCACCAGAATGCCGTGGATGCGCGGATCGTGGTTCAGCTCGTCGATGCGCGCCAGCAGTTCGGCTTCCGGCAGATCGGCCGGATAGCGGTCGAACGACGAGCCGAGGCCGTTGTCATGGCACGCCTTGACCTTGTTGCGCACATAGACTTCGCTGGCTGGATTGTCGCCGACCAGCACCACGGCGAGGCCCGGCTGATGCCCGCGGGCGGTGAGGGCGGCGGCGCGCGTAGCGACGTCGGCGCGCAGGGTCTTGGAAAGGGCTAGGCCGTCGATCAGTTTGGCTGTCATGGTCGGTCGAGAAGGGCGGTTTGGAAAGCGGAGCAGGGCACAGGCGCGCGTGCGCGGCACGTGCGATGGCGCTTTTCACCGAAAACGGGTCGGCACATGAAAAGCGCGCGGCGCGAATCAGGGATAAGCAGCGCTGCAAAGTCGGTCATTATACCGGCCCGGCTGGCCGTGCCATGTACGGATTCCGGGGCAGCGAGCGCGCCGGAATCCGTGATGCCTCCAACCGTCGAATGGCTTCTCCCGCTACTCCTGCACGGCCTGCCAGCTATCGTCCGGGTCGAACGATTTAATGGCGGTCGCGGCACGCGCGGTTTGCGGCCCGAGGTTCTTCTGATAGACCTGACCGTCCTGATTCACGATAAAGCTCATCACGCCGGTCTTGCCGTACTCGGCCGGTGAGGCGACCAGACCGAAGCCTTTGGTCAGCACGCCGTTTTCGACGTAGTTCTGCGCGCCCCCCTTCGCGTGCGCACCTTGCGCCGTCAGGATCCGGTAGTGATAGCCGTGGTAGGCATCCTTCGGCAGGGTGCCGTTGGGCATGGTGGCGGCGAGCGGTCCGAGCGGGCTTTCCGTTTCGCCGGGCGCCGTCGGCCAATACAGGCCGTCATGCTGGCCCTGCGTACTGACGAAGCGCTGTGCGTAGTGCTGGGTCAGGTTGTGATAATCGTTTTGCGCGTCGAGATAGGCGAGCGAGGTCAGGATCGCCGCGTGTTCGTTGCGGCCGATGCGGCGTGTCAGCATCTCGTCCTGCGCGGCGGGCGGATCGAAACGCCAACCCTTGCCAGTCTGCACGAGCGGAATCGGCAAGGTCCAGCCACTGTCGCCGACCGCCAGATGCGCGGTCGCGCGACCCTTGTTCTTCGCTGGGTCCTCGATGATCTGATGCCCCTTCGACCATGCGCCGAGGAACTGGTAGATGTCGTCCTCGCCGATTCCTTCGGAAGGAATGTAGCGATGAAAATCGTTGCCGAGCACGTGTTTGAGCGCGCCTTCGTCGTTGCGGGCCAGGGCGTCGGTGAAAGCGTTGGCCGCCTCGTCGGCAGTGGGATAGACCGCCTGCGCGTGCGCGGCGGTCGTGCCAAGCAGAAGTACCGGCGCCACCAGCAGGGTGCCAGTCGTGCCGAGGGCGACGGCGAGTGTCAGAACGTGGGCGCGCAAGGCGCCGCGTGGGAATAAGCGAATCATCAGAGACTCCTCTTGATCGTTCAACGGTTGCGGCCGAGGTGGCGCTCACCGCCGCCGCCACCGCCCAGTCTGCCGCCACCACCGCCGCCGAAGTTGCCACCGCCACCACCGCCGCGCTGGACGCCGCCGCCGTTTGCACCGAGACCGCCGCCCGTGCGTTGCTGACCGCCGCCATTGGCGCCGAGGCCGCCGCCGGAACGGTTCGCGGCCGCGTTGCGGCTCGCCTCGCCGCGTTGCGTATCTTGCCGCGCGGCATTGCCGTCACCGGCGCCGCGTAACGCGTTATCGCGATTGGCGTTCTGCGCACGGTTCTGCAAATCGGCGTTCTGTGTGCCGCCCTGGTGAATCCCTTGTACGCGCTGGCTCGCATTGCCGCTCAGGTTCTGTCCGGTACGGTTCTGCAAGGTCTGCTGCGCCTCTGCACGCGCGGCGTCGTCACGGCCGCGATAGGCATCGCGCTGTGCGCCGCCGAGGTTGTTATTGACGTTGCGGTTGATGTTCGCGTTGTTGACGTTGCGATTGACGTTGGTGTTGCGGTTCCAGTTCGTCGTGCTGCTATTCACGTTGAGCCGGTTGTTCACATTGATGTTGTTGTAGCGGTTCACGTTGATGTTGACGTCGTGCGTGTTCCAGTTGAAGCCACCCCACAGCGAATTGGCAACTGCGACACCGGCGCCGAACGCAAGGCCGGCCGCCAAACCGCTTGCGATTGCGTAGCCGGGCGGCGGTGGCACATACACGGGCGGGTAGGCGGGATAGGGCCACGTGCCGTAGACCACAGTCGGGTTATAGGTAGGCACGTAGACCACTTGTGGATTGGCCGGCACGATCTGAATCGTGCTCTGCTCGACCACGACTTTCTGCTGCGAACTCGTTTTCAGATTGCCGGCGGCCTGCGCCTCTTTGCGCAGGCGTTGCACGGAGTCCATCACGTCATTCGACTGGCCCAGAAAGGCCGTGCCGAGTTGCGAGACCCAATCGGGTTTCGACGCCATCGTCGCGAGGACCTGCGGGAAGGCGACGAGTGACTGCACGCTCGGGTC
>DASVNP010000494.1:0-7549 GCA_036383775.1 Paraburkholderia sp. | reverse complement strand
GAACCTGTCCGCATTTTTGTGTGCGAGGCGGTTAGCGGAGTTACCCGCGTGCGTTGGTGAAGCGCTCACCAAACAGGATAGCAAACTGGTTCATGGCGGATGACCAGTCAAATGCTGCACGTACAGACTTCGCCAGCACGTTACGTAGCGCCAACCACAGCAGCTTGATGGCGGCCTCGTCGTTGGGGAAGTGTCCGCGTGTCTTGATGATCTTGCGCAGCTGCATGTTCAGACTCTCAATGGCATTTGTTGTGTACACCACCCGGCGTATCTCGGGCGGAAACACGAAGAACGGCGTGACGTTCTCCCACGCTCGCCGCCAGGACTGCACGATGGTTGGATACTTCACGCCCCATGGTCCTTCGCCAAAGGCCTCCAGAGCCTGCTGCGCGGCCTGTTCACTTGCCGCTGCGTAGATCGGGCGCAGCGCCGCGGCGACGCTCTTGCGGTCCTTGTAGCTGGCGTACTCCAGACTGTTGCGGATCAGGTGCACGATGCAGGTCTGCACGGCCGTGCGCGGGTAAGCCGTGCCGATCGCCTCGGCCAGTCCCTTCAGGCCGTCGACCACCGCGATCAGGATGTCCTGGCAGCCACGCGTCTTCAGTTCATTGAACACCTTGAGCCAGAATTTCGCGCCTTCGGTCTGTTCGATCCACAGCCCGAGCACATCACGCTGACCATCGGCCTGGATGCCCAGCGCCAGATACACGGCCTTGTTGCTCACGACGCCGTCGCCGCGGATCTTTACACGTAGCGCGTCGAAGAACACCACCGGGTACATCGCCTCGAGCGGGCGGCTTTGCCAGGCGAGCGTTTCGGCCATCACCTCGTCGGTGACCGAGCTGATGAAGTCGGGCGACACTTCAGTGCCGTAGCTTTCGGCCAGAAACGCCTGGATCTCGCGCACGCTCATGCCGCGCGCGTACATCGCGATGATGCGTTCGTCGAAGCCCGTAAAGCGGCGTTCGTGTTTGGCAATCAGGATCGGCTCGAAACTGCCCTCGCGGTCGCGCGGCAGTTCAACCCTGACCGGGCCGCGCTCGGTGATCACCGTCTTGCCGCTGGCGCCGTTGCGTTCGTTGGTCTGGCCGACGGGTTTCGACTGGCCCGGCTGGTAGCCCAGATGCAGGTTCATCTCGGCACCCATCGCACGCTCGATCAGCGCCTTGTTGAACGCCAGCATCAGGTCCTGAACCTCGGCGGGCGTCATCGGGCCCTTGACCAGTTCATCAAGCAGCGCCTCAGGCAGGGCAGGCAGCGGCCCTCGGGCCGCTGCCTGCGAGGCGACGGTGCGTTTCTTCTTCATCGGCATATCCATGACTTTGATCCTTCATGATATGCCCCGCCCACGAAATTACGGATAGGTCCCGCACAGGGGCAACGCTAATAAACCACCGTGAATTCAAGGAAAGGCCAACACTACAAGCAGGCCACCGTGACCTCAAGAAAAGGCCAACACCCGAAACCCACACTCAAAGCACCGCGCAGGCAAAAAAACCTTAACCAATAGCCCGCCCAGCAGTCTCCTTCATAAACGGCAACGGCAACAAAGAAACCAACCCACACCCAATCAAATACCAGGCCGGCGCAAGATTACTCCCAGAAACCTGAATCAACCACGTAGCAAAAAACTGCGCAAACCCACCAAAAATCGAAACCCCGAGACAATAAACAACCGACATCCCGGTAGCCCGAATCTCACGAGGAAACATTTCGGGCAACATAACGATATTAGGCACAGCAGTAAACGCCACCAGCACAGCCAACCCCGCCACCACCGCCAACAAAACCGGCACCGTAGGCAAAGCATTAATCACAGTAAAAGCCGGATAAACAGCCAAAATCAGCAGAACCCGAGAAACCCACAACACCCGCTTGCGCCCAACCCGATCCGACAATGCCCCGGCGAACGGCGAACAGATCACCGTCACCACCGCCGCGGTCCATGCGGCCCACAACGCTGACGCCATCGGCAAATGCAAAATCCTGATCGCGTAGGTGGACAGATAGAACAGCACGATATAGTTCGCCGCCGTCCCGCCAATCGTCGTCACGACACCCGTCGTAATTACACGCGCATGCTCGCGAAACAAGTCGCGCACCGGCTGCGAGGCCGGCTTCACAGCCGACTGCGCAGCGACCACCCCATCCTCAACACCAGGCAGCGTCTCATTCAGATGACGCCGGATATAAATACCAATCGGCCCCATCGCCATGCCGATCACAAACGGCACTCGCCAGCCCCAGCTCTCCAGCGCCGCGGTCGACAGCGCCGCCGCCAGCGCGACCCCGAGCAACGATCCGCACACCGTGTTCAAGCCCTGGCTCACGAACTGCCAGCTGCCATAGAAGCCGCGCGTTTTGTCGCTGCCATACTCCAACAACAGCGACGTCGACGCACCGATTTCACCGCCCAGCGCAAAACCCTGAATCAGCCGCGCGAGGATAATCAGCAGCGGCGCGGCAATGCCGATCGCCGCGTAAGTCGGTGCAAACGCGATAATCGCGGAGCCCAGCGTCATCAACCACAGCGTCAGGCTCATCGCCGCCTTGCGGCCGGCGCGATCCGCATATGCGCCAAGCACGATGCCACCCACCGGACGCATGATGAACCCCACGCCGAACGTGCCGACCGCGAGCATCAGCTGTGCGAGTTGGCCCTCAACCGGAAAGTACAGCTTGCCGATAATCGTCGCGAAGAAGCTGTAAATCGTGAAGTCGAAAAACTCAAGGCCGTTGCCGAGCGTGATAGCGGCAATCGCCTTGACGTGGCTCGTGCGCTGACCGGCTTGCCCGGTCAACATGCCCTGCGCGTTCAACGCGTCGGTGCCCGCGGGTTGCGGTGTGGCGGAATAGTCCATCTGTGTCTCCGTGGTGTTCTACCAACTGATGCGGGACTGCGCCCGCTTGAGCAACCGCCCTGGCCTCAGACCAGAAACGTCTGCGCGAGT
Source organism: Paraburkholderia sp. (assembly GCA_036383775.1). Classification (GTDB taxonomy): domain Bacteria; phylum Pseudomonadota; class Gammaproteobacteria; order Burkholderiales; family Burkholderiaceae; genus Paraburkholderia. The sequence continues at coordinate 4,598 of DASVNP010000494.1, read as the reverse complement.
CTCACCCAGTAGGCCGCGCCGGTGGCAAGGCAATCGTCGTTGAAGTCGTAGCCGGGGTTGTGGACCATGCAGCCGCCCTCGCCGTCGCCATTGCCGATAATCAGGTAGCTGCCGGGGCATCGCTCGAGCAGGAACGCGAAGTCTTCGCTGCCGGTGAGCGGCTGCATGTCGGCAATCAGACCGCCTTCTCCGAGCCAGTCTTGCGCGACCTGGCGCGCGAGGCTGGTCATGGCGGGATCGTTGACGAGCACCGGATAGCGGCGCTGATAATCCACCTCCGCCCGCGCGCCGTACACGGCCGCCTGGCCGCATGCCACCGCCGTGATGCGCTCCTGCAGATAGTCGCGAACCTCGGGCTTCAATGCGCGCACCGACAGGCGCATTTCCGCGGTCTCCGGAATAACGTTCGGCGCGTCGCCCGCGTGAATCGCGCCGACGGTGATGATCGCCATGTCGAGCGGCGCAATATTGCGCGACACGATGGATTGCAACGCCAGCACGATCTGCGCGCACACCACCACCGGATCCACCGCCTTATGCGGCACCGCGCCGTGACCGCCGCGTCCGGTCACCTTGATGATCACCGTATCCGACGAGGCCATGAACGAACCCGGCAGGAAGCCGAACTTGCCGGTCGGGAAGCCCGGCATGTTGTGCATCGCGAACACGGCGTCGCACGGAAACTTCTCGAACAGACCGTCTTCGAGCATTTTCTTCGCGCCGGCCAGACCCTCTTCGGCCGGCTGGAAAATCAGATTCAGCGTGCCGTCGAAGCTCTTTTCCTGCGCGAGGTGCTTGGCGGCGGCGAGCAGGATCGCCGTATGGCCGTCGTGGCCGCACGCGTGCATCTTGCCGGGCACCTTGCTCGCGTACGGCAGGCCAGTGGTCTCGTGAATCGGCAACGCGTCCATGTCGGCGCGCAGGCCCAGTTTGCGGGTGCCGCCGCCAACTTTCAGTTGCCCAACAACACCGGTCTGGCCCAGCCCGCGATGCACTGTGTAACCCCACGACTGCAGCTTTTCGGCGACCAGGTCGCCGGTCGCGAACTCCTCGTAGGCCAGTTCCGGCTGCGCATGGATGCGGCGGCGCAGTTCGATCATTTCGTCTTCGAGAGCGGCGATGCCCGCCGGAATGGCCATGGTGTTCACGTGGTGTCTCCGTCAATGAAAGCGTGAACCGAGCATAGCGGCGACGATATTCCGGCGGCAGGCGTAGAATCGTTACGGCAGCAACTTCTGGTTGCCACTTAATCGCCGCCTCGTCAGATGAAACTGCATCAGCTCAACACCTTAGCCGCCATTGCGGATACCGGAAGTATCCGGGCTGCCGCCCGCTCCCTCGGCCTTTCGCCCGCCGCCGTCACCAAGGCCATGCGCGAACTGGAGGCTGATCTGCAAGCGCCGCTGGTGGTGCGCAGCGCGAGCGGCATCGCGTTCACCGAATTCGGCCGTACGCTGGTCGTGCATGCGCGGGTGGTGCTGGGGCAATTGCAGCGCGCGCAGGCCGAAATCGAGGCGTTACGCGGCGCGGCGGCCGGCAAACTGTCAATCGGCGTCACACCGTGGGTCGCGCTGACTTTTCTGCCGTCCACGGTGAAGCGTTTCAGGCAACGCATGCCCGAAGTCCAGCTGGAATTTTTCGAAGGGTTGCTGGCGGTCGTGCAACCGCGTCTGCGCGACGGCAGCCTCGATTTTTCGATCGGTCGACCACCGCCCGCGTCGCCGCAATCGGAGTTTCACAACGTGCCGCTCTTTTCCACGCATTCGGCGGTGGTCGCGCGGCGCGATCATCCGAAAGCCGGTTGCCGCACGCTGCTCGAACTGGAGGACGCGGAGTGGGTGTTGAACTGGGACCCGGCAAGCCGCGAGTCGATCTCGGACAACCTGTTCCGCAAGCGCGGCATGCGCGTGCCGCATACGATTCATCTCGCGCATTCGCTGGCGGTCGTGCTCGGTTTGCTCGCGCACTCGGACATGCTGAGCATTTTCCCGTGGCCGCTCGTGGAGGTGACGCTCACGAAAGAGCACTTGTGGGCGTTGCCGCTGCGCGAGACGGTCGATGAAACCATCGTCAGCATCACCTCGCGCCGCGGCGCGCCGACGAGTCCGGCGGCCGCGTGCTTTCTCGAATGTTTGCGTGAAGTGATCGATGAAGGAGCGCGCTCGCAAGACCCCGAGCAGCGCCGGCTGTTTCATTCGATCGAGTTGCTGCTGTAGTTGCGTCACGCGGTACGTGACGCAACTACGCAATCTCAGGCCGAGTAGCCGACCACGCCCTTGATCTCCAGAAAGTCCTCCAGACCGAACTCGCCGTACTCGCGCCCGTTGCCCGATTGCTTGAAGCCGCCGAACGGCGCATCGGGATTGTAGTCCGCGTAATTCAGGTAGATCGTACCGGTGCGCAGGCGCTTCGCCACCGCATGCGCGTGTTCGATCGAGCCGGACTGCACGTAGCCCGCGAGGCCGTAGAGGCTGTCGTTGGCCATGACGATCGCTTCGTCTTCGGAGTCGTAAGCGAGAATCGACAGGACCGGCCCGAAGATTTCCTCGCGCGCGATCGTCATCTGCGGCGTGACCTTGCCGAACACCGTGGGCCGCACGAAGTAGCCGTCTTTCAGGCCTTCAGGACGGCCCAGGCCGCCGGCCACCAGCGTGGCGCCCTCTTCCACGCCCACGCCGATCAGCCGCTGGATCTTGTCGAACTGCTGTTCGCTGATCACCGGGCCGAGATCCGACTCCTTGGCATCCGCGGGACCGACGCGCAACGCGTCCGCCGCTTCCTTCGCATACGCAAGCGCTTCGGCTTCACGCGCACGCGGCACGAACATGCGCGTGGGCGCGTCGCACGACTGTCCGCTGTTGTCGAAACAGGCGCGCGCGCCGCGCATCACGGCGGTTTTCAGATCGGCGTCTTCGAGAATCAGGTTGGCGGATTTGCCGCCCAGTTCCTGATGCACGCGCTTGACCGTATCCGCGGCCGCCTTCGCGACCAGCACGCCCGCGCGGGTCGAACCGGTGAACGACATCATGTCGATGTCCGGATGCGACGACATCGCTTCGCCCACGGTGTGGCCCTCGCCGTTCACGAGATTGAAGACGCCCGCCGGCACGCCCGCCTCGTGGAGGATCTCGGCAAAGATGATGCCGGACAGCGGCGCCAGCTCCGAAGGCTTGAGCACCATCGTGCAGCCGGCCGCGAGCGCCGGCGCAACCTTGGTGGTGATCTGCAGCGCCGGCCAGTTCCACGGCGTGATCAGCCCGCACACGCCGACCGCTTCCTTGCGGATCAGAATGCTGTTCTTCGTGCACTCGAACTCGAACGTATCGAGCGTGCGGATCATCGCTTCCAGATGCGCGACGCCAGTCCAGGCCTGCGCGTCGTTCGCGTATTGCAGCGGCGCGCCCATCTCGCGGCTGATCGCATGCGCCATGTCGTCATAGCGTTTGCGATAAACGTCGAGGATCGCCTGAAGCAAGTCGATGCGCTGCTCGATCGTCGTTTCGCTATAAGCGGGAAACGCGCGCTTCGCGGCCGCCACGGCGCGGTCGACATCCGCCGCGCTGCCGAGCGAAATCTGCGCGAACGCGCCGGCGGTGGACGGATCGATCACATCGAGCGTGGCGGCATTCTGCCCAACGGGATCGACCCATTGACCGTCGATATAAAACTGCTTGGCGTGTTCCATGGACTTGTCCTTATCAACAATGTTTGCAGGTCAGACGCGAGGCGAAAGGCACTCGCGGCGGCATCGCGTGCGTTACATCGACACCGCTCAATCTGAATGTCTTCAAATCGAAATTCATCACTACGCTGCTTTGGCTCAGACTCCGGTTCTGCCGCGATTTTCGACATCGTTTGCTGTCGGTCACATCGGTTCAGATCAACTCACATCAACCAGGAGAGACACATGAGCAACATCACCTTCACCCGCATCGACGCCAAGGGCCCCGGCGCGACCGGCCTGAACCCGGCCCTGCACGATCCCGCCGACGTCATCCTCGAAGGCGCCAAGGCACCGCACGCCCTCAACGCATTCTCCGACGCCGGCAACATGCTGTCCGCAGGCGTATGGCAATGCGATGCGGGCACGCTGAAGCTGGCCGACCTGCCGATCCACGAAGTGTGCGTGCTGATCGAAGGCGAAGTCGTCATCACCAGCGACGACGGCCGCAGCGAACGCTATGCCGCCGGCGACGCCTTCATCCTGCACAAGGGCTTCTCGGGCACGTGGCATATGCCGGTGGCGACCAAGAAGTACAGCATCGTGTACTGCGGTTAATTCACGCTGCATCGTTGCTTCATCAGAAACCGCACCCATTAAGGTGCGGTTTTTTTATGCCGGCGGCAATAGAAAACAGTGGTAAACACACAAAAAAAGCGCCCGCCACGACCGCGCGGACGCCTTCGCCTTCGGCTACATCGGGAAACCCATCGCCTTGATCGAGTTGATCCACAGACGCCGCCAGCCGCCGCGATCGTCGGCGCCATCGAACGCGTTGAAGGTGATCTTCGCGGCGATCCAGCGCACCGGTTCGGGCGGAATGTACGACGGCCCCTTGCGCGAAATATCGAGCGACGTGATCACCGTATCGCGGTTC
>DASVNP010000493.1:0-1817 GCA_036383775.1 Paraburkholderia sp. | reverse complement strand
ACATCGTGCTCGCTCGGCGGACTCGGTCGCTACGAATCCGGTGGCAACAAGGGCGTCTATAACGGAAGCTGCTGCACGGGCATCTTCCAGCTTAACAACGCCAACGTCCGAAAATATGCGGGCACCGATCGCGAAGGCTATGGCTGCCTCTCGCTCCAGCAACAGGTCAATGCCTGGGCCAACCTGACCAATGACGGCTACAACGCCGGCGTGGTGCGGCAACTGGCTTCAATGCAGACCTTCGACGGCCAAAAGGTCGATGCCGGCTTCCTGTCGTCCTGCATCCAGCTTGGGACCGGCAACTGCCAGAAGATGGTCAGCTCTGGTCGCTGCTCCGGATTCGCCGACATCAACGGCACCACGATTTGCGACATGGCGCGTTCCGCACGCTCGATGGCCGATCCGAACTGCAAGGAAGGCGAGGCGTCGTGCACTCAGGGGCCGGGCGATTTCCCGACGAACATCGGCGTTGCTGCGAATCCACCGACGGCCGACATGGCGAACGTCGTCGTGGGACCAGCGGACGTCTGATGGTCTCGTCAGTGGTTTCCGTATGGATCCGGGATGACGATTCCGGAAAGCTGGGCGATTGGCGACGCGGCATCGCCATCGAATGCCGCGCCGCGATAGTGCGCATGAACGAAAGCCCAAAAAAGCACGACGGCCGAATTGCCTGCAAAAAGGGCCTTGGTCATACATTGACCGATGAGCGTGATCGCCTGCAGTGGTTCGTCGTAGCGCTCATGCAGTTTTGCAGCCATTACCTTCGCGCTGGCCTCGCAAGCCATCATACCGTCTGCCCCACGTAATGGTTCTGTTCGCGAGTGGCGGGAGAAGTCCAGTGCTTGGATTTGGCATCTTGGATGGGGAGCAGTCCCGCTACCGCCATTGTTGAACCAATCCTACGAGGAGAGCCCAAGCGCGTGAGCGGCCAGTTGGCGCGGCGCAGGATTCGCTCCATACGTAAATCAGTTACGGTTGCGATGAACGCCAATCCCCTCGCCTCGCCCCAGTCTCGCATCGCTGCGAGCAGTAGCAGTGTCGCGCGGCGCAGTCCCCCGTCGCTGGTCGCGTCAGAAAGCTCGGTATCGACGCAAAAACGCGAGCTCTCGGCTATTTTGTCGGAGCGCGGCGCGGTTGTCCCGTCCAGCAGTTCTGGAAACGTGTCGGCCAGCATGTTCGGACCGGTCGTCGGCAACAACCTCACGCAACCCAGCACGTCACCGTGATCAACGATGACAAGATAGCTAGCGTCCAGCGTGTCGTACCGATCGATTTCAAGATCCCCCGTCGTCGACACCGACCAGTCCAGACGATCCTTGAAGACCTTCCGCCGCAGGCGATGCATGCCCATCAGAAGTGTGAAGTTGGCGCCATAGACGGCGCGGCTGATCTCGATAACCTGCATGTCCCACTCCCCACCGCGTTGGTCTGAAGCCAATGAAGCAGGTACGGCTCTTTGTAGAACCTGTCAGATGTGACAGGGCGGATTCACTCCGAAGTTGCGGCCGTGATCTCAGCTCATCTTTCCGGCAGGCCTTTTGCATTCAACGAATAGGATTCTCAGGCGCGTGAAACCGGCGCCCCAACTTCGGAGGCCCCATGAGATTCGTAGAAATCGCCTATCAGGAACTGGTCGACGGCTTGCACTCATCAACGGTGGAAGCAGAGTTCGGGCGCGTCGGCCAACGAGCCGCCGAGAGCATGGGCTTCCGGTATTTTGCCTATCTCGGCTTTGGCGAGGCTGATCCGGTGTTGATCTCGTCGTATCCCAAACGCTGGAGCGAGCATTATTTCACGGAAAGCTACCAGGACGT
>DASVNP010000492.1:0-14034 GCA_036383775.1 Paraburkholderia sp. | reverse complement strand
ACCGGCGGTGGCACGGTCACCGTTCAGCGTGACGGTAATCGCGTCGTTCCAATGGCGCTGATCGGCGATCGGATCGTCGGAAAGCCTCGCGCCGCGTCTTTGCACGAACTCACAAAGTTCGCCTTGGCCGCTCCAGGTCCGCGCGGGATGATGGAAATTTCCGTCGTCGACGAACGTAGCCGCCCAGCCAGCCGCGTCACCCGAATCGATCGCTCGGTTGTAAGCGATGTAAAGCGCACGAATCTCCAACTCGTCGCGCGCATTCGTGCCCGTCACCGGAAGCGCGGCCCGCAAGTCGGCGACACTTGCCACCTCAGCCTGTCTGGGGAGGATCGTGGCCGTAAGAAACTCATTAATCCGCGGATCTGGATCCGCGCAGCAATCAGCCAGTACGAAGATTCGATAGTCGAGGTCATGAGCCTCGCGCACGCCGGTGAGCACGCAGCCGCTGGTATGGATGCCACAGAGCACCAGGGTGTCGATCCCCTTTTGGCGAAGCTGTGCGTCGAGATCGGTGGTCGAGAACGGACCGACGCGACGCTTGCGCACGACAATATCGCCCGGTTGCGGCGCGAGCCGGGAGTCCACCTGTGTTGCGGGAGCATCCATAAGGACGGCCTCGCCCATGCTGTTCATTCGCTGCCCCATCGCGCTGTATGCAGGGAAGTAGGTCAACTCTTCCTCTGTAAAGGCGACTCGGACATACGCCACCGTGCAGTCAGTTGCGCGCACCGCGGCAATCGCATCGGCTACGCGTTCCACCAAGGAATCGGCGTCCGGCAGCGAAGCGAGAATCGTCCCCTGGAAGTCCAGGACCAGCAGGGCTGTTTTGGCGGGATTGATTTTCATTAGCTCTCCTCGAGTCATCTGGATTGGCCACACGTCACTGAGGACGCCGGCGATTCTGTAACAGCTGTCACGATTCGAACCGGGTGCCCAACTCGTCGAAGAAGTCCTTGCGGACCACGGCTTGGCGCTCGACGAAAGACGCACGCTCCGGTCCACCTTCTGCATGGCCGTTGACCTTCATGAACTCCAGCAAACTGCGCACCGCATGAACGTGAACCACTAATGGGAGATTCGCGTAGAGCACGATCGAGAATCCGAGTTGCGCGGCGCGCTCGAGCTTCAATGCGGGGGTTTTGCCGCCTTCGACGACGTTGAGAACCTTGGGGCCTTCGACTTGCGCGGCGATGGCGCGGATCTCGTCCTCGCTGCGCGGCGCCTCGACGAACAGAATATCGGCACCCGCGGCGCGGTACATATTGGCGCGCCGAATCGCTTCGTCGAGGCCTTCGGTCGCCCTCGCGTCTGTGCGGGCCATGATCAGAAAGTTCGGGTCGGTGCGGGCCTGGACGGCTGAGCGGACCTTAGCCGCCATTTCATCGGCCGAAATGGTGCTTTTGCCTTCGAAATGGCCACAGCGCTTTGGAAAGGTCTGGTCTTCTAGCTGGATGGCGAATGCGCCTGCGCGCTCGAACGTGCGCACCGTGTGCCATACGTTCACGGCGTTGCCAAAACCGGTGTCGCCGTCAACGATCAACGGCGTATCCACAGCAGAGGAAATTGCGGAAACGTGCATAGCGATCTCCGGCATGCTCAAAAGCCCGATGTCCGGCATGCCGAGATAGGTGTTCGATAGTCCTGCACCCGTTATATAGCAGGCCTCGAAGCCTGAGTCTTCAATGAGCCGCGCAGTCAGCGCGTTAGGAGCGCCCGGCACAAGGATGGTTCGGCCGGATTCAATTAGGGCCCTAAACGCCGCCCTGCGATTGCTGAGTGTGCTCATCTCTCTCCAAATTGTCCCGTGAGATTGCGATACCGTGCTCGACTCTAGCAAAGCTACTGAAAATTATCAATAGCATAATTAAATTACTCTATGCGTTGACTTCCGGTGCCGATCCGCCTAATGTTTTAAGTCGAAACACATCCGGCAACATCAGCGCATTCGTGGTGACCGCCGGCGACGAAAGCGCAGTCCGAGCAATCAGGATTTCTGGTGAACAGTTCGATGAGGAGCGTGAGGCTGCATGTTGTGCCCGCGTTCGCGGCTCTTGAATCTTTCAGAGCGAGCGTCTCGGTGGAGTGCTTGTTTTCAGGGATCCAGTGTGAGCGTGACGACGGCCGCGTGGTCGACGCAATAACTGTGACCAACGGAGGTCTGACAGGGTATAGCGTGTCAGAGCGTCTCTACCCAAACCTCAGTGTTGCGCCCGTTCGCGCTTGCGACCGCGGTCGGGCTCTCCGGTGGTTACTTCAGCGACGCTCTGCGGCTGGGCGAGATAACCACTATGCGTCTCCTTCAACTGGTGCGCTCGGCGGCTTTGTGCGGTCAGCTTGCTTGCGTGAGAGCAGGACGATCGGTGCCGTGGCGCATCTTGTGTCGAAAAGAATGTTGCCATACGGCGCGGGAGCAATATGAGCTGTTCTGGTGAGATCTACGACTATGTGATCGTCGGGGCAGGCTCGGCTGGCTGCGTTCTAGCTAACCGCTTGAGCGCTGACCCTGCGGTACGCGTCGCGTTGATCGAGGCAGGGGGGCGGGACAGCTCCCCATGGATTCACATTCCAGCGGGAACGCGCTCGGTCTGCGGCAACCCGACGACTGATTGGTGCTTCGAAAGCGAAATCGAGCCGGAGCTAGGCCGAAAAGGGCCAGTGTTGCGTGGCAAGGTGCTTGGCGGATCTTCATCGATAAACGGCACGGTCTACATCCGCGGTATTCCGGCCGATTATGATCATTGGCGGCACCTCGGCTTGACGGGGTGGGGATGGGCTGATGTCCAGCCCTACTTCAAGCGCGTCGAGCGCTTTGCCGATGGCGGAGACGACATCCGGGGCGGTCAGGGGGAGTTGCGCATTGAACGCCCGCGCATCCGCATGCCTATATTCGACGTGCTGGACGAGGCGGCGCGCGAGAGCGGTCTTGGTAAGCGTGAGAGCTTCAATCGCGGCGAAATCGAAGGCTACGGTATGTACGATGTAACGCAGTTTCGCGGGCGCCGCTGTTCGAGCGCGAAGGCGTTTCTGGACCCAGTTCGTCACCGCCCCAACCTGCATATTCTTACCGACTGTCTGTGCATCGGCCTGATCCTGAATGGGCGCGAGGCAACCGGGGTTCGGGTGCGCGAGCGCGATCATCAGCGGGCCATACACGCGCGCCGGGAGGTGATCCTTGCGGCCGGTTCGATCGGATCGCCACATATCCTGCAGCTGTCGGGGATCGGCCCTGGGCAGGTTCTGAGAGACGCCGGCATTGACGTCGTGCTCGATCGGCCGCGTCTGGGCGCGAACCTCCAGGACCACCTGTCCATGCGCCTTGCCTGGAAAGTTCATGGGGTCAGTACCGTTAACACCCTCTACCACAGTCCGATCAAGCGCATGATGGTGGGTGTGCAGTATTTGCTAACCCGCAGCGGTCCGCTGGTCATGGGGGCGCCGCTGTGGGGTGGGTGTCTGCGCAGCGATGAGTATCGGGCGTCGCCTAACCTGCAGATGTTCGTGATGCCGGTGACATTCACCGGGGCGACATCGTTTACCCGTCCTGATCGCTTCGACGGAGTTTCATGCGGCGTCTACAACATGCGTCCGTTAAGCCGTGGGCGTGTCTGGATCACTTCGCCGGATCCGGCGAGTCGACCGTCGATTCTGCACAACTACTTGTCCGATCCGGATGACCAACAGGTGGCCATTGCGTCGCTCCGGGCGATGCGTCGACTGATGGGGCAGGCAGCCTTCAAGGCGTTGAGTCCCGAGGAACTTCGACCGGGTCCGGCCGTCGTTCGCGACGAGGATCTGCTGGAAGCGGGCAAGGCCGGATGCGGCACTGCCTATCACCAGGTAGGAACCTGCGCGATGGGGGTAGATGATGAAGCGGTCGTTGATGAACGACTCCGCGTTCGTGGCATCAAGGGCCTGCGGGTTGCAGACGGCTCGGTGCTCCCGACGCTGATTTCCGGCAACACGAATTCCTGCATCATCATGATCGGCGAAAAGGCGGCGGATATGATTCTGGCCGATGTTCGACGTTAATCGCAGGTACACGTACTTTTGGGATTCCGACATGCGCACTTACGGCAGCTCTATCAACATTGCTCATCCCGGATGCCAGTTCATCGGCGGGGCCTGGCGGCCAGCGCGCGGTCAGCCACATGCGTTGATCGATCCTTCCACCGAGGAAACCCACGACGGCTTTCTACTGGGCGGCGCAGAAGATGTTGACGCGGCCATCGCTGCCGCACGCACGTCCTTTGACGATGGACCTTGGCCGCACATGGCTCCCGACGAGCGAGGCCGCCTGATCGCTCGAATGACTCAATTTCTGAGCGAACGCCGAGGTGAACTAGAAGAGGCCTGGACCCTCCAGGTCGGAGCTATTGCGACGATGCGAGCGCGAGCCGTCGACAATGGGATTGGCCATTTACGCAGAGCGGCAGAACAGGCGAGTGCACTCGAGGTCGAGCGGCGTGCGGAGTCGCCTGTAGGCGACGCGGTTATCCGGCAGGAGCCCGTTGGTGTAGTTGCGGCGATCGCCTCCTGGAACGGGACACTCTTGCAGGCCGCCAGCAAAATCGGTCCGGCACTCGCGGCAGGGTGCACAGTTGTAATGAAGCCAGCGCCGACGACGCCGATAGAAGCCATCATCATCGCGGAATGCGCGGAGGCGGCAGGCATACCATCTGGCGTCCTCAATGTGGTCCATGTTTCGAACGATGGCGCGGAGCGTCTGATCAGCGATCCGCGAGTGGACAAAGTCTCCTTTACTGGCTCAACTGGAATCGGACGCCATATCGCTCGCACCTGTGGCGACCGTATCGCGCGCTATTCGCTTGAGTTGGGTGGAAAGTCTGCGGCGATCGTGCTCGACGATGCCGACGTTGAAGTTGTCGGAAAAAAAATCGCGCGAACCATCACTGCGCTTAGCGGCCAGCTTTGTTCAATGCTGTCTCGGGTGGTTGTTACAAATGACCGGCATGATGCGCTGGCCGAGGTGATTGCCTCGGAGATGGCGAAGGTAAAAGTTGGGAGCGCATATGATCCTGTAACTGAGATGGGACCGATGGCGCTGGAACGTCAGAGGCTAGGTGTCGAGGAGAAAGTCGCACGGGCCAAGGCTGAAGGTGCAACGCTAGTTTACGGTGGGGGAAGGCCGGCACATTTGAACAAGGGATTCTTTCTCGAACCGACTCTGTTCGCCAACGTCGCCCCGGATACCTCGCTAGCGCAGGCAGAGGTATTCGGTCCGGTGCTCGCCCTAATTCCTGCGGAGGATGAGGAGGATACGGTGCGCATCGCCAACAATTCTATCTATGGACTGCATGGCGCGGTTTTTACCAATGACAAGAGCCGTGCCATGGCGATAGCGCGCCGCATCCGGACCGGAACGTTTGCCCAAAATGGTATGAGACTCGATTTTGCGTTGCCCTTCGGGGGATACAAGCAATCGGGCATTGGTCGGGAAGGAGGCCCTGAAGCCATCCTCGAATATCTCGAGACAAAAACGATTATTCTCGACGCTTAAGATCGGATCGGTTTCTATGGGATTGCTCGTGTTGCGCGTCCGATTCCCGGCGTGAATATGTGTCGTTGAAACTCTACGGAACCCCCGACGTTGACGGCTTGTCGGCGACCCACTTGGTGACAATCTCACGCACGCATGTCCAACCCTTTTGTTTGAGTTGGTGTCCAAAGCGATTGCATGAGGTCTGCCTCGTTCTACACGCGGGAACAATCTGCTTTTATAGTAACCAGTTCTCGAATATGCGCCCGTTTTCTCGCAAAATTCATAGAAACAAGAGTCCGTTCACTCGGTCAGTCACGGCGCTCGATGTGATCTCATTTTTAAATTTAGCAATCCTGCTATTCGCCGATTGGTATCTCTTCGTCCTTGTTGATCGCGACGATGATCTGCGAGTCCTTTGCGCCAACCAGGTGCTGAATCGCGCCCGAGATGCCCACCGCCACATACAGTTGCGGTGCGACGATCTTGCCCGTCGGGCCGACCTGAGAGTCGTTCGGGACGTAGACCGCGTCCGCGGCCGCAAGCGGGGCGCCACGCGCCGCGTTGAGATTGTCGTCCAGCGGGTCCGGAACCTTCGTATAGGTCTCGCTGCTGGCAAGCCCGCGACTACTCGAGACGATGATCTTCGCGCTCGTCAGTTCCGGGCGGTCGAGCTTCGTGACTTCATGGGCCACCATGACTCGATCAATGCCATCACCGCCGGGTTTCTCACGCGAGCTTCATGCGCTGGCGTAGCACCCGTTGTGGCGAAATCGCTGGGGGTGGTCGCAGGCGATACAGGTCGTTGTGGTGCAGCCGGGAGAGATCGATGAGTTGCCGGGAAAGATCGTTGCGTGCACTTGTGGAGAAATGGCTGGGCCGTGAGGGCGGGAATACTGTCAGCGTCACGCGCTTCAGCCATGGCGCGGACAAGCGTTGGCGTCATGTCCGTGTCGAAGCGCAGCGATCTGGCGGCGCTTTCGTCATCGTGTTTTTCCGGCATGACGACGGGTCGTGGTGTGTGTACCCGCCATCGATCCGGCGCCCGACGATGGCGACCGCGCATGCGTATGAGCCGCGCGTCGTCGCGCATTGAGCGCAAATCAGGACTGAGGACGCATTCGCCTAAAGCGCCCTGCGTAGAACCAGTCAGCCAGTTTGCCTGCCGGCCCCTTGGTCTCGATAAAACCGCCGCGACGCGCGGCAAGGCACCGGTAAGAACCTCCCAGCGCGATGGCTGTCTTCACACAAGCACCATGGCACTTGTAGTGGCGCAGCCATCATCCCGAACTCAGGAATCTTTAATCGGAGTGTCGAGAGATGCATATTAATTTCGGGACCTCACAAAGTGAAAACCAATTTTTATCTGTCCGAGCATCTTGCGAGCGCGCGCGGTTCCCCTGCGTTTAAGGCTGATTCTGGGTATTTCGGAGCACCGAACACCAATTCCGGAATTCTCCGAAACCGTTCGATTTCAACCGAAACGGCTGTTCATCTTCCTCCGGAAACACCGTTCGGCTTCAACCGAAATCCGTGTTCGGCGTCGCCGAAATACGCAGCCGAGTCGGCTAGCCCGCTTCTCCAATGAAGGGCCGTTCGATGGGATCGGGCCGACGGTAGCAGGGGCGCGTTCGATGAGGCGCAGTCTCTCGACGCGTAGGTCGGGCGTTCCTCCGTAAAAGGCCGCACGCGTGGCTCGTCGGCGGCCTCCCGGCTTGCCTCAGATATAGACTCGGCGTGCAATAAAACATGCCTGAGGGACCCGCGAGGCGGTATGCGCCGCACGAACTGCGGCTTTGAGAATCCGGTGGACGCAAACCTCTGTTAGGAATGCGGCGCCGGTCTGCGCGGCGGTACGGACGCGTGTCGAGTCCTACGGCGACGTTCTGTGCGGGATGTGGCGCGCCAATGGCCGCTGCATCCCTATGTGACCCAGCAAAATCTGTCAGTGCATCCGGCCCTATTCAGTACGCGCCACGGCACACGGTCGAGCGGGTCCTAGCCGAACAGGCGACTTTGGAAGCTCGGGGCTCGACGGTCGGCGGACGCAAGACGATCACCGCGCTCTTTGCCGATATGGCGGGCTCGACAGCGTTGATCCAGGACCTCGACCCGGAAGATGCCCAGCGTCTGATCCACCCCATGATCGGGCTCATGATGGAGGCGGTACACCATTAAGAGGGCTACGTTGCCAAGTCCCTCGGCGATGGCATCCTGGCCCTGTTCGGCGCCCCGCGGGCCCACGAGGATCATGCTCACCGAGCCGTCTATGTAGCGCTGCGAATGCAGGCGGCCATGCGCCGGACCGCTGCCTTCGATCCGAACTTCGACAACGTTCAGTTTTCAGCTTCAACGTCGCCATTAGACTGCCTTCGACTTAATGTCGTGGATATCTACCGAGACACAGAACTCCGATTGAAGCGCCCACCAAGCAAACGGCAATAACGGAGAGTGTCGAATTATAGCTGGCCGTCGCTTTGTAAAGCCGGCTGATAAAGATCGGGGCAATCATGCTGGCGAAAGTGTTGACGCCCAAATGTACACCGAACAATCGTCCATATTCTCGGGTTCCGAAATAACGCGCCACCAGATAGGCGCCTAAATCCAGCTCTGCTCCCGTCCCAAGGCCAATCAGAACCATTGCTAAAATTGCAACCGTCGGGTTTGGCGCAGACAGGTTCACGAGCATAACAGCGGCGACCGCGGGGCAAACGAAAACGACCGCGCCGATGGCTGGCGCCCAGAACCAATCGAGCAGGTAACCGACAATGATACGACCAACAATGAGCGCCACGCCCGCGATGCCAAATATCTTGCTCGCCTCGGCTGCAGAAAAGCCCTTGTCCCGGAAAAGCGGAATACAAAAACTCATCATTGATAGAACGCATGCCACTACAATCGACAGTGCAATAGCGAGGAGCCAAAACTTCAACGACCGCATTCCATCTGCAAAAGTTACGCCGCTGGGCGCCAACCCCTGCGACTCGCCTGCTTGCCCCGGGCCATGTTCGCTTGGCGTACTAAACCACTGAAGAGTCATGGGTAACACTACTCCCGCAGGTAACAACGCCATCAGCCAAAAGGCACTTTGCCATCCCCATCGGTCACTTGCCCACGTCACAACGAACGGAAAGATGGCCGCTGCAAGGCCTGATCCGCATAGAATCATCGACAAAGCCATGCCTCGACTGCGTTCGAACCAAAGAATCACGAGGTTCGACCACGTTATCTGCATCGCACCTAGGCCAACGAACGTCAGAAGAAATGCAAATGCGTAGAAGTACGCAATGGAGCGCAGCATGAGTGGTATAAGCGCCCAAGTCACAGATAGCCCGATGAGGGACCAAACGGTGACATTTCGCATTTTCCATCGTTTGTTCATCCAACCAACAAGTTGCGTCGCAGCGATCAAGCCTGCGAAAGCAAAGCTAATCGAGATTTGAAGTTCCGCTCTGCTCCACCCAAAGTTTTGGTGAAGGGGTTGAACGAGAGCACCGAAAATATAAAGAAAAACGGGAAGCGGAGCGACCGATACGCCAAAAAAGCCCAATACCACGGCACGCCAACCTCGTCGGAATTCAAGGAATCGGGCGCTTTTCGTCTGCTTTAAAGCTCCGGAGGAAGAAGATGCGAAGTTCATATATTCGCCTTGTGTGTGATGGAATGATCTACTAACTAGGAAGTGCTTAGGTCCGGCTTTTCGAGTTGTCCCTTGAGGATCACGACCTTTAGAAGTTTGTTCTGAGCCTCAATGCAACCGCAACCATGAGATTTCCCCGAGTGCAAGAGGGTACGATCCGTCGAAGTCTCTATCGCTCTTGCTCGAGGGTATTACTGTGCAGATATCATGGGAAGGTCCGGGGGCGCACACTCCGTGGCAAGCAACGGTTTATCGCGATTTCCTGTAGGACCACCTGTCGTGCTCATCGACACACGATTCCCTCGGCCACTTGCGCCACCCACATTTGTCGCGTCCTCGATATTGGTATCAAGAATGCCGAATAGCGTGACGCTCGACTGCGCGCATACGAGCCTGCTCGCCAGCATACTGACTGCTGCCAATGGAATACCTACTTTATTCATCTATCTCCCCACAAGTCGAAGGCCGTCACTCCAAGTGGTTGTTCAGTGTTATTTATTGTGTAATCGAGTTACCATGATAGTAACGTCGGTCGTCACCGATTCCACTCCCTAGAAACCACTAGAAGAGCGTTTAGATGGTCCGGACGCCGCCCCCCGGGAACGCGCTGCGCTGGGTGGCGCGAGCCGGTGCATCGTGGCGCACACTCCCGACCAACTTCCCGCCATGGGAACTGCTCTACCGACAAACGCAACATTGGCTGAATGCGGGTTGCTTCGAGGCAATGGCCAGCGATTTGCGTTCGGTGCTGCGCGTGGCGCAACAACGTCAAGGCCAGCCCAGTCTAGTTATTCTGGCTCTGTCGCGCCAAGGCGTCATGCAAAATTCGGCATCCGGATTTGAGACGACCACGATGGCCACTACGGGCAAGACGCCACGCAAGACATTGCCGCTACGGATCGCGAAAGTGTTAGCGACTGCACTATCCGGTGGTCGTGATCCTGCTCAGTGTGCGGCGGTACGTGGCCTACTCGATAAGCCTTCGCAATCTCGAAGTGATGATGGGTGATGCGGCTTTGAGGTTGACCACTCGAACGTGCATCGCTGGGTCATCAAGCTCGTACCGTTGTTCGAGAAAGCTGTTCGCCGGCACAAACGTCCGGTCGGCAAGAACTGGAGGATGGATGAAACCTGCGTCAAGTTGCGCGGACAGTGGAAGTACTTGTATAGCGCAGTGGACAAGGCCGGTAATACGGCCGATTATCTGTTGCGTGCGCATCGCGACAAGGCTGCCGCGCGACGCTATTTCGAGCACACTAACGATCAAGCCGGCGCGCCAAAGATCGTGACCGTGGACAAAAGCGGGGCTAATCTGGCCTGCCCTGCAGGCCAGCAACGCTGAGCGGGAAACGCCTATCAAGGTCCGGCAGGCCAAGTATCTGAACAACATCGTCGAGCAGGATCATCGAGCGATCAGACGTTGGACCAGGCCCATGATGGGATTCAAGGATTTACGGTGTGCCCGCATCATCCTGTCCAGCATTGAGACGACGCACATGATTAGCAAAGGTCAGATGGAGGTCGACGACGTCACGCGAACAGCTGCCGTTCAGTTCTATTCTCTGATGATGTAGTAATCCTTTGCATTTGGTGTCTTTCGCCTTGCCCTCCTTATCGCGACATAACCCACCGGTAGCAGAATTAGCGATCCTCAACACTTTATAACCGATCCAGACTATCGTGAAACTTCTGGAGTCAGCCAACCAGCGTGCCTACATGGCGACTGACAGGAACGAGGCGTGTCCTCCATCCACACCCATCGTCTCGACAGTGGCACGTGAACGTAGTTTAATTTCGTCGCTATCCGCAAGAGCCAATCCGACTGTAAAATCCGCGCGATGAATGCAAAAAGCGTTTACGACAAGTCGCCGCTAGGAAAGCGGAAACCCCTTCGCAAAAATCTCGCGAAGATAGGTAATAAATAACGCGACCGCGCGCGGAACGTGCGGGGCGTAAGGCCGCACCACATACAGTTGCCCCGCAAATGCGTTGACTACACGCCAGTCTGGCAGAATTTCGACCAGTTTCCCCGCATGTATCGAGGCCTGTGCTGTAAAGTCGGGCAGCAAGGCTATGCCCATGTCATCCAGCGCAGCGTCGCGCAATGCTTCGCTATTGTTCGCGGAAAACGGCCCATTCACGTTGATTGTCACTGGCGTCGCGCTCGTTTTGCGTGAGGACTTACGCTCGAACGACCACCGGGCGGCACCCGCCACGCGTGGATAGAACAGGCAGTCATGGGACGTTAGATCAGCCGGTGTTTCCGGCAGCCCACGACGCTTGATATATCCCTTGGTCGCAACAACGACTGAGCGCGTGTCGCAGAGCTTCCAGGCGACGTGCGTGTCGGGCGCCTGCGTACTATGACGGATAGCGAGGTCGAAGCCCTCAGTGGCAATCGAACTCAGCCGGTCGGATACTTCAAGCTGAACCCGTATTCCCGGGTGCTCACGCAGAAACGCCGACATTCTCGGAACGAGTTGCTGACGGGAAAAAGCAACCGGCGCGGTCACGCGAATCAAACCTTGGGCGACGCTCGCCATTTCCCGTACTTTTTCGAAGCTCGTTGCAATCGACTCGTACTGCTCTCGCACGTTTTGGACGAGACGTTGCCCCGCCTCGGTGAAGCGCACGCTTCGGGTCGTGCGCTGAACAAGCGCGACGCCCGCCACTCGTTCCAGTTCGGCAATCCGTTGGCTCATCGCGGCCTTGCTGACCCCGAGACGTGTTGCTGCCGCGGTGTAACTATCGTGGTCGGCCAGCACGACTAACCAGTACAGGTGCGTCCAGAGGCTGTCGGAGTTTTTAATATCCATGGCTACATTGTTCACTCTACAAAACAATCATTTCAATCTTAACGTCTTTCCAAGCGTAACGGAGATTCATACACTGCCTACATTACCATTCCACTTCAGGGAGTTCAGGAGATGCAAGCTTTTAACGACGCAGCGACCGTCACTCACTACATTCACGGCGAACTGGTTCGGGGCGATGGAACGCGCACCCAACCGGTATTCAACCCTGCTACGGGCGATACGCCTCGCGAACTGGTTCTGGGCAATGCGTCAGACGTCGATTCCGCAGTGCGAAGCGCGAAAGCGGCATTTCCAGGCTGGCGTAACACACCTCCCATTCGCCGCGCGCGGGTGATGCTGCGTTTCCTTGAACTCATGAACCGGCATGCCGATGAACTGGCCGCGATCATCACCGCAGAGCATGGAAAAGTCTTTTCGGATGCGAAGGGTGAAGTTGCTCGAGGTATTGACGTGGTTGAGTTCGCATGCGGCATTCCTCAGCTTTTGAAGGGCGACTATACGGAGCAGGTGTCGACCGGCATGGATAACTGGACCGTGCGTCAGCCTCTTGGCGTGGTCGCGGGCATCACGCCGTTCAACTTCCCTTGCATGGTGCCGTGCTGGATGTTTCCTGTCGCAATCGCTGCCGGCAACACATTCATCCTGAAGCCGAGCGAGCGCGATCCGTCCGCCGCGCTCTTCATGGCAAAGCTGCTGAAACAGGCCGGCCTGCCTGATGGCGTATTTAATGTGGTACAGGGCGACAAGGTCGTCGTGGATGCGTTGCTGGCTCATCCTGTAGTGAAGGCCGTCAGTTTTGTCGGCTCCACGCCGATCGCGAACTACATCTATGAGACTGGTGCGCGACACGGGAAGCGCGTGCAGGCACTCGGTGGTGCGAAGAATCATATGGTCGTCATGCCCGACGCTGATCTGGATCAGGCGGTCGATGCGCTGGTAGGCGCGGGATACGGGTCGGCGGGCGAACGCTGCATGGCGATTTCGGTGGCGGTGCTGGTTGGCGATGTAGCGGACAAGATCATTCCGCGCCTCGCAGAACGCGCACGCAACCTGGTCGTGAAAAACGGTATGGAGGCGGACGCTGAAATGGGGCCGATCGTCACACGTGAGGCACTCGAACGGATCGAAGGCTACATCGCGAAAGGCGTGGAAGAAGGTGCGGAGCTTGTGGTAGACGGTCGTGGCCTGAAGGTACAGGGCCACGAGGGCGGCTTCTTTACGGGCGGCACGCTGTTCGACAAAGTGACGCCGGAGATGCGGATTTATAAGGAGGAAATTTTTGGGCCAGTGCTTGCATGCGTACGAGTCAAGGACTTTACCGAAGCAGTTGACCTGATCAACGAGCATGAGTTCGGCAACGGCGTCGCCTGCTATACCCGGGACGGGAATATCGCACGAGAATTCGGTCGCAACATCGAAGTTGGCATGGTGGGCATCAATGTGCCGATTCCAGTGCCGATGGCGTGGCACGGCTTCGGGGGATGGAAGCGCAGTCTGTTTGGTGATATGCATGCTTACGGCGAGGAAGGCGTGCGTTTCTATACAAAGCAGAAATCGATCATGCAACGCTGGCCGGAAAGCACGGAGAAAGGCGCGGAGTTCGCTATGCCCACGGCGAAGTGAAGTTTAACGGGCGAAGATGAGAAGGGAGCCCGAGGTCTTTTCTGATCTCTAAGTGCCCTAATCTTGACGCTGAGGCGCGGTGCTTGAGCGTTAGGTGCGCGATTCACAGGGATCGTCTCACTCTCGTGGTGGCGCTGTCTTACCATACTGGAACCCGCGGCTCCGGGAGGAGACGCTGAGTTTCAGCACGGGTCTTGTCCACACGCCATTCTCGAACTCGGATTCGCTCCTGCCGCTCGACGTATGCGTCTTGCACCTGTTCCGAGAGAGGCGTGCTTTCGTTGATTTCTGCAATGGGGTCAACGGGCGTCGTTGTCACCGAGTGAGTCGTGCGGACGGCGCCAGTCATAATCGAGCTGCCACTGTTCAAGTCGCCGGGCAATCTCGTCCTCGGTCGGGCATGGTCGGACAAGCATTCGTTCACGTCACTCCGCGGTGGCGCTTGACCTTGCCAT
>DASVNP010000491.1:0-43413 GCA_036383775.1 Paraburkholderia sp. | reverse complement strand
CGACCGCCTGACTCACGATGCCGATGGGACGCCTATCGACTACGAACACCTCTACTTCCGCGGCGATGCATTCCAGTACCGCTTCCGCATCGACCGGGAGAAATCCAACCAGACAACAAAGCGCGCGGCGACAAGGAAAGCACTATGAATACCCATGTACTCGAATACGACGTTGTGGTCGTCGGCGGCGGAACGGCCGGACCGATGGCCGCTGTGAAGGCGAAGGAAAGCGATCCTGGCCTCAAGGTCCTGCTGCTGGAAAAGGCCCACGTCAAACGCAGCGGCGCGATCTCGATGGGCATGGACGGCCTGAACAACGCCGTCATCCCCGGTCATGCGACGCCCGAGCAATACACGCGTGAAATCACCATCGCGAATGACGGCATCGTCGATCAGGAAGCCGTGTATGCGTATGCGAAGCACAGCTTCACCACCATCGAGGAACTCGACCGCTGGGGCGTGAAGTTCGAGAAGGACGGCACCGGCGACTATGCGGTCAAGAAGGTGCATCACATGGGATCGTATGTGCTGCCCATGCCCGAAGGTCACGACATCAAGAAAGTGTTGTACCGGCAATTGAAACGCGCGCGCGTGGCGATCACCAACCGGATCGTCGCGACACGCCTGCTGAAGGACGCGCAGGGCAACGTCTGCGGCGTGCTCGGCTTCGACTGCCGTACCGCGGACTTCTACGTGGTGCGCGCCAAGGCGGTGATTCTCGCGTGCGGCGCCGCCGGGCGCCTCGGCCTGCCCGCCTCCGGCTATCTGATGGGCACGTATGAAAACCCGACCAATGCCGGCGATGGATACGCGATGGCCTATCACGCCGGCGCCGCGCTCGCGAACCTCGAATGCTTCCAGATCAACCCGCTGATCAAGGACTACAACGGCCCCGCCTGTGCGTACGTAACAGGTCCGCTGGGCGGATTTACGGCGAACGGCAAGGGCGAACGCTTCATCGAATGCGACTACTGGAGTGGTCAGATGATGTGGGAGTTCTATCAGGAGCTGCAAAGCGGCAACGGTCCGGTGTTCCTGAAACTCGACCACCTCGCCGAGGAAACGATCCAGACCATCGAGCAGATCCTGCACACCAACGAACGCCCCAGCCGTGGACGCTTTCATGCGGGCCGCGGCACCGACTACCGGCAACAGATGGTCGAGATGCATATCTCCGAGATCGGCTTTTGCAGCGGCCACAGCGCTTCAGGCGTGTATGTGAATGCGCGTGCCGAAACGACCGTGCCGGGTCTCTATGCCGCCGGCGACATGGCCGCCGTGCCGCACAACTACATGCTGGGCGCGTTCACCTACGGCTGGTTCGCGGGACTCAACGCGGCGGCTTATGTGGCGGGACGTGAGCATGCATCACTCGACCAGCAGCAGATCGAGGCCGAACGTGTGCGGATTTTTGGCCCGCTCGGACGTGAACACGGTCTCGCCCCTGCACAGGTCGAGTACAAGCTGCGCCGTATGGTCAACGACTACCTGCAACCGCCGAAGGTGACACGAAAGATGGAAATCGGCCTGCAACGCTTCGCTGAAATCGCCGACGACATCGCCTCGATCAAGGCAACGAATCCGCACGAGCTGATGCGCGCCGCCGAAGTGCGCGCGATCCGCGACTGCGCTGAAATGGCCGCGCGCGCTTCGCTGTTTCGCACCGAAAGCCGCTGGGGCCTGTATCACCATCGCGTCGACTATCCGCAGCGCAACGATGCCGACTGGTTCTGCCACACGCATCTGCGCAAGGACGACGCCGGTCGCATGATCAGCGAGAAGCGCGCGGTCGAACCGTATGTCGTGCCGCTCGCCGATACGGAGCTCGACTCGTATCGCAAGCTGCGCATCCCCGAAGCGAACGTCCGCCCGCTCGCCGATGCCACCGTCTAACAGGAGTCCAAACGATGTCCTACACGCCACACGAAATATTCCAGCGCGCCTCAGCCCCCGTCACGATCGACGAAAACAAATGCATCGCCGATAAGGGCTGCACCGTGTGCGTCGACGTATGCCCGCTCGACCTGCTGGCGATCGACCTGAGCAAAGGCAAGGCCTACATGCAATTCGACGAATGCTGGTACTGCATGCCCTGCGAGCAGGATTGCCCGACCGGCGCGGTCAAGGTCGAGATCCCTTACCTGCTCCGCTAGCACGCTGGTCTTGCGCCATCCCGTGGATCGCATCGCGTCCCAGCCCTACGCGATCTCCCAATTTCATGCACCCAAGCCTTTGCTCATGACCGATTTCAACCTGTTGACTCACGATCC
This sequence comes from Paraburkholderia sp., assembly GCA_036383775.1. Lineage (GTDB taxonomy): Bacteria > Pseudomonadota > Gammaproteobacteria > Burkholderiales > Burkholderiaceae > Paraburkholderia. The sequence continues at coordinate 41,143 of DASVNP010000491.1, read as the reverse complement.
CGATGCACTCGCGCCCGCCGTGCAGGCATTGCTGCCGCGGCTTGCCGATGCCGATCCGGCCGTGCGCCGGATCGCGCTGCTGGACCTGGCGGACCTGGAAGAACCCGGCGCGCTGCCGGCTATCTCGCAAGCTCTGGCTTACGACGCCTCCCCGGCGGTCAGGCGCGAAGCGGCGCTCGTGCTGGGCGCATGGGAAGAGGCATCGATTGTCGACGCGCTCTGCCGCGCGTTGCTCGATCCCGCCGCGGAGGTGCGCAGCGCCGCTGCCGCCAGCCTGTCCACATTGAAGGAAAGCGCATCCGCTCCGGTGCTGAGCCGTTGGGCCAGCCATGACGATCCGTTCGTGCAAGCCGCCGTGCTGCGCGGCCTGCGCGAGCTGCGCTACGCCGGTGCGCTGGAACCCGCGTTGCGCGCGCTCGAACACGCCGACGACAGCGTGCGGGCCGAAGCCGTGGTGCTACTCGGCTGGCTGAAGGACGCGCGCGCATTGGCGCCGCTCGCTCACGCCGTGACCTCGGACGCCAACGCGGACATCCGGCGCGCGGCCGTCGGCGCGTTGGGCTTCGCGCCGCCCACCCATGCCTCGACCCTGGCCGCGCTGCTGCAAGCGCTTGACGACCGCATCTGGCAGGTCCGCGAAGAAGCCGCGACGACGCTCGGCAAGCTGCGCGCGAACTCCGCGCGCGACGCGCTGAGCGCCGCGCTCGCCGACGACTACTGGCAGGTCCGCCTGCGCGCCGCACGCGCGCTGGGGCAACTCGGCGACCGCGCCGCGGCATTGCCGGTCGCCGGGTTGTTGTCGAGCCCGATCAGCAATCTGCGCAAGGAAGCCGCGCTCGCGTTGGGTGAGCTGCGCGAGCCCGCCACGCTGAACGCATTGCGCGACGCACTCGACGACGCCGACCCCGAGGTACGCAAGGCGGTAAGAATTGCGCTGCGGCAGATCGAGGAAGCCCAGCCATGAAGACGCCGAGCGCCATCGAAATGGATAACGAAGGGCACACCGTAGTCCTGCATTGGCCCGGCGACGCCGTTCAGCACATTGCCCACCAAACGCTGCGCGCGGCGTGTCCGTGCGCGCAATGCCGCCGGCTGCGGATCGGCGGCGACAGCCGGCCAAGCGCGTGCAACGTGGCCGTGACCGATATCCGGCCGATGGGCTACGGAATCCAACTGGTGTTCAGCGACGGGCACGAGCGCGGCATTTTCCCGTGGCAGTATCTCGAATGCTTACCGGATACCCGTACAATGGCGGCCGCATGCCGGCAAGACGTGCGGTATCCATAAACATAAAAGGCCGGCGCCAATAGCTAACATATTGAAAAACAATTAAACAAGCGCCTCGATCTGTCGATAACCAGTTCAGCCGCTTCCTCCTGGCGGTTGGACTTAACATGCAGAGTACATACAATTTTTGGCTGGTAGCGATCTCGTTCGCCGTCGCGACGCTGGCGTCGTATACGGCACTGGATCTGACCGGTCGTATTTACATGCTGGCGTCGTCACGTCAGCGGCACGCCTGGCGCCTGGGTGGCGCGGCGGCGCTCGGCGTCGGCATCTGGTCGATGCATTTCATCGCGATGCTGGCCTTTTCGCTGCCGATCCCGCTCGGCTACGACTTCGCAACCACCGCCTGTTCGCTCGCACTCGCGATCGGTGTCTCATATCTGGCGCTGACCATCACGACCCGTGCGCGGCTCACCGCGGCCCACCTGCTGGCCGGCGGCGTGCTGATGGGGTTCGGTATTGCCGGCATGCATTACACCGGCATGGCGGCCATGCAGATGTCGCCGGGCATCCGCTATCAGCCGGCGTGGTTCTCGGCATCGATTGCGATTGCGATCGGCGCGGCGACCGCCGCGTTGTGGATGGCTCGCGCGCTCGTCAACGACGGCCAGCGGCACGTCGTGCGCATGCGCGTCGCCGCGGCGCTGGTAATGGCCGTCGCGATCACCGGCATGCACTACACCGCCATGGCCGCCGCCGAATTTCCGCTCGGCGCCGTGTGCGGCGCGGCCACAGGCGTGAACGCCGAGTGGCTCGCCACCACGGTGATCCTGTTCACCTTCGCGATTCTGATCGTCACGCTGCTGCTGTCGCGCTTCGACGCGCGCACCACTTTTCTGACCGGCGCGGTGTCGAATCTGAACAGCCAGATCGTGCGGCTCGCCACGCTGGACACCCTGACCGGACTGCCCAACCGCAGCACGCTGACCGATCGCATCGAACGCGCCATCCATAGTTCGCGCCGGCAGCCAACGCTCTTCGCGATCCTCTTCATGGACCTCGACGGCTTCAAGACGATCAACGACTCGCTCGGCCACTCCGCCGGCGACCAGGTGCTCACCGCGTTCGCCCAGCGGCTGCTCCTTTGCGTGCGCGCGACCGACACGGTGGCGCGGCTGGGCGGCGACGAATTTGTCGTGCTGTCCGAAAACCTCAGCGCCCGTGAAGACGCCAGTGCGCTGGCCGAAGACGTGCTCGACCGGATGCGCCAGGGCATGTGGACCGATACCCAGCCGCTCCAGGTCATGCCGAGCATCGGCATCGCCCTGTATCCGCACGACGGCGACTCCGTCGACACCCTGCTGAAGCACGCGGATGCGGCCATGTACGAAGCCAAACGCGCGGGCCGCAGCACCTATCGCTTCTTCGAGCGCAGCATGAACGAGGCAGCCACGCGCACGCTGCAGATTCAGAGCGCGTTGCACGAGGCGCTGGCCGCCGGCCATTTCTCGCTGCACTTCCAGCCGAAGTTTCACGGCCGCGCCGACTCGCTGGCGGGCGCCGAAGCGCTGATCCGCCTGCATCACCCGCAACTCGGCGCGCTGGCGCCGCTTGAGTTCATTCCGATTGCCGAGCGTTCTGGACAGATCGTCGAGATCGGCTATTGGGTCGTGCGCGAAGCGTGCCGGCAGATCCGCGGCTGGATCGCGCAAGGCTTGCCGCCGGTCAGGGTGGCGATCAACCTGTCGCCGCGCCAGTTGCTGCAGCCGGATCTCGTGTCGAGCATGCTCGAGATCGTCCAGGCCGAAGGCGTCGAATGCGACCAGATCATGTTCGAGATCACCGAAACCGTGGCCATGCAGGACGCGCCCAAAACCATCGAGATGGTTCGCGCGTTCCAGGCAAGCGGCTTCGAAATCGCCATCGACGATTTCGGCACCGGCTATTCGAGCCTCGCCTATATGCAACGCTTTCGTGTCAAGCAATTGAAGATCGACCGGTTCTTTACGAACGGCCTGGACGAGCATGGCCCGGAAGGCAGCGCGATCGTGTCGGCGATCATCGCGCTCGCGCACTCGCTGGAAATGGACGTGGTGGCCGAAGGCGTCGAAACGGAATCGCAACGGGACATGCTTAGGACGATGAGGTGCGATGAAATGCAAGGCTTCCTGCTCGGCAAGCCGCTTAGCGCAGAGGATTTTGGCGCCCTGCTGCGGGAAAGAGCGGAGGCCGCGTAAGCGCCGCGACGTTCTGATCCGCGCGGCGCCGCGTTGTTTTGGGTCACGCCGCCACGGGCTGTGCACCTAGCTTCAGAAACGAATAATTACAAGCAGGTCGGTGTTGGAGATTTCATGAAATTCGACGTAGCGACGTTTACATCGTTGTGGCTGATCACGTTTCTCTGCTGTGCCCTTCTGACAACCGCGCTGTCGCGCATGTTCGAGCACGTCACCGCGTTCCGTTTCTGGGCAATCGGTTTCTTCCTGCTCTGTGCTTCATCGGTATGCTTCGCGCTGCATCTCACGTGGCGCAACGATCTGCTGCTGGTCGCCACCGCCACCTTCGCTCTGCAAAGCCGCATGTTTATCTGGGTCGGCACGCGTGACCTGTTCGGCCTGACGGTGCCGTGGCGCGCCGCGCTCGCCGGCACCGCGGTGTTCTGCGTCCTCTACGCAAGCGCACTGATGCTCCGGGCGCCGATCGTGCTGCGCGCCATGCTGCTCGTGACGTTTTTCCTGCCATACCGCGCCGCCACGCTCTACGAAGTGTGCCGCAGGCGCCGCCCGAGGCTCGGCCCGGCCCGTCTGATCGTGCTCATCGGCGCGACGATTGCCACGCTCAATGCGGCGGTGCCGCTCGTGCTCGTGCTGCTCGACCGCGGCAACGCATCGCTGCTGCTGGGCAATCCGCAGAGCACGTCGGCGGTGTACGCGGTGGTGTTCGCAGGCGACCTGATGCTGGCGTGCGGTCTGATCGTGCTGGCCTTCAAGCTGATGATGGTCGAACGGGACATGCTCGCCACGCTCGAGCGCGGCGCCGTGCATCGCCTCGGCACCTCCAGGCAGGCATGGAGGGAGCGGGATGCACGGGGCCCGGGCGGGGATGCGCTCGGCCACGACACACCGGTGCAACGCACGTCGCTGCCGGGGCCGATTTGACGTGGCGCCTTGCTTCCGAGGCGTCTAGCCGACGCTGACTTTGCTGAATTCCGTGTCGGGCACCGACGTCAGAAGCGGTCTCGCCGCCTGCGCGGTATCGCGTTTGGTGAGCTTGCCGTCCACCGAAGCGCCGCAATCCATCCGCAACTGCTGGTAGTAAATGTTGCCGGTCACATGTGCGTTGCTCTGCAACTCGACGAAGTGATCGGCAATCACATCGCCGACAATCCTGCCGTTGACCACCACGTCGTAGCCGTGCACGTTACCCTCGATCGAGCCGCGGTCGCTCAATACGAGCAACGTCTGACTGCCCGGCTCACCGCTGACATTGCCGTGCACGTGACCGTCCAGGCGCAGGCCGTCGCTGAACTGCAGATCGCCGGTGATCCGCACGTCGGGAGCAATCAGGGTAGCCAGCTTGGTCTGCTGAACGCCGGCGGGTTTTTTCTTGTTGAACATCACTCATCTCTTGCAAATGAAAAGGGGCGTCGCACCGATGCTGCGCGGGCGACGACACGGTCGTCTCGTGTGTTGTTGACTGGTTCGACGGATGGGCTCAGCGCCGCGGCGCGCCACCCGGCCCTGGTGGCCGACCCTTGCTCTGGCCGCGCAGAAACTGCACTTCCGCGTTGAGCCGGGCGACATCGACGGCGGCGCTGTCTGCGGTCTTCTGCACTACCGCGCGCGCAGCGGATTCCTCCGCCAGCGCGAGCCGTGCGCGGATCAGTTCCTTCTGCTGCTCAGTTTCGTCGACGGGCGCCACGGTGCATCGCGCGGACGGCATGCCGACGTGCCTCGCGTGCCAGGCCGTTGCGACCACCGCGCCGGCGGACGCACACAGCACACCCATCGCGGCCCATGCGGTCAAACGAAATGCCAGCGAACGCACGGGCCGAAGCGCATAGGCTCGGTGGGTCAGAATGCCCGCGTCGCGCGGGGAATGCCGGTCAGCCATGAGACGCGGGCGCGAACAGCGCGAGATAGGCGGACGGGTTGACCGGCGCGCCGTTGACCAGCACTTCGAAATGCAGATGCGGACCGGTGGAGCGGCCGGTGGAACCGACATCGGCGATATATTGGCGCGGCAGCACCAGATCGCCGACGTGCACGACGATGCGCAAAGCGTGGCCGTAGCGGGTCATGAGGCCGTTGCCGTGATCGATCTCGACCGCGTTGCCGTAGCCCGCTTTCTCGCCGGCGTACACCACGCGGCCGCCCGCCGCCGCCAGAATCGGCGTACCGGTCGGGGCAACCAGATCGAGCCCCGGATGAAAGCTCAAACGACGCGTGAACGGATCGATGCGGTTGCCGAACGGCGAGCCGAAGTGCGCACCGTCGGCCGGCATGCGGCCGGGAAAGGCGGCGTACGCGAGCGCGTGGTCGGCGGCCTGCTGCTCGAGCTCCGACAAGGTCGCGGCGATGCAATCCAGTTGCTGGCCGGTGCGCTCGGCATCGGCATGCCGGCCCAGCGGCGCGAGTTCGTAGCAGCGGCGCGGCGGCAGCGCCGGGCCGCCCTCGCCTTCGCTGTCGGTGGCGGACGTGTCGGGTTCGGAAGCCGCGCCCGGCGTTACGGGCATGATGGGCATGGCGGGAATCACGGGTGCGCGCGGCGCGGGCCGCGGCGTATTCAGGCGTGCTTCAAAATCGCGCAAGGCGCCGACCTGAGCCGTGAGTCGCGCAATGCGCGGCTCGATCTGCGCCACTGTCGCGTTCAATTTGCCAAGCTGATCGATTGCGTAATCGTGCTCGACACGGCCCGCTGCCCGCTCGTCAGCGCCGCCGCGCGCGGCCCAGTGCATGCCGACCGTGAAGCCCGCGGCAAGCGCAAGCGCCGCTGCGCCGGTGGCAGCGCTCACGGCCATGGTCAGCGCCTTGCGGCGCGTGACGAAGCCGATGGAACCGCTGGCAAGCTGGCTGCCGGCGCGGAATACGAAAGCCATTAGCGACGCCCTGCATGTGGCGTAGTTGACGCTTGTAGCACGCTCGCGGTGCGCGTCCGGAGCAGCGTGGCCAGACGCATGTTCGACACCGGCAACGCGTTCAGCACGCGAGGCGCGCGACGCGTATCACACAGTGGCGAACGGGGCAAAAGATCAGCGGACAAAACTAGCTGCATGCGGCATCGACCGGAGACACACCGGCCGCGAGAGTGAACAGAGGGCGCCGATTATCCCCTGGCATCACGAAGCATCATCTCAAATACAGGACGAAGGGACGATGCGTTGCGGGCGGTATGGCACGCCATGAACAGCGAGCCACGTCACCGTTCGCACCACCCGCCTCTATCGGCTGTCTCACGCGCCCCGGTCCGGACTTGAGAGAACCCGCGTTCAAACGAGAGGTTCAGTCTCCTGCAGCGCTGCATGCTCACCGGTATCCAGCGCGCTGAGCCGCTCGAGCAAAGCACCGCTGGCACGCGTCATCGGTGCGCGCAGTTCATCGCGTATCAGCCCCTGCGCGGCCAACAGCGCCTTCACCGGCGCGGGATTCGGCTCGGCGAACAGTGCCTCGATCAGCGGCGCGAGCGCGTAAAAAATGCGCCGTCCTTCGTCGAGCCGCCCTGCCGCCAGCGCGCGATACAGCGCAACGAAGCGTTCCGTCCGCAGATGCGCAGACGCCGCAATCGCTCCACTGCCGCCGAGACACAGCGTATTGAAAATATTGATGTCTTCGCCCGCCAGCACCTGCAAGCGGCCGTCGCGGATCAGCGCGAGCGTGGTGTCGAGCGATCCGGCGCAGTCCTTAACGGCCTGGATCCGCGGATGCGCCGCGAGGGTCAGCAGCGTGTCGAGTTCGAGCCGCACACCGGTTCGATATGGAATGTCGTACAGCACGACCGGCTTCTCGCTCGCGTCGGCCAGCGTCGTAAAGTGCGCGACGATGCCCGCCTGCGACGGCCGGATGTAATACGGCGCGGCCATCAGCACGCCGGCGATCGGTAGTGTGTTCAGCTGCTCGATGCGCTCGCGCATGCTGGCGGTGTGATTGCCTGATACGCCGACCACCACCGGCAGCGCGCGCTCATCGTGCTCATCGTGCTCATCGTGCTCATCGTGCACTTCATGCGCTTCGTCGAGAATCGTCGCCAGCACGGCGTCCTGCTCGGCGGGCTCGAGCGCGGCCGGCTCGCCCGTCGTGCCGAGCGCAACCAGTCCGGCGGCGCCCGCATCGGCATAGCGGCGCACCAGCGCGCGCAAGGCGGCGTGATCGACTGCCCCGTCGGCAAACGGCGTGATGAGCGGAATCCAGATACCCGAAAAAATAGACATGTCTTTACCTCGATGGCGACCGTATCGATTCCGTGCAGCGGTGCGAGGGAGGAAAGACAGGAAAGTGCCCTGGCGGGCGTTGACCGGCTGTTCCGTCGCACATCTGACGGAACAGCAAGCTCCGGTCAGATGAGCGGCTGTTTTTTGGCTTTGGCGCTAACGTTCGAAACACACGCGCGTGCGACTGCGGCGCTCGCGAGAGCGAGACTGGCAGGAGTCGACGAACGGAGTCTGAGCGTTGGGCCGAAATGCATGACACGCAGCGTAACCGCGTCCGGGGCGGCTTGGCAAGGCCCATCGCGAAAATGCTTGACTTCTACGACGGGGAAACTAATATACGCAACGCGTACATTTCCAGATTACACCCTTTCCCGACAGGTGGCCCCATGAGCGTTCCGCAACAAGCCTTCCTACGCGATGCGATGCGTCGCCTGAACATGACGCGCGACACGTTCGCGAGCCGGATCGGCGTATCGCGCCGGGCGCTCGACACGTGGCTTCTGCCGGACGACTCGCAGGAATCGCGCGCCATGCCGGAAATCGTGGAGCGCTTCGTGTCGGAAATCGTGGTGCACGGCGACCCTGGCGAAAAATATACGCAAAGCGTAGACTCGCAGTCGCTCGCCAGCCAGATGCTGTTCGAGGGCAAGCCGCAGCTGCTTTCCGTGGATCAGTTCTCGCGCGACTCGGTGGAGGCGCTGTTTCGCGTGGCCGACATCATGCAGCCGATCGCGCGGCGCCGCAAAATCTCCCGCGTGCTGGAAGGCGCGGTGCTCGGCAATCTGTTCTTCGAGGCCAGCACGCGCACGCGCGTGAGCTTCGGCGCCGCGTTCTGCCGCCTCGGCGGGTCGGTGTGCGACACCACCGGCTTCACGTTTTCGTCGATGGCCAAGGGCGAGTCGATCTACGACACCAGCCGCGTGATGAGCGGCTACGTGGACGCGCTGGTGGTCCGTCATCCGGAACAAGGCTCGGTGGCCGAGTTCGCGCGCGCGACCAACGTGCCGGTGATCAACGGCGGCGACGGCCCGGGCGAACACCCGAGCCAGGCGCTGCTCGATCTGTACACCATTCAGCGCGAGTTCTCGCGCCTGGGCAAGATTGTGGACGGCGCGCATATCGCGCTGGTCGGCGACCTGAAATATGGGCGCACGGTGCACTCACTGGTCAAACTGCTGGCGCTCTACAAGGGCATCAAATTCACGCTGATCTCGCCGCCCACGCTTGAAATGCCGGCCTATATCGTCGAGCAGATTTCACGCAACGGCCACGTGATCGAACAGACTCATGATCTGCCCGCCGGCCTGCGCGGCGCCGACGTGGTGTACGCCACGCGCATTCAGAAAGAGCGCTTCGCGGACGAATCGTTCGAAGGCTATACGCCAGACTTCCAGATCAATCAGGCGCTGGTGGATAGCGTGTGCGGCGCCGATACGCTGATCATGCACCCGCTGCCGCGCGACAGCCGGCCGGGCGCGAACGATTTGAGCGTCGACCTGAATCACGATTCGCGGCTGGCGATTTTCCGGCAAACCGATAACGGCATTCCGGTGCGCATGGCGATTTTCGCGGTGCTGCTGGGCGTCGAGAAACTGGTCCCGCATTCCATGCGCGACGCCGCGTGGCGCCCGCCGGTGTATCTCGGTCCGGACGATGCGGTGTTTCACGGCATCGATTGATTGGCGTGATTTGGCTTGATGCGTGGCCGGCTGATTGACCTGATCAGCGGCCACCCGCATGTGAATTCCGAAGCGGACTATGCGCCGCGAAACGTCAAGCCGCGGCGGTGCTTCCCGCAGTATTGCCACTGCGCTTGAAGGTGCCGGCGAAAAACAGCACCTGATACTGCACGGCATTGCCCCAATACTTCCACGTGTGGCCGCCGGGCCGCTCCGCGTAGTCGTGCGGCACACCGAGTTCGACAAGACGCTCATGCAGCATCCGGTTCGACTGCACCAGCGAATCGTTCACACCGCAGTCGATCGTGAGCGCGATATGCGCGTCGCCGAAACTGCGCGCGTTCGCGACAATCGCCTCGTTGTTCCAGAACGCGGCGTGCCTGACCGGGTCGCCGAATATCTGCGTGATGCCGGGCTCGTCTTCACAGCCACGTGGGTCCACCGCACCGCTGATACTCCCCGCGGCGCCAAATGTATCCGGCCGGTCGAGCGCGATATGCAAGGCGCCGAACCCGCCCATGCTCAGTCCGGTAATCGCACGCGCCTGCTTTTTGGCGATCGTGCGGAAATGGGTGTCGACAAACGCCACCACCTCAGTACCCACGTAGGTTTCGTAAAGGCTGCGCCGATCGACGGGACTGTCGATGTACCAGCTTTCGTGACCGCCATCGGGCATGACGAGTATCACGTGATAGCGGTCGGCCAGCTTGCCGATTTGCGAATTCGCGGTCCAGTCGGTGTAGTCGCCGCCCGAGCCGTGCAACAGATAGACGACGGGAAAGCGGTCGGCCCCTTTGCCGCGCGCGTATTGATCAGGCAGCACGACTGTCGCTTCGAGCGACTTATGCATGGCCGCACTGGGAATGGTGACGACGCGGGACTGAAATGCCCAGCCAGGCGTCGTGATCAGCAGCATCAGAACGAGCCAGAACGCACGCGCTTGATTCATGGTTTGTCGCTCTTCTCTTTGTAGGCGTCCGAAGAACACTGTCCGACATCAGGCTGCAAAAATTCTGTGGACGACTCTAGCAACGGCGACTTACAACCAAATTTCAGCGAAACATACGATTCGTCAGCTTGGTTTATGAAGGGAACGCTACGTACGCAAGTGTGCAACCTCTATGCGACGTGCGCGGCGAAACCCGTCTCATCCGGTGCGATATCGGCTCGCAGTGTGAGCGCCGGGATCGTGTACGCGCCGCTGTTCTGCGGCCGGAACGGAATCGGCGCGGTCCTCCAGAGGTTGTCCAGACGCTCTCCGAGCGCATCACGCACAGCGGGATAGCTGGTTTCGTCGATGCGGCTCGTCCGATAGATCACGTACGGCGGCAGCACGTCGAAGCCAGGGTAGTAGAGGATGCCGTGCTGGATGGGAAACAGCACGTCGTCGATCGGACCGTTGATGCCGCGCGGGCTGTAGTGCGACTCCCAGCCCCCTGTGGTGACCACCAGCATCGCGCGCTTGCCTGCCAGGTTGCCTTCACCATAACGCTCGCCCCAGCGCGCGTCGGAGTGTTCACCGACACCATAGGCGAAGCCGTACGCATACACTCGCTCCACCCAGCCTTTGAGGATGGCCGGCATCGAGAACCACCAGAGCGGAAACTGCAGAATCACGGCATCCGCCCACATGAGCTTCTCCTGCTCGCGTGCAATATCTTCGCTTTGCAGGCCGTTTGCGAAAGCATGCTTCGAGTCGAGGGACGGGTGGAAACGCTCACCGGGTTCCTTCGCGCGGCTGTCGTCCGCATCGAGCGGGGCCTTCCACTTCATCGCATACAGATCGGATACCTGAACAGTGTGTCCGGCATCTTCGAGCCGCTTGACGGTGAAGTCCTTGAGGGACCCGTTCAGTGATTTTGGCTCGGGATGTGCGTAAACAAGAAGAACGTTCATGACTGGGTGTTCCTTCGTGGCTAAAGTGACCAAAGTGGCTAAAGTGACTAATGAAAACCAGAATAGGGGCCGCTCCGGTATATTGGAAATGAATTCCCAATATGTCAGGTATAGCCATGAATAATCTCAGGAGGCTGGACCTCAATCTGCTGCTCACGCTCGACGTGCTGCTGTCGGAGCACAACGTCACGCGCGCGGCGGAGCGTCTAAACTTTTCGCAGCCTTCGGTCAGCGTGCATTTAGCCAAACTGCGGGATGTGCTGGGCGATCCGCTGCTGCTGCCGGGACCACGCGGCATGCGGCCCACCGCTCGCGCCGAGGCATTGCGCGAACCCTTGCGGGAGGCGCTCGAAGCACTCGAACGCGCAGTCGCGCCTGCGCGCCCTTTCAATCCCGTCGAGGCGAGCCACACCTGGCGCGTCGCCGCAACCGACTACGCCGAATCGACGATCATCCTGCCCGCCCTGACCGGCTTACGCGCGGCGGCGCCCGGCACGCGCCTCGCCGTTGTCGAAGCAGTGCCGCCACGTATTGCGAGGCAAGCGGAACAGGGGGAAATCGATCTGGGGTTTCATACCAGCGAAGGCGCGCCCGAGGGACTGCGCGCCAAAGTGCTGTTTGCCGAGCGCTATGTGCTGGTCGGCCGCGCCGGCCACCCGCGCCTGAAACGCCGGCCCACGCTCGCGCAATTCTGCAAGCTCGAACACGTGATCGTGTCGCCGGACGGCGGGGGCTTTATCGGCGTGACCGATGAAACGCTCGCAAAGGTGGGTCTCACGCGCAAGGTCGTGCTTTCCGTCCCGCACTTTCTTTTTATGTCGTCGGTGCTGGCGAGCACCGACCTCGTGGGGATGCTTCCCGCGAGGCTCGCGCGCGGCAATGGCGCTCTGCAGATGGTCGAGCCGCCGGTGGAGGTGCCGGGGTATGAGATCGCGATGCTCTGGCATGAGCGTGTGCATCGCGATCCGGCGCATCAGTGGTTGAGGGAGTTTATTGCGGGGGTGGTGTGAGGGGGTTAGCAGATCAGGCAGGCCATCACTCCGCGGGCTGTCCAGCCGCCCCCCCAATCGCATCCAGCTCCGCCCGCACTTCATCAGTCAAAATCAACCGCGACGCCTGCAGATTCTCCCGCAAATGCCCAACCGACGACGTCCCCGGGATCAGCAGAACATTAGGTGACCGATACAAAAGCCAGGCGAGCGCCACCTGCATCGGCGTTGCGCCAAGCTTTTGCGCAATGCCCGAAAGCGCCGACGATTGAATCGGCGAGAACCCGCCGAGCGGAAAGAACGGCACATACGCGATCCCCTTGCTTGCGAGGTCGTCGATCAGCGCTTCATCCGCCCGGTGCACCAGGTTGTAGTGGTTCTGCACGCACACGATATCCGCGATGCCTTGCGCTTCGGCAATCTGCTGCGCGGTGACGTTGCTCAAGCCGATGTGCCGCACCAGTCCGCGGCGTTGCAGCTCCGCAAGCGCCGCGACCTCCTTCTCGATCGAGCCCTCCGCAGGCGCATGCACGCTGCCCATGATTCGCATGTTGACGACTTCGAGTGCATCGAGCCCGAGGTTGCGCAGATTGTCATGCACGCCGCGCTCGATATCCGCCGGCTCCGCCGCCGGCAGCCACGCGCCATCGCTGTCGCGCACCGCGCCGACCTTGGTGACGATCACGAGATCGTCGGCATAGGGATGCAGCGCTTCGCGGATCAGCTGGTTGGTAATGTGCGGCCCGTAAAAGTCGCTCGTATCGATGTGATTGACGCCCGAGACCACCGCTTCGCGCAGCACCGCAATGGCGGCGTCACGATCCTTGGGCGGCCCGAACACGCCGGGGCCCGCCAGTTGCATCGCGCCATAGCCCATGCGGCGCACGTTACGGCCCGCCAGCGGGAAGGTAGTCGTGGGGGTGAAGTTCGACATGACGCTCTCCTTGGTAAGTGGTTGAGCGCAAGTATGACGGTGGTTGCATTGTTAAATAAAGCGGTCTAACGTGCACGGGTTGTTTCAAATTATGCACAATCATCATGGAACTGAACGACCTTGCCGCCTTCGTCTCCGTGGCCCGCGCGGGCGGCTTTCGCGACGCGGCGCGAAAGAGCGGCGTCTCGGCGTCGAGTCTGAGCATTGCCGTACGCCGTCTCGAGGCGAAGCTCGGTCTGCGGCTGCTCAACCGTACCACGCGCAGTGTGGCGCCCACTGAAGCGTGCTTGCGCCTGATCGAAAAGCTGACGCCGCTGTTCGGCGAAATGGAAGCGGCGCTGGACGTGCTGAACGTCTTCAGGGACAAGCCGGCGGGCACGCTCAAACTGAACGTGCCGTCGAGCGCCGCGCGTATCGTGTTGCCGAAGATTATCGCGGCGTTCCTGAAGGCCTATCCGGACATACGCGTCGAAATCGTCGTGGAGGATGGCTTCGTCGACGTGCTGTCGATCGGCTGCGACGCGGGCATTCGTTATGACGAAAGGCTCGAACAGGACATGGTCGCGATTCCAATCGGCCCTCGCGTGCAGCGCTTCGCCACGGCTGCCGCGCCGGACTATCTCGATGCGCACGGCCGCCCTATTCATCCGCGCGAGTTGCTCTCGCATGCTTGCTTGCGCGGCCAGTTCGCCGGCGGCGCGATGCCAACCTGGTATTTCGAACGCGACGGCGAAGTGTTGCAACTGAACCCAACGGGACCGCTGCTCGTGCGGCCGGGTGCGGCGATCGACCTGGCAACCAGCGCGGCGATAGCCGGCGTGGGCGTCATTCATCTGTTCGAAGACATGCTGCACCCGCATCTCGACAGCGGCGCGCTGGAGCCTATTCTGGAGCCATGGTGGCAGCGTTTTTCCGGCCCGTTTCTGTACTATCCGGGGCGTCGCCACCTGCCGGCGCCGCTGCGCGCGTTCGTCGATTTCGTGAAGGCGCTCAATGGTGAGGATTGAGTGGGGCCCAGCGGGCAAGGCGCGGTTGTCGTCTCCTGAGAACTAGGTAAGTGGCGTTTCTTAAGCGGAAATTGGAGTGATAATGAGCAACCATGACCGATACCCGCCCTAACCCGCTGCGCAAATTTGCGGACTTCGTTCGAGCCGAGCAGACCCGGCTCACCGAGCAATGGATGAAGGCCGTATTCGCGGACACCGATCTCGTCGAAGCCGATAAGCTCACCTATCAGCAACTCGCCGATCACCTGCCGGAAGTTCTCGACGGACTTTGTGCGGCGCTCGATATCGAAGATGTCGAAGGGCTCGAGCCGGCCATCGCGCGCGACGCGAAAAAGCATGGCAACGTGCGCTGGCACCAGGGCTACCGGATCGAGGAGCTCGTGCGCGAACTCGATCTGTTTCGTCAGGTGCTCGCCGACGCGGTCGAGGAATACGCCAATCTCGACAGCACATTCACGCGCCGCCATGAACGGCGGGCACGCCGCGTGATCTCCGAAACATTCAGCATGGCTACGCTGACGTCGCTCAGGGAAGTGGTGAGCGAACGGGACAGCAAGATCGCCGAATACACCGGCAGGCTGGAGCAGGCCAATCGCGAATTGAGGTTGAAGCAGCAGTTGGTCAGCGATCTGCACGCGTCGCGCGCGCAGATTACCCGCAGCGTAGTCCACGATCTACGCAACTTTCTGAACGCGTTTTCCATCGAGCTGCAACTGCTCGGACGCGCACCCGAAAAGACCGATGTCGTGTTGAGGCTGGCCAACCGCCAGGCGGCCGACATGAAACAGCTCGTCGACCAGATGGTCGAGTACTCCGTCGTGCTCGGCGACAGCACTCCGCTCGAACTCGAACAGGTTGCGCTGCGCGAGCTTTTCGATGAGCTCGTCGCTTCTTCGCGTCCCTCCATCGAGGCCAAGGGATTGACGCTGCACGCGAGCTTCGATTCCGAGCTGACGGTAGTCACGTCCAATCGTCTCAAGCTGAAACAGATTGCCGTCAATCTGCTCTCCAACGCGACCAAGTACACAAAGTCGGGGGACATCGAATTCGACTTTGCCAAGGCCGACGCGCAGCACTGGTCGATCCGCGTCTCGGACACCGGTGTGGGCATCGCGCCTTCAGATGCGACCCGCGTGTTCGATGAATTCGAGCGTGCCGCGGGCGACGACATTCCCGGCACGGGCCTGGGCCTCGCGATCGTCAAGGAACTGTGCCGCGTACTGAAAGGGCACATCAATTTTGTGTCGTACGAAGGCGTGGGCACCACATTCGAAATCCGCTTCCCATTGGTGCTTACCGATCCGGATTAAAACCTCGCAATGCAGCACGGCATTCATTTTCCAGGCAATACAACTAAATATTACATTTAACAAACATTGCTTTCCAAATAGTAATAAATAATCGGAGAATTAACTTCGGCACCAATCCACGCCCGCTCGCGCCCCGCGCGAACTAACGATCGGCGCGGCGAAGCGGCGATTACGGAAATCCGTCACGTCCTTGACAAACCATTACCGCGTCACCTATTTTTTCTCTGCCGCCTATTTACGATTATCCGATTGCGGCAATACCTCCTGCAAATGACTTGAATATCCAATTACGATATTTAGGATTTCTACTCACTCCGCATAACAATAAAACTGTCTATGCAAATTTAAGCAAATTGCTCTCCACCGCGATATTCCGTCGATGCACTGAGAATATTTCGAGCTCTGGTGCATCTTCGATCCGGTACAGCGGCCTTTGTGACACGGTATTTGAACCCACCACCAAGGATAGAGATGAAACGAGAAGAGCGTCTTCGAGGCAATGGCCCCATTCGCCAGCGCAGTTTGCCGGCGCTAGGGACTCTGGCGGTTGCAGTCATGCTGGTTAGCGGATGCGGCGGCGGGGACGGCGGTTCGTCCGGCGGGTCGGCCGTGAGCATGCAGCAGACCACGGCGAATCCACAACTCAGCGCGCAGGCTGCCTCGCAGCCGCAATCGCCGAGCGCCAATCAGACCTATATCGATCCAGTTGCCTACTCGCCAAACGCCACGGACGGTCTCGCGCCGGCCCAGGCCTCGGAGAAGGCAGCGGTCATGCACTACACGTGGACGCAAGGTAGAACGCCGATCAACTACACGACCACCACCGGCCACCTGACCGCCGCGGACGCCAACGGCAGCCCCGAGGCCACCATGTCCTACGTGGCTTACACGGCGCCGAGCACGAACGGCTCACCGCGCCCGGTCACGTTCGTCTACAACGGCGGCCCGGGTTCCTCCTCGATCTGGCTGCGGCTGGGCTCGTTCGCGCCGACCCGCGTGGCCACGCCCGACCCGGTATTCGGCAACTGGCCGAATTACCCGCTGGTCGATAACAAGGAGAGCCTGATCGACACCACAGACATGGTCTTCATCGACCCGCCAGGAACGGGCCTTTCCGAGGCGATCCTGCCGAACACGAACCAGAAGTACTGGACGACCGACGCCGACGTCAACATCATGCGCGATTTCATCGAGCGCTATCTGGCGGTCAATAGTCGCGGCAGTTCACCCATTTACCTCTATGGCGAGTCGTACGGCACGCCGCGCACCGACATGCTGGCGCTGGCGCTCGAATCAGCCGGCGTGCATCTGACGGGCATCGTCCTGCAATCTGCAATCCTGAACTATTTCGCCGACGCGATCGAAGCCGTTGCGATTACGAACTCGTCGAGCGCGCTCGCTCTGGATACGGATACGCTGGCGGGCTATTTCCCCGGCTATGCGGCCGTCGCGGCGTACTACAACCAGGCGTCGCCGGCACCGCTCAATCAGGACCTGTACGCGCTGCAGACCAGCCTGTTCGTCACGGCGGAATACAACCGGTTCAGGCGCTACTCGCAGTCATGGGTGCTCAGTCAGTTGGGCATACCGGACGCGCTCGGCACGCCGGTCTTTCCGAACGCCAAAACGATTCAGGCGTGGACCCTGCCTTCCGGTTTGACCGTGCAGGCATTGGACGGCTACTTCAACGTCAATCCGTTCTCGACGACCCTGCTGCCCGGCACGACGATCGGCCGCTATGACGGACGCGTGTCGTTGCCGAATTCGGATCCACGTCTGCAGAACGACGGCGACCCGTCGGACATCCTGATCTCCCAGCCGTTCACCACCGCGCTGGCCACGCAGTTGCCGGACTATCTCGGCTACACGGCGCCGAATGCGACCTATATGCCGCTGAACGACAACATCATTCAGGTCTGGGATTTTTCGCACGACGGGCAGCCCTTGCCTGACACGATTCCAGACCTGCTCGGTGCGCTGACGCTCAATCCGCAACTAAGGGTACTATCGGAAAACGGCTTCCACGATCTGGCCACGCCGTTCTTCAACACCGAGAAGCAGCTGGCGCGGCTCCAGACGGTGCCCGGCCTGAACCCGGACTTGCAGGTCAACTTCTTCCAGGGCGGCCACATGATCTATCTCGACGACGTCGCCCGTCCGCTGATGAAACGTGACCTGGTGCGCTTCTACCGCGGAACGCCGATGCCCGATGCGCTCACGCTCTGGACACTGCCGGCTCCGTGGCGCGACGAAAGCCCGGCCAGCGAGCCGACCGCGACCGCCTCGGCGCAAGTGAACGCGCCCTGACTGACCTGATGGGATGGACCTCGTTCGCGATACCCTATTCACTCAATCCATGCGAGTCATCATGTCTCTTATCGATAAGTTGCGGCGTATCACCCCGTTGATCGCCTTGGGCTGCCTGATCGGCAGTGCGCATGCGTTGCCGCCGCAAGCGGTCGCGCCCGCGACGCCGCCAAACGGCGCAAGAGGTGTCGACGGTCCGTTCTTTCCGCAGAACCGCGCTGCGCCCATCGCGCCGTCGACCGGCACGGCGCTGCAGCAGCAGGCGCAACAGCGTGTCGAAGCCCGCCTGGGGGGGAACACGGCGCTGAGTAATGGCGCGGCGGTCACGAAATCACAGGCCCAATCCCAAGGGCTCGGTTTTGTCGCGAAGCATTTCGACCAGATCGACACGAGTCACAAGGGCAGCGTGACCATGAGCGACGTCAGGCAGTATCTGCAGCAGCAAGGCCGCTAGCGGCCGCTGGCAGCAAGGAGCGCTCCCTTAGGAATATCAACAAGGGCGCGCTCTTTTTCATGGCACGCCAGGTGCTGGCCGCGCTACCTCGCCCGTACGCCGCTGCCGGTCGACAAACATCCGCTCATCGCCCCGCCCCGGTCGCTCAATCCACGCACGACCACTTCGGATGATTTGCCGTCGCGTCTCGCCAATTCCGCAAGGTCGAGCAAAGCGGCGTAGCGAGTCGAGCAATCCTGTAAAGCATCGCGGGTCGCGCGCTCATCATCGTGTGCCGTGCCACCCGTCATCGCAATCGCTACACCCGTTGCAATGACGAGCGTCACTAACGCGCCCACCTTGTAAAACCGCCGCGCTGATCGGGTAAGAACGGGCGCTTGGCCCACCCTTTCCCCACCTTGCGTGTGCACCGCATGTCGATTAAATCGCATGAGCGTGCTCATTAGGACCAGTGCGCCGGCACCCACACACGACCCACCCAGTGACCGGGCACCCACACGACCGGACGTGGCGCCGGCGCGACATACACCGTGCGCGGCACGACATACACGGCATGGGGCGGAACATAGACAACCGGCGGCGCAACCACGACCGGTTTCGGAGCAACAACCACCGCAGGCGGGGGCGTTACCACAACGGGTTTCGGCGCAACGACTACTGCGGCCGGCGTCACGACAACCGGCGGCGGGGGCGGCGGCACGTAGGCAACCGGAGGCGCTACCACCACCGGAGCGGGCGCCACGACGACCGGCGGCGGCGGGACATAAGCAACCGGAGGCGCAACCACCACCGGCTTCGGCGCGACCACCACCGTCGTGCCGCCCGTGGCAACCACGCCTGTGCTCGCGACAACGGTGCCGCTCGAGGTCACCGTATTGCCGTGCGTGCCCGTCACGCTCGTCGATGTCGTCACGACGCCCGGCGCCACCCGCGTGGCCGTGCCGGAGTGATTGACCGTGCCGCCATCCGAGCCGGTCACGGTGCCCGAACGCGAGCACGTCGAACCGGCGCAGCTAGTCGACGCCGAATGGCTGGACGTGTTGCCGTTCGGGCCCGTCACCGTTCCCGACGACGTGTACTGTCCCGTGCCGGTCTTCGTCACATCGCCCGAAGTCGTGGCCGTTTTGCCGTCCGGTCCCGTGAGGTTGCCGGTGTGCGAGCAGGTGCCGCCGGCGCAGCTGGTGTCGCCCGAGTGCTGCACCGAGTTGCCATAGCGGCCTGTCGCGGTGCCCGAGTTCGAGAACTGGCCCGGCGCGGTACGCGTCACCGTGCCGGTGTTGGTGGCGAGGCCGCCGTAGGGGCCTGCCACGCCGCCCGCATGCGAACAGCTGCCGCCGCCGCACGAGCCGTAGCGCGCACCGTTATACGTGCCGTGCGAGGTGTACGCCGTGGCGTGTTGCGACCAGGCGAACGCCGAGCCGCTGCCGAGCGCGAGCACGGCGACGGTGGCCGAAATTACGAGCTTGCGCAGCGTGCCGCGCGCGGATGAAAGGGATGTCTCCGGAGCCAGCATGGCGGCAGGAACAGCGGCGGTGGCCGGGACGACGAACGAACGATTTTTCACGGTATGTCCTTCTGGGATTCGGGCCACTTCTGTCACTGCGGCGTGGCGACAAACGGACTATAGAAGGACGCGCCGACATAATCGACACGGAAACTATGTCACCTTGTTTCATCACGGCGAGCCCCCGTGGGACAAGGGTTTGCGGGCGATTTCCGCGCGCCGCGACATATTTCGACATAGATTGTTGCAGGCCGGATCGCGTGCCGGCCACCCTTGTGAGGCGACGCGGCACCCGCCCGTTCTTCATACCATTTTGTTGTGCGCCAGGGCCGCATCGGCGATCTGGTCCGCCTGATACGACGAGCGCGCGAGCGGCCCCGCCACGACCTCGCGAAAGCCCATCGCGAGGCCCGCTTCGCGCCACGCGTCGAACTGATCGGGCCGCACGTATCGCCGCACCGGCATATGAAAGCGCGACGGCGCGAGATACTGGCCGATGGTCAGGATGTCGACGCGATGCGCGCGCAGATCGCGCATCGCGTCGAGCAATTCGGCGTCGGACTCCCCCAGTCCCGCCATCAAGCCCGATTTGGTCAGTATCGACTCGTTCGCCTGCTTGACGCGCGCGAGCAGTTGCAACGAACCCTGATAATCCGAGCCCGCACGCGCGGCGCGATACAAAGCAGGCACCGTTTCGAGGTTGTGATTGAAGACATCCGGCCACGCGCCTGAGAGCGCCTGCAGAGCCCGCTCGACGCGTCCGCGAAAATCCGGCGTCAGCACTTCGACGCGGATGCCTGGCACCCGCTCGCGCAGCAGCGCGACACAGCGGGCAAAATGCGCCGCGCCGCCGTCGCGCAAATCATCGCGATCCACCGACGTCACGACGACATAGCGCAAGCCGAGCGCCGCCACGGCATCGGCGAGCCTTGCGGGCTCCGCTGCGTCGAGCGGCGCGGGACGGCCGTGGGCGACATCGCAGAACGCACAGCGCCGCGTGCAGATGCCGCCCATGATCATGAACGTGGCCGTGCGCCGCGCGAAACACTCGCCGATGTTCGGACACATCGCCTCCTCGCACACCGAATGCAACCGGTGCTCGCGCAGGATTGCCGCAATGCCGGCCACGGTCTCGCTCATCATCGGCTTCGCGCGCAGCCACGGCGGCTTCGGCAAGACTTCGCCGTCCGTGGCCGGCACGATTTTCACCGGGATCCGCGCGAGCTTGTCAGCGCTGCGCTTGCCGTGTTGACCAAGCGCGGTGACGCTATCGCCATGCAGTGCGGCTTCCATGTCAGCGCCCCAGGAAGTCGTTGAGCAGGCGATTCACCTCGGCGGCCGCTTCCATCTGCACCATATGCCCCTTGCCGTCGAGCACGTGAACGCGAACGTCGCCGGGCAGGTCCCGCGCGTGCGAGGCCGGAATAATCTGATCATTAGCACCCCAGATCACCAGGCTGCGCGGTGCCAGCGCCGCGAGCCGGTCCCGATACTCCGCGCGTTGCGCGTTGCCGTCGAACGCTGCTGCCGCGATCTTGCGCAGCGCCTCGGGCACACCTTCGAGCCGCTTGTACTTGACGATGTCCTCCACCAGTTGACGCGTGACGAGGTTCGGGTCAGCGAAAAGTTTCGCCAGTTGCGGCTTGAGCGCGTTGCGATTGCTACCCTCCGCGAAGCCCTGGATATAGTCGCCGTTGATCTCCTTGCCCAGCCCCGCGCCCGAGATCAACGCGAGCGACGCCACACGTCCGGGCGCTTTCGCCGCTACCGTCATCGCGATCAGCGCGCCCATGGAGTGCCCGATCAGATGCGCGTTGCCGATGCCGCGGTCGTCGAGGAATGCGATCACGCTGTCCGCGAGCTCCTCGGCGCTGCCGGTGTCGAGCGTCTTGCCCGACTCGCCGTGGCCTGGCAAATCCAGCGCCCACACGGCGCGATGCGCGGCGAGGTCGGCGTGATTGAACAACCAGTTGTTCAGATCGCCACCGAATCCGTGAATCAGCACAGCGGGTGTGCCGCCCTCGCCAAGCTTCAGATAGCGCACCGTGCGCCCGCCGATCTGCGCTTTCTCCGGTTGTGGACCACTGTCACCGGACTCCGAACTGGCCGGCACGAAGTCACGCTGAAACGCTTCGACCTCGGCGTCGATCTGCACATCCGGCGTTTCGGCGTCAGCAACTACAGCGAGCAACGCGCCGATCGGCAGCGTGTCGCCTTCCTGGGCGATCTGCCGCCGCAAAATACCCTCGAACGCACACTCGACACCCGAGGAGATCTTGTCCGTTTCCACGTCGAGGATCTCGTCGCCCTTCACCACCTTGTCGCCGATCGCCTTGAGCCAGCCGTTGACCTGCCCCTGCTCCATCGACAAGCCCCACTTGGGCATCGTAATCATATGAATCGGCATCGCTCAGGCCCTCACTTTCATAACGGCGTCGGCGATCTGCGCGGCCGACGGGATATACAGATCCTCCAGCACGCCCGCAAACGGCGCCGGGGTGTGGGGCGCGGTCACCATCTCGATCGGCGCCTTGAGCGAGTGGAACGCGCGTTGCGCGATCAGCGCGGAGATGTCGGTGGCGATCGAGCAGCGCGGATTCGCTTCGTCGACCACGACCACGCGTCCGGTGCGTTCGGCGCTTTCCAGAATCGTGTCCTCGTCCAGCGGCGAGGTGGTCCGCAAGTCGATCACCTCGACCTGCACGCCGTCTTTGGCAAGCTTTTCGGCGGCTTCGGTGGCGTAATGGACCATGCGTCCGTAGGTGATGATCGTGGCATCGTCGCCGTCACGCACCACGTTGGCTTCACCGAATGGAATCGCGTATGACTCTTCGGGCACATCGCCTTCGCGGCCGTATAACAATTTGTGCTCGCAGAAAATCACCGGATCGTTGTCGCGGATCGCCTGGATCAGCAGCCCCTTCGCGTCGTATGGCGTGGATGGGCAGACCACCTTCAAGCCGGGTATATGCGTGAAGAGCGAAGTGAGCATCTGCGAATGCTGGGCCGCCGCGCGCAAACCGGCGCCCTGCATGGCGCGAATCACGACCGGGGTGACCGCCTTGCCGCCGAACATGTAGCGGAATTTGGCGGCCTGATTGAAGATCTGATCGAAACACACGCCCATGAAATCGATAAACATCAACTCCGCGACCGGACGCATGCCGCACGCCGCCGCGCCGACCGCCGCGCCGATATAGCCGCCTTCGGAGAGCGGCGTATCCAGCACACGGCCCGGATACTTGTGAAAGAGTCCCTTCGTCACGCCGAGTACGCCGCCCCACGCGTCCTGTTCTCCGGGCGATCCGGCGCCGCCCGCGTTGTCCTCGCCCATTACAATGACGGTTTCGTCGCGGGCCATTTCCTGACTCAGTGCTTCGTTGATAGCCTGAGAGAATGTGATCTTGCGTGCCATGTCTGTCTCCGTTTTCGTGCAAAATTGGTTGCAACTCGCTTAGGTATCCGACACGTTCTCTACGGGTACGACACGTAGACGTCGGTCAACAGGTCCTCGGCACTCGGCAACGGCGCAGCTTTGGCTTCAGCCACCGCACTATCAATCAGGCTCTTGACCTCGGTATCGACACCACGCAATTGATCCGCGCTCAGCATCTCGGCACGCACCACGCGCTCTTCAAAACGCTTCAGGCAGTCCTTCTCGTCGCGCAGCTTCTGCACCTCGCCAGGCGCGCGATAGGTTTGCGCGTCGCCTTCGAAGTGGCCGAAATAGCGCGAGAACTTCACTTCGACGAGCGTCGGACCGCCGCCCTGACGCGCGCGTTCGATCGCTTCGCCCAGCGCTTCATGCACCGCGAAGAAATCGAAACCGTCGACGATCACCCCCGGCATGCCGAAGCCGCTCGCGCGATCCGCGATGTTGTCGGTCGCCACCGACCACGTCGACGAAGTCGCTTCCGCATAACCGTTGTTTTCCGCCACGAAAATGACAGGCAGCCGCCACACCGAAGCCAGGTTCATCGATTCGAAAATCACGCCCTGATTGGACGCGCCGTCGCCGAAGAAACACACGCCCACGCCGCCCGATTTCTTGTACTTCGCCGCGAGCGCCGCGCCGCAAACCAGCGGCCCGCCCGCGCCGACAATGCCGTTCGCGCCCAGCATGCCCTTCGACAGATCGGCGATATGCATCGAGCCGCCTTTGCCGTGGCACACGCCGGTCTTGCGGCCGTAGATCTCGGCCATCATGCCTCGCACGTCGACGCCTTTGGCGATGCAATGGCCGTGGCCGCGGTGCGTGGTCGCCACATAATCGGCGTCGTTCAGATGCAGCATGGTGCCGACCGCGGACGCCTCCTCGCCCGCGTAAAGGTGCACGAAGCCCGGAATTTCGCCGGTGGCGAATTCCACGTGCAGACGCTCCTCGAACTCGCGGATCGTGCGCATCATGCGATACGCCTTCAATAGTTCGTCCTTGCTCAACTCAGTTGAAACCGACATGGTGTGTCTCCTTTGAATGAATGCACTGCCTGCCCACAACCTACGTTCGATGCATGGCCACATCACGCACGAGTTGACGCGACGCCGCGTAGCGCAGCGTGCGTTCGACATCGACGGTCAGCGGTCCTTCCCAATCCAGCGCCACCTCATAACGATCGCCACGCTGAAGTTCGATTTCGCGCTCGCCGTCGAACGCGAGCGTGCCGTGTCCGGCATCGAGCGGCCGCCACGCGCCGACTTCGAAGCGTTCGCAGGCACGCATGAAGACGCGCTCGACGCGGCCTGGCGCGATCGGGGCGAGCAGCGGCACGCCGGATTCGCCTGATTCGCCGGGATTGGCGAAACGCAGATGCAAACCATGCGAGGCGGTGCGCTCAACCGGCGCCCACGCTCCGCCGATCGACGAAAGGCCGATGCCGTCCGGTTCGGCGAACGTGAGGAAAAGTTCTGCGATATCGGCCGGATCGGAGACCGCCCGTGCGCCGACAAAGCGCTGACGGCTCACGCACACATCGACCAGTGCGATTTCTTCACGGCCGCAGTTCGGACCGTCAATACAGCGCACGACGAGCCGCTTGTTGCGCATGAGCGCCACCTCCGGCGGCACCGCGCCCGCCGCGACCAGCGCGCCGGCGAGGCCCGCCACCGTGGCTTCGCGCAGATCAGGGAAAGCGTTGTTGGTGCCGGTGGAGAGCGTCAGCAGCGGCACGCGCCCGCAATGGGCGGCGACCGCGCGATGCGTGCCGTCGCCACCCAGCACGGCGATCAGTTCGACACCCGCCTCGCACATCGCGGCGACGCCGGCGTGGGTGTCGGCCGCGCTGTCGGTAATCGGCTGGTCGATGAATTCGACTTCGGGCCAGCGCTGCCGGGACGCCACGGCGTCGTGCGTGTCGAGCGCACGCAGCAGCAGCGCCGCCACGCCGGTCCGATCGCGCAGACACAGCACGCGGTTTACGCCGAGCATGCCGAGCCCGGCCAGCAACCGCACCACCATGTTGGCTTTTTCGGCAGTCGGGAACACGGACGCGTAGGACGTGAGGCGACGAATATCGCGGCCCGACGCCGGGTTCGCGATCACGCCGACGGTGATGGACGATGGCACTGTGCTTGTCTCCTGTCCCATGCAGCTTGCTGCGTTGTGGTTGGCGCTCGAGTGGTCAAACCACGCCGCCTTGTCATGCACAGGACACTGCAAAGGGTGTGCCAATCGATTGAACGACGTCGCTGTTGTACGAAAGTGCCTTGTTTAAAGGGCTATCCGCGTCAACCGGGATCACGAACAGACCTACCGACAGCACGCGGCGCAGCGAGTCTCGCGTCTCAAACACGCAGCGCGCGAGCCGCGCGTCGCTACCACCGCATTCGGCGACATCACGCAAACCCTTGCCACGCCGGGCTTCTCACCATCGAGCACGCCGTCTCACCCGAGACTGAGACGAACGTCTCACGCGTCTCGCGTGCTGCATTGCAATGTGATTCATCAAACGGGATGTGATACAAAAACAGCCTGATCTCACTGTGCGTCGCTCGCCTGGAGCCGCCCATGCCTTACGTTTCACAGACGCAGCACATCGACCGCGTGCGCGGCGCCATTGAAGGACGCCTGCCCGCGCCCGCCGATTCCCCGCGGCTTGTCTCGTCGTGGCAGCGTTCGTTCGAGCAGTACCGGCTCGACCCGGGCGCGGTGATCGGACCGCGCGTGCTGACGTCGGCGCAATTGCGTGAAGTGCAAGGCAAGGAAGAAGCGTTTCTGCGCGCGTCGGGGCAATGCCTGACACGCCTGCACGACATGATTCGCGTCGCCGACTATTGCGTGATGCTCACCGACGCGCACGGCGTCACGATCGATTACCGGATCGACCGCGAGCGCCGCGGCGACTTCAAGCATGCGGGCCTGTATATCGGTTCGTGCTGGTCCGAGCGCGAAGAAGGCACATGCGGCGTGGCAAGCGTGCTGACCGACCTGGCGCCGATCACCGTGCACAAGACCGATCATTTCCGCGCCGCCTTCACCACGCTCACTTGCAGTGCCGCGCCGATATTCGCGCCGGGCGGCGAGATGATCGGCGTACTCGATGCGTCCGCGGTGCAGTCGCCGGATAACCGCGACAGTCAGCGGCTCGTGTTTCAGCTGGTGCGGCAAAGCGCCGGTTTGATCGAAGACGGTTACTTCCTCAATCAAACCACCCAGCACTGGGTTCTGTTCGGCCATGCGAGCCGCAACTTTGTCGAGGCCCAGCCCGAAGTGCTGATCGCGTTCGACGAATGCGGCAATCTGGTGGCCGCCAATCGCAAGGCACGCGAGTGCATTCCGGCGCTGAACGGTCCGCGCCATATCGACGACGTGTTCGACACCACCGGCTCGCACCTGCACGACGTCGCGCGCACTGATGCGATTGTCGGCCTGCGCCTGCGCGCAAGCGGGGCAATGTTGTATGCGCGGGTTCGCGCGCCGCTCAAACGCGCGTCACGCGCGTACACCAATTTGAGCGAGAGCGAGGTAAGCTCGTCACAAACCACCTCGCAGAACGATCGGCAACTCGGCGCGCTCGGCCGTTTTTTACGCAGTACTGACCCGCGCATCGCGCATAACGCGAGCGTGGCATTGCGCGTCGTGGGCAAGCGTCTGCCCATTCTGATTCTCGGCGAAACCGGCGTCGGCAAGGAGGTGTTCGCCCATGCCGTGCACGATTCGGGCGCACGCCGCGGGAGGCCGTTTATCGCCGTGAATTGCGGCGCGATTCCCGAATCGCTGATTGAAAGCGAACTGTTCGGCTACGCGCCGGGCGCTTTCACCGGCGCGCGCAGCCGCGGCGCACGGGGCAAGATCGCGCAGGCGCATACCGGCACGCTCTTTCTCGATGAAATCGGCGACATGCCGCTCAATCTGCAAACGCGCCTGCTGCGCGTGCTGGCCGAAGGCGAAGTGTTGCCGCTCGGCGGCGATGCGCCCGTGCGCGTGGATATCGACGTGATCTGCGCGACCCACCGCGATCTCGCGCAAATGGTCGCGGACGGCTCGTTCCGCGAGGATCTCTACTATCGGCTGAGCGGCGCGTCTTTACCGATGCCTCCGTTGCGCGAACGCGTGGATATTCGCGACGTGATCGACGTGGTCTTCGACGAAGAAGCGCAATTGGCCGGCCACGTGCTTACGCTCGACGCCGACCTCGCCGGGCGGCTGGCAACGTTCGCATGGCCGGGGAACATTCGCCAGCTGCGCAACGTGCTGCGTTACGCCTGCGCGATCTGCGACGGCGCGCGGGTGGAATTGCGACATGTCGCGCCGGATATAGCGGCATTGCTGGCCCCTGAGGCGTCGCACAGGCCGGGCTTACTGCGGATCGACCCGCACATCGACCCACAGCGCGATCCGGCCGACGAGCGCGCGCGCATCGTCGACGCCCTCACTCGCCACCAATGGCGGCCAAACGCGGCGGCGCAAGCCCTCGGCATGTCACGCGCAACCTTGTACCGGCGCATCGCGGCGCTGGGTATCGTTGGGCCGCATCGCCGCTGAGGTCCCGCTTCGCGCGACGCGAAGCCGCTCGTGACAAGACTCAGGAAGCAGCGCGCGGACCCCGGCGACTGTTGCCGCCCACTACGCGGTTCCGTAACCCCTACTGACACGATGCCACCTGTTTTGGCGTCGGCAAAACCATGTAATCTCTCGGTTTTCTTCTCGTCTCAAAATGGATGAACCGAGTGCTGGCGCGCCATCAACAACTAGAACAAACGGTAGCCCACCTGCGCCGCCCGCCCATCGCCCGGCATTTGCGCTGCACGGTCGTGCTGCTGGCATGCGGGATCAGCGCCCTGACACGCCCCGCGCACGCCGCAGATAGCGCCTGCACCGCCGAGGCGGGCGCGCCTGGCCGGCCTTCGGTGGGTCTAGTCCTGTCGGGCGGCGGCGCGCGCGGCTACGCCCACCTCGGCGTCCTGAAGGTACTGGAGGAAAATCGCATCCCGGTGGATTGCATTGCCGCCACCAGCATGGGCTCGGTGGTCGGCGGGCTGTACGCGAGCGGCATGACCGCGCAGGACATGCAAAACCGCCTCACGGGCACCAATCTCGCCGACATCGCGTTCGACGTTACCGAGCGCGCCGATCTCCCGCAATCGCGCCGTGAGGACGAACGGCTGTATGTGAACAGTCTTGCGCTCGGCTACGGCGCCAACGGCTTCCGGCTGCCCGCGGGGCTGGTGCAAGGCAACCGCTTGCAGGCGCTGCTGCAGGACTGGACCTCGGCGGTGCCGGGCGACGTCTCGTTCGACCGGCTGCCGATTCCGTATCGCGCGATCGCCACCGACCTGCGCACCGGCCAGAAAGTCGTGCTCGACCACGGCTCGCTGCCGCAAGCGATCCGCGCCAGCATGGCGTTGCCCGGCCTGTTCGCGCCGGCCGACGTGGACGGGCGCACGCTGGTGGATGGCGGCATCGTCAGCAATCTGCCGATCGAAACGGCCCGCGACATGGGCGCCAACGTGGTGATCGCGGTCGATATCGGCTCGCCCTTGCGCCCGCTGGATGCGCTCGCCTCGCCCGCCGACGTGATGCAACAGATGATCGGCATCCTGATTCACCAGAATGTGACACGGCAGCGCGAACAGCTGCAAGCCGGCGACGTTCTGATAGAGCCCGCGCTCGGATCGCTCAGCTTCACCGACTTCGCCAACGCGAGCCAGGCCATCGCGGCCGGCGCCGCCGCCACACGCGCCGCGCTGCCGCAGCTCCAGCATCTGGCGCTCTCGCCGGCCGACTACGCCGCGTGGCGGGCCCGCCACGGTGCGCCGTCGGTGCATCCGGTGCGGATCACGCAGATCGAGATCGTCGCGCACGGCGCGGTGCCGGAGTCGCGCATACGCTCCGCGCTGCACGTCGAACCCGGCGACGTCTACGATCCGGCCGCGCTCAACAAGGATTTGCTGGGGCTCACCACGGCGGGCGATTTCGAAAGCGTGAGCCAGCAACTCGTGGATGATGGCGACCAGCACAAGCTCGTGGTGGTCGCGCACGAGAAAACGTGGGGGCCGAATTTCCTGTTGTTCGGACTCGGCCTGTCGACAAGTTCGACGGACGAAGGCAGCTTCCGCATGCATCTGGGTTATCGCCGTCCGTGGCTCACCAGCTCGGGGCTCGAAGGACGTGTGGATGGGACGATCGGCAGCGATCTGGTCGACCTGCACGCGGAGTTGCGGCAACCGCTGTCGAGTTCGTTCGGCTACTACGTCGCGCCTTATGTGGAGTTTCAACGCCGTTACGCCAACCTCTACGACGACACCGGCAACGTCAAGGTCACGCAATACCGCTTGCAGACCGAACGCGCCGGCGTCGACCTCGGCTTGCCGCTCGCGCGTCTGGGCGACTTCCGCATTGGTCTCGCCTACGCGCATGGTTTCGCCTCGCCGCAATACAACCTGCCGCTCGACGACGGCCCGAACTCGCCCTTGCTGTTTCCGGACATCTACGGACGGCAGCTCAGCGCGCGAGCGCGCCTCGTGATCGATCAGCTCGACGATCCGCTGTTCGCGCGCAAAGGCTATTTCGGCGAGCTGCGCGTGGAGCGTTCGCTATTCGCGGGCGACGACAGCTTTACCGAGGTGTACGGCAAGAGCATTGTCGCGGCGAGCTATGGGCGGCACAGCATCAATGCGAGCATCGAGGCGGGCAACGACTTCGGCGGCACCAACCTGACTAATCCGTTCGGTTTCACGCTGGGCGGCTTCCAGCATCTGTCGGCCTACGCCACCGATCAGCTCTCCGGCGATTCCATGGTGTACGGTCAGATCACGTATATGAACCAACTGGCCACGTTCAATGCCTCGCCGATTCGCGGACTGTTCGCCGGAC
The DNA here is from genome assembly GCA_036383775.1 of Paraburkholderia sp. Taxonomy (GTDB): domain Bacteria; phylum Pseudomonadota; class Gammaproteobacteria; order Burkholderiales; family Burkholderiaceae; genus Paraburkholderia. Next base: position 11,097 of record DASVNP010000491.1, on the reverse strand, counting down.
TGAGCCTTGAAGCGGGCAACGTCTGGACGCGCGATGCGCAGTTCGGCAGCGGCCCCCTGAAACGCAGCGTGACGGTATTTACCGCGCTGACCAGCTCATTCGGACCGATGTATCTGGGCGTAGCGTTCGCGCCGGGTGGCCGCCACAACTTCTACTTCCAGTTGGGCCACACCTATTGAGCGCGGGTGGGCACGCGCGGATTCAAGCCGTGCCCGCCGGCCAGCTCACTTCGAAGCGCGCCCCGCCGAGCGTCACCGGATCCGTCACCGCGATCCGGCCGCGATGCGCGCGCAGCACCTGCTGCGTGATTGCCAGACCCAGGCCATAACCGCCGGTCTGCCGGTCGAGGCGCACGAACGCATCGAAAATGCGCTCACGTTGCTCAGGGGGCACGCCGGCTCCGTCGTCCTCGACGTAGATTTCCACGTTGCCATGCTGGATGCTCAGGCCGACCATGATCGTCGACTGCGCGTACTTGCTCGCGTTGCGCAGCAGGTTGCGCATCGCGTAGGACATCAGGCGCTTGTCCATTGTCACGCGCAGCGACGGATCGATTTCCACGTGCGGGACGACCTGCTTGTCCGCGTAGAGCAGCGTGGCGTCGGTGATCTGACTGTCGAACCAGGCCGCGATCGAGGTGGATTCCAGGTTCGATTGCAAGGAGCTGTATTCGAGCCGCGCGTAGGTCAGGCTCATGTCGATCAGCTCGTCGAGCTCGGTGACGTCCTGGTCGATGCTCGCCAGCGCGCTGTGATATTCGGCGGCGGAGGCCGGTTCGCGCAGGCTTTCGAGCGCGAACCGCACGCGCGCGAGCGGCGTGCGGAGTTCGTGCGAAATGCCGTTGGTGAGTTCGCGCTGCGCGGCGATCAGGCGTTCCATGCGCTCAGCCAGCGCGTTGAGTGTGCGCGCCAGCGGGCCGATGATCACGCTGTGCGATTCGCGCGCGCGCGTGTTGAAGCGGCCGCCGGTGAAGTCGATTGCGCGCTCGCGGACCATCACCAGATCCAGCCAGACGGGACGCATCCAGCGGTACGCGGTAATGGCCGGCAGCACCAAAGTCACGATCGCGATGGGCAGCAGCGCACGCTGAGTTGCCAGCGTTTGCCAGAGCGACGGCGTGGCGTCGAGCGTCAGGCTCAATGTGATGAGCGCGGCGGCCAGCACCAGCACCGTGAGCGTCAGGAGCCGTGTGTAGACGCGCAGGTAGAGCCTCGACCAGCTCGGCACCCGGTCGGCTCGCGTGTCGGTCCAGGCGCGGCGAAAACGCTGCCAGCGCCACCTGCAATAGCGGTAAGGGTTGAGTTTTTTTTGTTCCGCTCGGTGTGGCATCTTTCTCTCTTCACTACGCACTACGGCATCGCTGGCGACGCCTCCTGAACGAACTTCAGCGTTCGCTGCGCTACCGTGTCACGCTCGTTGTCTAGTGTGATCATGTGGTAGCTGTCGGTCAAGCGCACCAGTGTGACCGAGCGGCTGCCCAGATTTTCGCAGACGAACTCGGCGGAGCGGATGCTCGTGACTTCGTCCTCTTCCGAATGCATCACCAGCGTTTCGCACTTGACCTGTGCCAGCGCGCGCTTCGCCTCGAAGCGCATCCGGTCGACCTGCTCGATCGCGGCGAGCGGCACATACGGGTAATGAACGCCGCTGCCCTTCTGCAGATGCCGCCGGATCAGATTGCGAATGCGCGCGTTCTTGATACCGAACGGCTCGCCTTCCGGCACACGGATCAGACGGCGCAGCCCCGGCACGCAATACAGCAGATAGCGCAGCGGACGCAAACGCGAGCCACCCCAGCCGTCGAGAAACACGGGCGGTGAGAGCAGGATGAGGCGCCCGCTCGTCATGCGTTCGCGCGCGCTCAGCATCAACGCGAGCAAAGCGCCCATCGAAATGCCGACGACGTCGACGCGTTCATAACGCGTCAACAACTCGCGATATGTGCGGCTCAGGAGGCGCATGTAGTCGCCCGACGTCACGCCGCTCAGCGCGCCAGGATTCGAGCCGTGTCCCGGCAGCGACGGCAGATGCACGTCGTAGCCGATCTGCTCGAACTTGCGGTCGAGCGTGCCGAAATCATGACGCGTGCCGCCCAGGCCGTGAATCATCAGCACGGCATGGCGGGATTGAGAGGAAACGCAAGCGGGCATCGCTCAGCCAATTGAAGGACAAGCCTGCGATGCTAATCACCCGCGCGCGGGTTGACTGTCGATTTGCTCGGCTAATTGTGTAGTTTTGTCGAGCGATATTTCGGCGGATTACATCGTCATCAAACACCCGAATCGAGGCCCGCGCTGTCAATCCCACGCTAGTTTGCTGAACTGATAGCCCTTGCCGCGTATCGTCTTGATGCGTTGCGGCGTGGCCGCGCCGTCGTTCAGCTTGCGGCGCAGCTTGGAAATGCCGCCGTCGATCGTGCGATCGAGACCGTCGAACTCGATGCCGCGCAGCTGCCGCAACAACTCGTCGCGGCTCACCACCTCACCCGCGCAACGCACGAGCGCCCATAGCAAGTCGAATTCCGCCGAAGTCAGATCCGGCAAGCTGCCGTCCGGCAGTTTGACCGTGCGGGTGGTCCGATTGATCTCGAACTTGCCGAACACGTAGTGCTCGGGTTCGGCCGCCTCCGGCGCACGCGCTCCGACGCGGCGCAGTAGCGCCTTGATGCGCGCGAGCAGCACGCGCGGTTCGACGGGCTTGTGCACGTAGTCGTCCGCGCCGAATTCGAGGCCCAGCACTTCGTCGAACTGTTCGTCGCGCGCGGTCACCATGATGATCACGCCGTCGAACTGCTCGCGCGCCTCGCGGCAAATCTGGAAGCCGTCCTTGCCCGGCAGATTGACGTCGAGTATCACGAGGTCCGGGCGGCGCTTGAGAATGGCCGGCACGGCGTCGTTGCCGTGCAGCACGGTCTCGACTTCGTAGTCGTGTTTGCGCAGATAGCCGGCAACCAGCGCGGAAAGGCGGTCATCGTCTTCGACAAGCAGGATCCGGAATGGCATGGAGCGAATCGTTCAGGGCTGGGTGAAGAAAAAGCGGGTCAAAAAGCGGCGCAATCAAGCGGCGCGATAGCGCGGTGTCACAGCGGCGGTCTCGACGCACAGCATAGCGGATGCGCCGAACATCATGCGACATGCTCGACAAAACTCGACAAATGCGCAAGCGACTCGACACGGCCGCTCTATCCGCGCGTCTAGCATCGCCCTGGTTGAGATAGCCCAAGGATATGCCGTGACGACATTTTCCAACGAGGGGGTTCGCACCCGCTCGCCATGGTTCGCGAAGGCCCAAGCTTCCATTGCGGCGATTCAGCAAGCCGCTCACGCGCTTTACCCGGGCACCAGCGTCTTTCACCGTTGGCGGCGGCTGCGCCTGTGGCTGCGCTCGCTCATGGCCTGGCGGGCGACGCAAACATGGCTCAAAGGCTGCGCCGCTTCGCCCTTGCGCGATCTGGTGCAGCGCCATCCCACCGCGCTGGAGCGGATGCACCGGCCCTTTCTGCATAGCCGTTTCAGTCCGCGCGAACGGCTCGCCGCCAGCCTCGACCATCATGCACTGACCCAGCAGCGTGTGCCGCAACTCGCGGCACGCATCGCCGCTACGGGTTCGGCGCAGCTTGCGTCGTTCGCGGTGGGCAGCGAGCGGTGGTATGTGTCGTTGGAGTCGATCGAACGGTTTCAGAAGGAAGGCGACTGGACCTTGTGCATTCGCGATGCTCGCGACCAGCGCATCGTCTCCTGCACGTTCAGTCTCGCCTATCTCGGCGGCAAGGTGCGGCGGCCCCGGCTGTGCATCGGTTCAGTGCAAGGTCCGGATTGCTCGGTCAACGGCCGCGAACTGTTTCGCGCGCTGACCAAACGCTGGTATGGGTTGCGGCCCAAAGTGCTGGTGATCTACCTGGCGCAATGTGTCGCGGCGTCGCTCGATGCGGGCGGCACCTTCATCGTCTCGAAGCAGGCGCACATCTATGCGAACTGGCGTTATTGCCTGCGCAAGCGCCGCGTAGCCGCCGACTACGACGGCCTCTCGCTCGAATGCGGCGCCCTCGCCCGCTGGAACGGCTGGTTCGTGCTCGCGCCGCCGGCGCGCTATCTGGCCGAGCATCAGGGCACCGATTCCGGCAATGCGATGCGGCGCAAGCGCTATGCGTTGCGAAGCGCGCTGACCGCGCAGATTCGCGTGAGCGTCGCGCAGAGCAAGGCATGTTGACGCAAACGGTATGTGTGCCGCTCGCGTAATCGTTTGAATGGATTGCGAATTTTTTATTGACAAGACCTGCGGCAAAACGGCACACTCAATCTCATGTTGACGCACATCTCCATCGCGAATGCGATTACACACCCAAAGCGAGCCATCATCGGCTGGCCACTGGGAGTGTGTGCGCGTTAGCAGTCTGAATCTGCGTAACAAATCCCCAAGGCCCCGCCGGTAACGGAAGGGGCCTTTTGTTTTGCGGGCGCCTCCGTCTGCCGGCTCGATGACGGAGAGCAAGATGGATCAGGCAAGCCCGCAGTGCATGGATGACGACTCGAGTCTGGCGGCGTATCAGCAGGACGAGTCTCTGCCGAAGGTCGTAGTGCATTTTTCCGTGATGCCAGGCGCGACGCTCACCTGGCGTGTCGAAGCCGATAGCACGCTCACCGTTCAGGGCGAGCGTCTCTGGCTCACGCGCATCAGTTCTCCTTACGACCACTGGCTCGCACCGGGCGAAACGTTCCGCTTACAACGCGGCGAGCGCGTGTGGCTCAGCACGGATGGCGAGCGCGCCGCGCGCGTTTCGTTGACTTGCGCGCTGCCCGTGAAGGGCGGTGTGTTCAGACGCTGGCTGGGAAGGCTTGCATGGTTGAGCATGGGACCGCTCGCGTCGCGTTAGCCCGACTGGCGGCGGCATGACAACGAGGCCTGCAAGCCGCAAAAAACAAACACCCCTGCAATGAGGGGTGTTTGTGTTGGCGTGTGCCCGGGTGGTGTTGAACTGACCGGCATGCACGCCTCAAGCAACGCGGCATGCACGTTCAGGCATGACCGCTTCGTCATGCCTGAACGTGTGGCGTTACTGCGCCGCGTCTTGCGGTGTGACCTGCACGGCTGCTGCCGACACGAACACGGCGTGCACCGTATCGCCCACCTTGACGTCCGTCAGATCGACGTCGGGAGCGACTTCGAGCGTTTGCGTCTGATAGGCGCCGCGCAACGTGACGAGTCGCTTCTTGTGATCAATCTTCTGCACCGTGGCCAGCACCTCGACCTGGCGTGCCGATTCGTAGCCGCCAGAGGCCGGCGCATACACCTGCGTATCGATTCGCTCGCGAATCCCCTTGTCTTTGCCGGTGACCTTTTCGGCCTTCACGAGGAGCGCGTTCTTGTAGAGCGCGTCCACCCAGTCACCCACCCTCAGCTTGTCGAAACCGGCGACCTCCTTGCTCACTAGCACAACCACCACGTTGCCGTCCTGCCCCTTGAGCGTGACCGTGCGGCTGCCTTGATCGATGCCAACGATCTGCGCCTTCAAATGCACCGGCTGCACGGCGCCGACGATACCTTCCGCGGCGCTGGCCATGGCATCTTGTGCCCACGCCGGCTGGGCTGAGGCGAATGCCGCCACCATCAATGCTGCTCCAATCGTCGCTGCCTTCATTTATGTTCTCCTTGGGAAATCGTTGAACCGGCCATAACGGCGATCTGAATTCGCGCGATGCCGATTAGATAACGTCATGCATACGCCACAAATATCATGAATCTTCGTGACAGTCATTTTTAAATAGGTAAGGCGAAAAATATTGTACATGCGTGATGAGAGGCCGCAATTGATTAAACGGTGTATTTCATCTGACTGCGCGATGCAGCAAAAAGCGCCATAGTCCTGTGTCGCCAGGACGTCTGGACGGTTGATGGCATCGCGTTATTTTCGCCGCAGCCCATATTAAAGATGCAGGTTTTAATGCGAACAGCATTAAATGCATGCTGGACAACACCGAAGTGATACTGTTTGCGCTTTGTCAATCGCGGCCGAATCAGAAGCCGCGTTTCAGGCGGAATGTAAATGCCTATTCCCCATAAATGCGAATCCAAGCGCGGCATAAAAAAACAGCCTCATCGCGTAAGCGATGAGGCTGTTCATACTGCGTCAACTATCAATCGTGGCGCGGGCTAACCCGCCAAACCATTACACCCGCTCAATCGCGATCGCGATACCCTGGCCGACGCCGATACACATCGTGCACAGCGCAAAACGGCCCTGCGTGCGATGCAGCTGATACATCGCGGTGGTCACCAGACGTGCGCCGCTCATACCCAGCGGATGGCCGAGCGCGATCGCGCCGCCGTTCGGGTTCACGCGCGGGTCGTCTTCGGCGACGCCAAGTGCGCGCAGCACCGCAATGCCTTGCGACGCGAACGCCTCGTTCAACTCGATCACATCGAACTGGTCGATCGTCATATTCAGGCGTGCGAGCAGTTTTTGCGTGGCCGGCGCCGGACCGATGCCCATCACGCGCGGCGCGACGCCGGCCGTCGCGATACCCAGCACGCGGGCACGCGGTGTGAGGCCGAAGCGTTTCGCGCTCGCCTCATTGGCGAGCAGCAGCGCCGCCGCGCCGTCGTTCACGCCCGACGCGTTGCCCGCTGTGACCGTGCCGTCCGGGCGCACCACGCCCTTCAGTTTGGCCAGCGCTTCGAGGCTCGTTTCACGCGGATGCTCGTCTTGCAGCACGGTGATCGGATCGCCCTTCTTCTGCGCGATGGTCACGCCGGTGATTTCCTGCGCCAGCGTGCCGTCGCGTTGCGCGCGCGCCGCTTTCTGCTGGCTGCGCATGGCGAAAGCGTCCTGGTCGGCGCGGCTGACGTTGTAGTCGGTCGCGACGTTTTCGCCGGTCTCCGGCATCGAGTCGACGCCGTACAGGCTCTTCATCAGCGGGTTGATGAAACGCCAGCCGATCGTCGTGTCGTGGATGTCGGCCTGGCGCGAGAACGCGCTGGTTGCCTTGCCCATCACGAACGGCGCGCGGCTCATGCTTTCGACACCGCCGGCCATCATCAGCGCGGCCTCGCCCGACTTGATGGCGCGCGCGGCAATGCCGACCGCGTCCATGCCCGAACCGCACAGACGGTTCACCGTCGAGCCCGGCACGCCTTGCGGCAGACCGGCCAGCAGCAGCGACATGCGCGCCACGTTGCGGTTGTCTTCGCCGGCCTGGTTCGCGCAGCCGTAGATCACGTCGTCAATCGCGTTCCAGTCGACGTCTTTATTGCGCTCCATCAGCGCCTTGAGCGGCACCGCGCCCAGATCGTCGGCGCGCACCGACGACAGCGAACCCGCATAGCGGCCAATGGGGGTGCGAATCGCGTCGCACAGGAATGCTTCGGTCATGAAATGTCTCCAGTTGATGAGCTGCGTGCGCCGCGACCGGCATACCGGCCTGGCGCCCCGGCGGGACTTCCTGCGGAGCAAGAGCAACGGGGAGCGGCTGCAGAACAGCCGTCACGCCAGATCAGCTTAGCGCAGGATGATAAACGATGAGCCCAAGGTTGCGTCCATTTGTTCTATATACGAACATAAGGTCATATATCGAACAACCAGGCTCGATAATAGGCGCGTGGCCGAAACCGTGTCAAGCGCGGCCACGTCCGCATCAGGGAATACGCGCGGGCCGCAAAGGCCCTCACTCAATGATCTGATGATTGACGTGCCCGCCCCGCTGCAGGCGTGGGCCGGGATCGAAATCCGCCTCGCTCTGGTCAGCTATTCGCGTTCAGATAAGGCTTGAGCCAGCCGAGTCCGGCCGACGTACCCGCGCGCGGACGGTATTCGCAACCGATGTGGCCGCTGTAGCCGAGCGAGTCGATCAGTTCGAACAGATAGGGATAGTTCAGCTCGCCCGTATCGGGTTCGTGCCGCTCCGGCACACCCGCGATCTGAATATGGCCGATGCCCGCCATGTCGCGCTTGAGCTTCACCGCCAGATCGCCTTCGACGATCTGACAGTGGTAGCAATCGAACTGCACCTTGAGATTGGGCGCGCCGATCTCCGCGCAAATCGCCTGCGCCTCGAACTGGTGGGTCAAGAAGAAGCCCGGCATGTCGCGCGTGTTGATCGGCTCGATCAGGATCGTGACGCCGTCGGCTCGCGCAGCCTTCGCCGCATACGCGAGATTGTTCAGGTACACATCACGATGCTTCGCGCGCGGCTGATCCGCGCCGATCAGGCCCGCCATCACATGCAGCTTGCGATTGCCGATCACGCGCGTGTAGGCGAGCGCGGTGTCGATGCCGCGCCGGAACTCGTCCTCGCGGCCCGGTATCGACGCCATGCCGCGCTCGCCGCCGGCCCAGTCGCCGGGCGGCGCGTTGAAGAGCACTTGCGTCAGACCGTTCGCGTCGAGCCGCGCCCTGATCTCGTCGGCGTGGAATTCGTAGGGGAACAGATACTCGACCGCTGCGAAACCGTCTTTCGCCGCGGCGGCGAAACGGTCGAGGAAAGCGTGTTCGGTGTACATCATCGTCAGGTTGGCGGCAAAGCGCGGCATAACGGCTACTCCCTGTTTTGTGTCGTGTGGCGTGATTTTCGCGGACCTCACGCAAAAAGTCCCGCGCAGAGCCTCGTTGCGGCGCGTGGCGAGCGCGCCGTTCCAGAGAACGTGGCTCTATCAATGAAAACCCTGGGATTTTTGTGCAATCCGTCGCAAAGTTGGCGAAATAGAAGGCTTAAGCTATCGTCACGCCTTTGCGAAGCATTGCACCGGACGAACCCGCGCCACGCGCGTCCGCCCCTTCCCGAACGCATCTTTCAAGGTCCATGAGCCAAGCCCAGCCGCCGTCTTCTGCCGATCCCGCCAGCGCCGAACCGGCCCCGGACAAACCGGGCGACTCGTACGTGCAGTCGTTCGCGCGCGGGCTCGCGGTGATCCGCGCGTTCGACGCCACCCGCCCGGAACAGACGCTCACCGATGTCGCCGCCGCCACCGGCCTCACGCGCGCCGGCGCGCGCCGCATTCTGCTGACCCTGCAGACGCTCGGCTACGTGGAGGCCGAAGGCCGCCTGTTCCGCCTCACGCCGAAGATTCTCGACCTCGGCTTCGCGTATCTGACCTCCATGCCGTTCTGGAACCTCGCCGAGCCGGTGATGGAGCAGTTGTCGGCGCAGGTTCACGAGAGCTGCTCGGCGGCCGTGCTCGATCGCACCGAGATCGTCTACGTGCTGCGCGTGCCGACGCACAAGATCATGACCATCAACCTGTCGATCGGCAGCCGCTTGCCGGCGTATTGCACGTCGATGGGCCGCATGCTGCTGTCCGCGCTCGACGACGAAACGCTCGAAGCAACCCTCAGTTCGACGCCGCTCTACGCCCACACGCCGCGCACTGTCACCGACAAGGAAGAGTTGAAGAAGCTGATCGCGCAGGTGCGCCGGCAGGGGTGGGCCATCGTCGATCAGGAACTGGAAGGCGGATTGATCTCGCTGTCCGCGCCGATTCGCAATCGCCAGGGGCGCGTGATCGCCGCGATGAATATCAGCGGCAACGCGCAGCGCAATTCGGCCAAGCAGATGGTGAAGGCGTTTCTGGAGCCGCTGCAGCAGGCCGCGCAAACCGTCTCGGAGATGGTGGCCCGGCGCGGGTGAAAGTGGCGGGTGCCCTCGCCGCTATAGTTGTGTGGCGAGCGCGCCGCGGCGCCGCTCGCCTGCCGGCTTACTGGCCCAGATAGCGCTCGACGAGCCGCGCCCAGAAGGCCGCGCCGACCGGCAGACTGCGGTCGTTGAAATCGTAGTGCGGGTTGTGCACCATGCAACCGTCCTCGCCCACCCCGTTGCCGATCCGCAAGAACGTGCCCGGCCGCTTTTGCAGCATGAACGCGAAGTCTTCGCTGCCCATCAGAATATCCGTGTGCGCCACCACCTTGTCGTCGCCGACCAGTTCGCGCGCCACCTCTACCGCGAAATCCGTTTCGGCATCCGAATTGACGACCACCGGATAGCCTTCGATATATTCCACCACCGCACGGGCGCCATAGCTTGCGGCCTGCGATTCCGCCAGTTCGGTAATGCGCTTCTTCAACAGCGCACGCACTTCCGGGCTGAACGAACGCACGCTCAACTCCAGCGTCGCGGTGCTCGAGATCACATTGTTCGCGGTGCCCGCATGCATCGAGCCGACCGTCACCACCGCCGGCTGAGACGGGTCCACGTTGCGCGCGACGATAGTCTGCAACGCCATCACGATGCTCGCCGCCGCCACGACCGGATCGACCGTCAGATGCGGGCGCGCCGCATGACCGCCTACGCCTTCGATGATGATGACCGCCTTGTCGCCCGCCGACATGAACGGCCCCTTGCGGAACAGCAGCACGCCAGGCTCAGCGCCCGGATGGTTGTGCACGCCGAACACGGCGTCGCAGGGAAAGCGTTCGAACAGGCCGTCGTCGATCATTTTCTGCGCGCCGCTGTCGATGCCGCTTTCTTCGGCCGGCTGAAAGTACAGATGCACCGTGCCCGAGAAATTGCGCGTGGCCGCGAGGCGTTGCGCGGCGCCGAGCAGCATGGTCGTGTGGCCGTCGTGGCCGCAGGCGTGCATCTTGCCGTGCGTGCCGCTCGCATACGGCAGGCCGGTTTGCTCGATGATCGGCAGCGCGTCCATATCGGCGCGAATGCCGATGCTGCGCTTGCCCTCGCCCACTGTCAGCGTGCCCACCACGCCCGTCCGGCCGACACCGCGCGTGACCTGCCAGCCCCATTGCTCGAGCTTGGCCGCAACCAACGCGCTGGTTTGCAGTTCCTCATAAGCCAGTTCAGGGTGGTGATGGATGTGATGACGAATCTCGCGCAGGCTTTCGGCAGCAGGCAGCAGGTCGGACACTTCGGTAAAACGCGCGGATTCGCTCATCGTTATGGCTCCAGGGATTCAGACCGCAAGACAATGCGGCAAACAAAGTAGCACTATAGCCACGCCGCTTTGTTCGAGTAAGAAGCTGTTGCGAAATTAAGTTTTGGGTCTGTTAACTTTTCTGACTTGGTGTTAACTTCCTGTCTTGTTTTGCCTGACAGGAAGCTATGCCTAAAGAACTCATAGACGACGAATTGTGGTCACTCATCGAACCGCTTC
>DASVNP010000490.1:0-31768 GCA_036383775.1 Paraburkholderia sp. | reverse complement strand
GCCCGCGTGGTTGATTTCATGCGCAACGCCAATCCTGCCTTCCGGTCCGCTCGGTCACGTTCCCGAAATGCCCGGTCACGTTGCCGAAATCGCCGGTCACCATCCCGAAACGGCCGGTCACGTTCGTCCGAAATACGCAGCCTCGAAGTTCGCCGTTTCCGGTATTACGCGCACCATGGGAGCAGAGCTCGGCTCGTGCGGTAATCGGGTGAACGCCATCGCTCCAGGCATGATTCGTACACGTTTCACCGCATACATGTTTGACGACCCAGAGAAAGCCAAACGCATTCGGCCAGCTCACGCAATTGGTCGAGAAGGGCGGCCCAAGGAAATCGCGGCAGTAGCAGCGTTCCTTCTCACCGATGACGGGAGCATTATGACGGGCGCGGTCGTGTCCGTCGACGGCGGGCAAACGGCCTGCATTCCCTCGGTTTAACAAAGTAGATCGGTTCTTGCCGGTCCGCCAAGTGAGCCTGCGCCTTTTGTGATGGCCAGTGAAATGTCTGCTCCATCAGGCAGCGTGAACCAGCAAGAGGCAACAACGCAATCGCTGTCGAGATTGGCTCACGCGATTGTCTTCCCTGCCTTCGACCTACTCTGACGTATTCGCGGGACGGTGTGCGCCTGCTGGCTGGCCGTTAGGCGCGCTCGTAGCACCCATCTACACCGTCCGATTCCTCGCCGGCGGCTTGACCATATACAAGTTACTGTCGCCGTCAATCTTGTGCGTCTCTCTAATGTCGGCGGCTTCACGTTGTGACGCGTCCTATCGCCTGATCGTACAGCTTCTAGAGCCCACACGTGGTCGTCAGTTCGGGATGAACAAGGCGGACTGTGGCATTTCTACCTCCAGGTATTTTCCTTATTTGACAACGAGCGCAAAGCACGCCGGTGCGATGCCTTGAATCACATTAGCCTTGTGCTACAAGGCTGTGTTGGAGAAGACTCTCGCTTCGAGGGACACGTTAAGCGTTACTTACCATCGAGCGCATAAAAAACAAATAGACCTGACTTCACTTTGGGCAATAACCTTCGTTCACAAATTGGGACGAAATGTCGAAAGAACCAGTCGGTCGCAGCCAGCAGCACATCCTCGGTGCCGATGCTGACCGCCACCTTCGGTGGAAATGAATGTAAGGGCATTAAGTTTGACGAACCGGATGTCCAGCGTTATTCAAATTTAACGCGCAGCAGTGAGCGACATATCGGATAGACAAGTTAGAGATAGTGTTTGTATGGATATTAATTCGTATAACGAATTGAAAATATTCGCCTGCGATGCAGAAAATTACTACAACGATTGCCAGTCGTGATGCCGGTGGCTTGACACGGAGATGTTCCGGGACAGCTGCTTAGGCATCACTTTTATACTTGAAGGAGGAGAACAGGAATGAAAAGAGCTTTGCTAGCTACATCCGCGTTTGCACTTGCTATATCGGCGCATGCACAAAGCAGTGTGACACTGTACGGTCGCCTCGATTCAGGCTTGGAATACATGACCGGTGTTCCGACCGGATCGTCCGCAACAGGTGCGGCGACGGGCTCGACACATCGTTTCCGTGCTGAAAGCGGTGACTGGGGTACGAGTCTTTGGGGTTTGAAAGGTGCTGAAGACCTCGGCGGGGGCTACAAAGCGGTGTTCCAGTTGGAAGGCTACTTTAATGCTATGACCGGGGCCGGTCCTGGCGGTGGCGGGTTGTTTAACCGTTGGGCGACCGTGGGGTTCGTAAGCCCGAATTACGGCACGTTCCTGATGGGTCGTGAACTGTATATCGGGAATAATCTTTGGGATTTTGACCCATTTGGACAAACAGCCTGGTCTTCCGCTTCGCTTGTGCGCGGCCGCAACTGGCCTCTGGTAAGTAACGCCGTTTCGTATCAGTCACCAAATATCGGCGGGTTTGATTTCTATGGCCAGTATGCCTTGTCAAACGCGACGAACTGGAATGGCAACGGCACGACACCGCAAGGGCGTCAAGCCGGAGCACAGATTACTTATACAAGTGCGCTTTTCCAGGTTCGAGGGATGTACGATGAGATCCGCAACCCAGCTAACGGTTCGTTGTATGGACCGTCGGTCAGTACCGTCAATGGTAGCAATTCGCCGGGCGGTGTCTTTGCGGCGTCGCGTGAATACTCTGCTTTCCTCAATGTATTTCTAGGCCAATTCAAGTTGCAAGGTGCGTACCAGGCAATCCGTTCGTCTGGCGCAACCGCCGTGCTACCAGGTGAGCCGACGACCCTTGATCAAGAGTGGGGAGGCGTGACTTGGCAGGCCACGCCGGCTGCCGCTCTTATTGGTGCCGTCTATCACGTGAATGGGAACAACGGCTCCGGAAATGCGACGATTTACACGATCGGCGGCTCCTACAACCTGTCAAAACGTACCTTGCTGGATATACAGTTGGCAACAGTACGCAATAGCAAGACGGCGAACTTCGGGTTGAACGCAAACAACCCGGGGACGGCCGCGGCAACCGACAATCCGTTGCTGGGGCATAGCCAGTCGGGCGTCTACGCAGGCATCCAGCACGCGTTCTGAACGGGAAGTCGAATCTGGAACTAGAGCTTACGGCCCTGCGAGAGGGACGTTTCAGGTGCGGTGTCGAAAGGTATCGCACTCTTTTTCATGCGTCACTTACCCGGTTTGCGCAATCTGAATGGTATTGCTTTATCGAGCGCAAGATAGCCCGCGTTCGAGAGAAGAAAATTGATCTAGATGAGGCCATCATGCACAACTCGTCCGTCGCTGCGAAAAGCAAACTATCGAAATGATGAACTTTGCAAGCTTACGAATTGGCGTGCGTCTCGGTGCAGGTTTCGGACTGATGGTGGCTCTTGTCGCGGCGTTGATTGTGATTGGATTGAGCCAACTCGCCAGCATCGGAAACATCACCGATGAGATTGTCGACCAGGCTTGGGGCGGGGTGGAAGCGGCGGAGCTTTTGAACGCGAAAACGCGCGCGAACTCGGGACTCACAATGCAGTTGTTTATCACCGACGATCTGAGCCGAATCGCGGCCATTGAACATGAGATCCAGGATAACAGGGTTGCTACCGGAAAGGCACTGGAGAAGCTCAACAAACTCGTCTCCTTGTCCCAAGGAAAGGACTTGTTGGAGAAGATCAAGGCAGCGAATGTGGAATATGCGACTTCCCAGGCAAAGGTCGCACAGTTCCTCGCTCAGGGTGACCGGGACTATGCGACGACGGCGCTGAACAAGCAGGCACTTCCGGCCCTGGAGCATGTGGAAAAGTACATCACAGCCCTCGTGGTTATGCAGCGACGTTTCTTCGAAGAACGTGGCAGCGACGCGAAGCAAATCGTGACCTCTGCACGTTACCTGATGCTGGCCGTGGGGGGCGCGGCGGTGTTTGCGGGTATGTGCTGTGCGCTGGCCATTACTCGCTCAATTACGGTACCTCTGCGCGATGCATTACGAGGTGCTCAGTTGGTAGCGTCGGGGGACCTGACCGCACGCAGCTATGTGCAGAGAAGCGATGAAATTGGCGAACTGTTGCAGGCGCTCGATCGCATGAACGACAGTCTCACCGAGATTGTTGGAGAAGTGCGGGACGGAACCAATACGATCGCGATTTCATCGGCTCAAATCTCTCGCGGCAATCAAGATCTCTCGTCTCGCACTGAGGAGCAGGCTAGCTCGGTCGAGCAGACGGTCGCGTCGATGCGGGAATTCGCCCGCACGGTCAAGCAGAATGCCGACAATGCGTTGGAGGCAAATAGACTTGCGCAGTCGGCATCTGACATAGCGACCAGAGGCGCCATCGTCATTTCGAAGGTCATCGACACAATGGCCGCGATCAATGAATCTGCCGGGAATGTTGTTGAAATAATCGGTGTCATCGAAGGCATTGCTTTCCAGACGAATATTCTCGCTCTCAACGCTGCAGTCGAAGCGGCTCGCGCGGGAGAACACGGGAAGGGTTTTGCCGTGGTGGCGGCAGAGGTGAGAAGCCTGGCACAACGGTGCTCCGGAGCGGCCAAGGAAATCAAAGTGATGATTGAAGGTTCTGTGGGTCGCGTACAGACCGGTCTTGGTTTGGTGAACAGGGCCGGTACCACAATGGAGGAAATCGTTGGGAGCGTCAAAATCGTAGTTGGGATCACGAACTCTATCTCGGGCGGAACCGACGCACAAAGCAACGGGATTGAACAGCTTAACCAGGCAATGGGGCAACTGGAGTACTTCACGCAACAAAACGCCGCGCTTGTTGAAGAAGCCGCGGCCGCATCTCACTCGCTTCAGGAACAGGCGATGAGGCTTGCGGAACTGGTTGAGGGATTTAAGATTGAGAGCGACCGGTGAGTGATCCATCAGATCATGAACAACTGATTGACGAAGTTCGTAAGGATCGTTGTTCGTCACATCAAAAGTGTGCAAGAAAGTTGCCCGTTTTGGCAAGGCGGCGTCCGAAGGGGAATAACAATAATCGAAGTCGACGTAATCAGCTAATTATTTAGGAGACTCTAATGCTATCGTTTGTTAAAGCGCTCGGTACCACCGTCGTTGCCGGTGGGTTGCTATTCACGTCAGGCGCGCTGAGCGCAAAAGAGATTACATTCGGCTATGTCGCGGCTGGAATGCAATTCCCATTCAATGTGGCCGTGGTAAAGGGATTTCAGGCGGCCGCTAAAGAGGTGGGCGTGAAAACAATTATTCTCGACGGGAAGACAAGCGTTGAGAAACAAGGCAATGCGATCGACGACCTGCTAGCTCAGAAGGTGGATGGTATTGCGGTTTTGCCGATTGACGGTTTGGTTGCGCAAGGTTGGGTGGATCGTGTTACCGCGCATAATATTCCGTTTGTCTCTGTCGCAACCGAAATCGGAGATCCTCAGAAGCGACCGATTAGGGATGTCTATCCCAAAGCAACAGCGCTGGTTTCAAGCGATGAAATTCACACGGGTATCAACTCGGGGGACATAGCGGCGAAATTGCTGCCAAAAGGTCGAGTCGTGAAAATCGCCATTCTGGAGGGTGCCCCTGGCATGCCTCAAAACTGGCAGCGAACGAAAGGCTTTAAAGAGGGTCTCGAGAAATCAGGGGTCAGGTATCAGATTGTCGCATCGCAGCCGACCGATCTGACTCCGGAACAAGGACAGTCTGTGTGCCAGAACATAATTACTGCGCATCCCGACGTCGACCTCATCTACAACCAGGCGGACGATTTGGTTATCGGTTGTGCGAAAGCGGTACGCGAAGCTGGCTCCCACGCCAAGCTTGTCGGTTGGGGCGGATCGCGCCTCGGAATTGCGGCGATCAACACAGGCGATGTCGATGGCACTGTGTGTGTACAACCAGAAAAGATGGGCCAGTTGGCGTTCAAGGCGCTATACGCGCAGGTCACAAAGCCCGATACGCCCAAGGCGCAATTTATCGAGGTGGACACGCCTGGAGTGACTAAGGCAAACATCGCGAGTTGTGTACCTCAATGGTAGCTCGAAGATGACTTGATACGGCTGTCGGTGGAGTGCTCCGAGCTCTGACCGTCAGGTCAGAACCGTCGATATGCTGATCGCCGAGTCACAGCTTGGCTCGAGTAAGGACAATGGTACATGGGCTGATTCAGCAATAGTCGCTGGTATGAGGTTGACTTTCCGACGCCAATCGGGTCATTACGGCTTACCGATTAGACGTTCGACGGCTCCCGAAGAGTAAGCCGCAATCGTGCTGCCCAGCGTTTGGCAACATGGGCGGCACGCCCAATGGATGAATGACATCGTTAATACTTGCCGACAGCTCCGTTTATTGAACTGATCGCGTCGTCTTCTCTATCTCACCGCGAGCGATCAGAAAAACTGAAGTGATGGATCAGAACTATGAGATTCATTTGCTGAATCGCGTGTGCCATAGTCTGTTACGAGCAGGTGAGTTCGGGCACCAGGTGTGCGGCTGGAAAGCAATAGAGGGGCATTTCATTCATGGATCATCCATTACGCGCGACGCTGGCAGCGGAGTTACATGCTCGCCCTTTCCTGAAATTAGCCGAGTCAGTATCGCTTTCGCACTATGCGATCTATGCCGAGCAAAATCCTTCGATACACGAGACGCTATTACATGCTCTGTGCCGCGATACGGGAATACCGTTGCCAGCTATTGGTGTCACCCATTATTCGGTGCAATCGCCGTGTGGTTGGCATCTCAAGTGGGAATGTCACACCGAGTTCTCAACTTTCACGTTCGTCATCCCGCGCAACGACAGTGACTACTTCAACGACATCGCGATCAAGGGTGTTCCGGCAAGTTGGTTTGAGCAACTCGCCGGAATCCGTTTTGTTGCATCTCGCATGGAACTGCTGACAGGAGCAAATGCGAACGTGGCGCGCAATTCGTTGCGTCAATGGATTGACGGACCTATTCTCGTCGGAAGCAACGTGCTTGCTGGTGGCCAGGTGTTCTGCGACTGGAGCGTGCGGCCTGACGGGTTCATGCGCTTTCTCGTTATCGACGATGGCTTTCGCGAAGAGCAGGGCGGACGGTTGCTGCAGCGGTTGTACGAGATTGAAACATACCGAATGATGGCGCTTCTCTCCTTGCCAATCGCGCGCCGGATGAGTCGAGACCTGGATGAGATTCACGCTTCGCTTCAATCCTTGATGCAAAGCATGGATGCTAGAGGTGCTGATTGCGACGACTCGCAGCTGCTGGTCAAGCTCACGCACCTCGCGGTGAGAGTCGAGGCGCTTTCTGGCTCGGGGGGCCGTTTTAGCGCCTCTCGCGCATATGAAAAACTCGTGTTAGCACGTATTCAGGAACTGCGTGAAGAGCGTATTGAGGGAATGCCGACGATCCAAGAGTTCATGGAACGGCGCTTCGCACCCGCGATGGAAACATGCCGTAGCGTCTGGGCACGCCATGAACAGATCGCAGCGCGTATCGCGCGTGCGGTGGACCTGTTGCGAACGCGAGTCAATCTTGCTCAGGAGCAAGATGTTACCCGTCTGCTTGCTGGTATGGAGCGCACCTCACGCAATCAATTGCATTTGCAGCACGCTGTTGAAGGGCTATCGGTGGCGGCGATCTCGTACTACGTGCTCTCGCTTGCTGCCGCAGCGTTCAGGGCGTTGCATGTGCTAAGTATCCCTCTTGACCCGGAATTGGCGGAAGGCCTGGCCATTGGACCCGTCGTGTTAGCGGTAATCGCAATTACGAGACGGACGCGAGGGCGCTTAAGAAGGCGCGAAGCAAACGACGAGGGGCACCTCGTGCGTCCTTTGAAACAACCGGTTTGAAACCCCAACTCGTTCAGAAGGAACATCGATGACTCATCTTCAAAACGACCACGCAAACGACCTCGCACAAAACGACGCGGATGGAGCGAAAGCGGTGTATGTGCCGTCGTATCGTTCCTTGTTAAAAGCGCCCACGGTCTTGCTCGCTGGCAACCAAAGTGATAGGCCCGATGTCGCCAATGTCGCGATTTTGGGCTACAACTGACGTAGATCGAAGTTGCCTGACGCCTTGCCGCATATGTACGTTGAACATTGTTTCTTTCCTTCCGGCAGACGGTGTTTACACACGATCTGCTGGAAGGCGAAATTTCAGAGGAAACTCATACCAGGTTTTGCTTGAAGAACGATTCCAACCTGTCGAATGGGATCTTCTTCGCGTTGTCGTAAAGGTCCACGTGGTCAGCATCAGGTACGATCACCAGTTCCTTCGGGTTGGAAGCGGCCTTGTACACGTCCTCCGAGTAGTAGCGTGAGTGTGCATTTGCCCCGGCGACCAGCATGATTGGTCGTGGCGCAATCATGTCAATATTCGCTGCCAACGGAAAGCCGAAGAACGACATCGGTGTTGTGGCCGTCCAGGCCGTCGTCGAGTTGATCGACCTCGAATGGAATCCACGCGGGGTCCGGTAGTAGTCGTAAAATGCTGCCAGCCCAGGATTGGGATTGGGTGGCAGCTTTTCGGGCAGTACGCGGTCACCTTTGATGACTTGGCCGTTTCCGTCAAAGGGCACCTCGTGATACCCAAGAGCATAGGTGCCCTTGTCGGCATCGATCCAGCGTTGTTGGCTCAGGTAGTCAATCACCTTGTGCCGCTGCTCTGGCGTATAGCTGTCCATGTAGCTCCGGCTGATGCTGCGCGACATGTCGTACATTGACGCCGTCGCCACCGCCTTGACGCGGGAATCGCTGGTCGCGGCTGTCAGCGCCATTCCGCTCAATCCGCAGATCGCCATGATGCCAATGCGATTGCGGTCTACATAAGGCAGCAGGCCGATGCGGTCGATCGCGGCGCTAAAGTCCTCGGTGGAGATGTCCGGCGATGCGACGTTGCGCACTTCGCCTCCGCTCTCGCCGGTGAATGACGGGTCGAACGCCAGGGTGACAAAACCTCGCTCCGCCAGGTGCTGGGCATACAGACCGGACGATTGCTCCTTCACCGCACCGAACGGCCCGCTGAGCACCAGTCCCGGCAGCTTTTCGTTTTCCCGGTTCTTCGGTCGATACAGGTCGCCAGCCAATGTGATGCCGAACCGGTTCTTGAACGTCACCTTCTGGTGCGCGACGCGATTGCTTTGCGGGAAAACCTTGTCCCAGTGTTGGGTCAGTACCATGTTCTTTTCTCCATTTGAACGAGTTTGTGCTCTGGCGGCGGGTATGCCGGCGAGGGCAACTGCTCCGATGGCGACCGTACCTTGTAGCATTCGGCGACGGGATTTCGAGAGGCTCATGTTCTTTCCTTTCATTCGCGGCATACGGAGGAACCGGCAGCCTTGAGCCAGTATCCCCGCGCTCTGTGAGGTCACCGACGACCGTCGCCGCCGGTTTGAAAAGATGCCATTTTTTATCTTCTGCCCCCTCGCGCGATAGAATGATTCGGCGGAATTCTTGCCTGATACTCCAGGATCTCGGATTTGCACACGAATCTCGATGCGACGAGAGTTATGCTGTACGCAATGCCCAGGCGCAACTCAAGGAAACTTCCCTATGACTACCCGAGAGGCACGCGAGCGACGCCAGGGCGCGCAGATCAGCGATCTGCACGCGAGACTGGTCGACGTCATCGGGCGCTGGACTGAGGGTAAAGAAGATTGGCAGACACCAATTGCCAACCTGCTTCTCTTTCGGCGTGAATCGCCCACCCAACTGTGCTCCTGCAAGGTGGAGCCCAGCCTCGTACTCGTCGTCCAAGGAGCCAAACAACTGCTGATTGGCGATCGTGCATATGCCTACGACCCTGAGCATTTCCTGATCAATTCGCTCGATATCCCCGCCAGCTCGCAGGTACTCGAAGCGAGCCCACAAAAGCCTTGTTTCGGACTAGGGATCAAGCTCGATCTGCGGGCAGTGGCCGAGTTGATCGCGCAAAGCGGGCTGCAGCCACCCCGTCAGCGGGTCTCCGATGGCAGTTCGGCGCTTGGCATCTTGACCTCGGACTTGCTGGAGCCGTTCACTCGCTTGTTGGCGCTGCTCGACGAACCCAAAGCTATCCCCGTGCTGGCACCTCTCGTCGAGCGAGAGATCCTTTACCGATTGTTGACGAGCGACCAGGCCGGACGCCTCTGGCAAATTGCCTCGGTTGGCAGCCAAGGCCAGCGGATCGCCAGAGCCATTGACTGGCTTAGGTCAAACTACTCCCAACCGCTACACATCGAGGAACTCGCAACTTACGTGCAGATGAGCACATCGAATTTGCATCACTACTTTCGTAAACTTACCGCGATGAGCCCACTGCAGTATCAGAAATGGCTGCGCTTACACGAAGCGAGACACTTGATGCTGAACGAACGCTTGGACGCCGCGACCGCGGCGTTTCAGGTTGGGTACGAGAGCCCTTCGCAGTTCAGCCGCGAGTACGGTCGTCTCTTTGGGGCACCACCCAAACGGGACATCGTGGTGCTGCGCCTCCAGGCGAACGGCACTGAAATCCGGGAGTAGTGTTCTGCAAGCCTCATTGGAAGTCGCCGGTATCGGTCGCGCTTGGTTCATGGGAAACAAGGCGTAGAAGCGAGGCCGACTAGTGAAGAGTCTCAGTTTTTCTGGTTTGGCCGATTTGCATCGTATCGTCCTGCTACTCCGCAAGTTGGATTTCTGAATAAATCAAATGAAAAATGCGCGAATGAATTTTCAGAAAACTAAGGCGTGGGTAACAAGGTTGCCAACGGCACAATTGATTCCACTTGCATTGGTATTCACATATATTGCATCCGCACCACCAATCGCGTTCGCCGTTTTTGATCCCGGAGCGAAGTTGGGCGGTCCGACGTTGACAGGGCATGATGTCATCAAGGCGATTGTTCTCGGGTGCATCGTAGCGCCGTTGCTGGAAACGGCATTGATGCAGTGGGCTTGTATTCGGATTCTGAAAAAGGTGGGGACTTCAACCGGCTTAGCTGTTCTGGTTTCCGCAATACTTTTCGGTCTTGAACATAACTACAGCGTCTTATACATGAGTTTGACTTTTTGCGTAGGGTTGGTATTGGGATCTGTGTTTGCGATAGAAGACGCGAGGAGAGGTAGTCCGTTCTTAGCGACTTTTACAGTCCACGCTCTCCACAATGCGATGACTACGGGAATTTTGATATTCTCTATATCAACAAATTGATAGGCAGTGCGACGAGTTTCGACGGATCGGCTAGCAGGACGCATCCCAACGGAGTTGTCGGGAAGATGGCTATTCTGGCGCCGCTCCATCGCGACGAGTTCGCAGCGGTATCGCGCGAGTTCGCCGGCTTCGAACGCTGATGGTAAGTGAGTGGATAAGCGGGCAGGAGCGGCCGATCGACGTCTGTGCTGGGTTCGTCGACAATCTGCAGCGGCGGACCACAACTTGAAGTCGTTAAATGATCCTTCTACATGGCAAAAAGTGACGTGTATCGATGCCCTGCTGGCGAGCGGGCAATCCATCAATTTACAACCGTCGAACATGACATGAATCTACGGGTCTACTGGCCGAGTGCCTGCCCGCGTTGCCATCTGAAGGAACAATGTTCAACAAGCGACTATCGTCGTATTCGACGATGGGAACACGAGAACGCGCTGGAAGCCATGCAGCGCCGGCTTGACCGGAGGCCCGACGCAATGACGATCCGCCGAAGTACAGTCGAGCATGTGTTCGGGACGCTAAAGCACTGGATCGGGCCCGCCCACTTCCTGACCCGGACGCTCAAACGCGTGAGTACCGAGATGAGCCTGAACGTGCTTGCCTACAACCTGAAGCGGGTCATGAAAATACTTGGCGTCGCAGGGACGTTAAAGGCCATGACAGCAATCAGAAGCTAAGCCCCGAGGGGCTTTGTTGGGCTCGCGATGCCAGAATAGTGCGAACTCGTCGCATCGAATTTGATCGACCTGATCTGCAATCGAGCGCTTGGCCGCGAAACGGCGTTTCCACACGGTCTGGGTCATCGGCGGACCATGATTGCCGTTTCGATATATGGTTGGCAAGCACAAAATAGCCGTTACAATGGTCGATTCTCAACTTAATTGTCATGTATGCAGCAATACATGGCAGCCGACGCCGTTGATTCGCAACTTTACGAGCACGTGAAGCCACACCCGGAATGTCCCCAAAGGGTGCTCAGCGGAACTCGCAGTTTTCAACTTTATTGTGAAGAACTAGCGAAAGCCGTAGCGGTCAGCCATGCTGCTGCACATCACGCATCCGGTATCGCCCTGCGGGTGATCGGCGGCTTGCACCGAACACCAGACATACCGGAAACCGCGTCGAAAGACGGTAAAGGAGATTGCCATGCCCAGCGACTTGCCCACACCAGACGCCGCGCTGCGCGGCGTGTCGGCGCCTGAGCACAATCCGCTCGGCACCGCCGGCCTCGAATTCGTGGAGTTCGCCGCGCGCGATCCGCAGGCGCTCGGCGAGACCTTCGTCAAACTCGGCTTCAAGGCGGTTGCGCGCCATATCAGCAAGGACGTCACGCTGTACCGCCAAGGCGAGATGCAGTTCCTCGTCAACGCCGAGCCGGATTCGTTCGCGGCGCGCTATGCGGAGGAATACGGCGTGGGCATCTGCGCGATCGGTATTCGCGTGGCGGACGCGCAGCGCGCCTTCGACCGCGCGATCGAACTCGGCGCGTGGGCGTTCGAAGGCGAAAAGATCGGCGTGGGCGAACTGCTGATTCCGGCAATCCAGGGCATTGGCGACTCGCACATCTATTTTGTCGACCGTTGGCGCGGACGCGGCGGCCAGCGTGGCGGCCTCGGCGATATTTCGATCTTCGACGTCGACTTCCGGCCGATCGAGATCGACACGGCCCATGCCGATCTGACCCACGCGGGCACCGGCCTCGTGGCAGTCGACCATTTGACGCAAACCGTTGGCGAAGGCCGGATGCAGGAATGGCTCGACTTTTATCGCGACCTGCTCAACTTCCGTGAGATTCACGAGTTGCACGCGAACTGGCATGTGTCGGCGGAATCGCGCGTGATGGTGTCGCCGTGCGGTGCGATCCGCGTGCCGTTATACGAGGAAGGCACGAGGCGGACCAATCTGATGCACGAGTATCTGCCGGACCATCCGGGCGAAGGCGTGCAGCATATCGCCCTCGCAACCGACGACATTTTCGCCTGCGTCGAGCAGTTGCTCGCCAATGGCGTCGAATTCGTCGAGCCGCCGCCGCGTTACTACGAGCAACTCGACGCGCGTTTGCCGGGCCACGGGCTGGACGTCGCGCGGCTCAAGCGCACGCACGTGCTGGTGGATGGCGAAATCGGCGCGGACGGCGTGCCGCAACTGTTTTTCCAGACCTTTGTGCGCCGCCGTACCGGCGAGATTTTCTTCGAGATCGTGCAGCGCCAGGGGCATCACGGTTTCGGCGAAGGCAATCTGAGCGCACTGGCGCAGGCGCGCGCGCAAACCGGCGGCTGAAGCCGGAACCCGCCGAGGCCGCGCTTAATGCTCGCCTCACTTCACGGTCAATCGGGACCAGGAATGCCGGCGAGTTCTGGATTCACCTCACTATAGGCCGCAGCCTCCTGCAGCAGCCACTCGCGGAAACAGGCAAGCGGCTTGCCGTGGCTCAGCTCGGTGGGATA
The DNA here is from genome assembly GCA_036383775.1 of Paraburkholderia sp. GTDB lineage: Bacteria > Pseudomonadota > Gammaproteobacteria > Burkholderiales > Burkholderiaceae > Paraburkholderia. The sequence continues at coordinate 18,744 of DASVNP010000490.1, read as the reverse complement.
GACGAGGTAATACGCCGAGTCAGCGACCGCCGGGGCGTCGAACGGGATCGCGAGTCCGAGCTGCTCCAGTTGTGTCTCGACGAAAAAGCGCGGCACCAGCGCGATGCCGAGTCCGGCCGCCGCCGCGCTGATCAGCATGGTGTGCAGTTCGTAGCGCACGCCCTGCATGGTCCGGTTGTCGTCTATCCCCTGGCTGGCGAACCACGTTGCCCAGCCGTCCGGCCGCGTGGTGGAGTGCAGCAGCGGGTAGTCCAGAAGATCGGCGGCACTTCGCACAGGCTGTTTCAGCAGGCTCGCCGCGCACACCGGCACGACCTCCTCGCTGAACAGAAAATCCGCCGAGGTGCCCGGCCACGTGGGCTTGCCGTAATGGATCGCGGCTTCGAAATGGGTATCCGCGAACGGGAAAGTGCCGGTTCGCACGCCCATGTTCACGCGCACGTCCGGATACTGTTCATTGAATGCCGCGAGCCGCGGTATCAGCCATTGCGATGCGAATGTCGGCAGTACTGCCAGTTCCAGATAACCGCCGCCGCTGCCATGCGCAATGATGGACAGCGTGTCGCGGTCGAGCTGTTCCAGCGAGCGCCGCACCTGCGCGCTATACACCTTGCCCGCTTTGGTCAGCACCACGCGCTGTTTGGCGCGCACGAACAGGCGCACGCCGAGATTGCTCTCCAGCGTGTTGATCTGGCGAGATACCGCGCTTTCGGTGAGAAACAGTTCGCGCGCCGCATGCGTGAAGCTCTCGTGCCGCGCGGCGGCTTCGAAAGCGAGCAGCGCACCCATGTTGGGGATCTTGAACTTTCGCACGTTAATTCCAAAAACGCATCAAGTGGCGATTTTATCTCGCTTTACGGCGACCCGGCGAATTTGAATAATTACGCTTTCAACATTGCCGTGCCGAGTCTTGCGCCATTGCCGGCAGGGCCCCTTGAGCGCACGAACGAGCGCTTATGGCACGAGATGGCGCCACGTAGAGAACCGATATGCGAAACATCAAGAATGCGAATCTAGAACAACTGCTGGTGAAACTGCTCGGCACGGACAAGACCGCGTGGCTCTTCGCCACACTGAACCATCCGCGGATTCTGAACGAATGGGAAGAGGGCATCGTTACGCGCGCGGAACTCGCCCAGGCGATGAATATGGCGCTGTTCGAAGACCTGCTGGCACGCTCGCCGAATGGCCGCCAGTACACGGAGGATACGGTCGCGGCGGGCGGCAGCGTGTACTTCGACCATGGGGCCCTGCGCACGGTGCGCTGGCCGCACAGCGGCGCGCTGCCCACAGGCGAAGCCGCATTCGCGCGGATTCTGCGCCCGCTTGGCTTCCGCATCAACGGGCGCTATCCGCTCGACCGGCTCGGCATGACCGGCCGCGCGTGGGCCCATGAGGACGCGGCCGATGAAATCGCGCAGTTCTTCGTCAGCGAATTGCACCCCGAGCGTTTTTCGGCCGAGTTTCAGCAGGCGGTGACGAACGTGATCGGCGCGTCGCGCGATCCGCTGACGCCGCGTGCCGCCGGCCAGTTGTGGGAGCTCGAGCGCGACGGCGTGGTGCCGCTCGAGGTGGCGCATGAATTGCTGCCGGTCATCGTCGGTGCGTTTGCACGTCAGCACGAAATACCGCACGAAGCCGATTACGAAGTATTGTTGAAGGAGTCGGCGGAAATGGCGTGGATCGCCACCGAAGGCAATGCCTTCAATCACGCCACCGACCGCGTCGCGGACGTCTTCAAGCTCTCCGACGACGAAAAGGCCAAGGGCCGGCCGATGAAACCGGAAGTCGAGCGCTCGCGCTCGGGCCGTGTGTTCCAGACCGCGTATCGCGCGGACGTCGTGCGGCGCGAGTTCCGCGCAGCCGACGGCAGCATCGTGACGCGCGACGTGCCCGGCTCGTTCTATGAATTCATCACGCGCAAGCGGACGTTCGATCAGGACGCGCGCCGCTGGGAAACGGACCTGCGTTTCGACGCGGGCAACGCGCAGGGCATCTTCAAGATGACCGCGAGCCAGGCTGCCTGAGCGCATCGAGCAATAGCGCCTGAATGCAGGGCGTACGACATGAGGGCGCAGCAGTGGGAACTTCGCTGGATGAACTGCAGGGTGCGGGCGTGAATGCGCCGGACGAGTCCGGGTCTCGCCCGCTGAACGCACAGCGCGTGGCCGTGCCTTTTACGGCCAGCGCCGCGGTAATGCAGGCGCTCGAAGCAGACCTGCGTCGCCACGTACGCGGTGAAGTGCGCTTCGATCAGGGCTCCAAAGCATTGTATGCGGCGGATGCGTCGAACTATCGGCAAGTGCCGCTCGCCGTTGTCGTGCCTGCCGATGTCGATGATCTGCTGGCCACGCTCGCCGTCTGCCGCCGCAACGACGTGCCGTTCCTGCCGCGCGGCGGCGGTACGTCGCAGAACGGCCAATGCGTCAACGTCGCGGTGGTCGCCGATGCGAGCAAGTATGTGAACCGCGTCGTGTCGGTCGATCCGGTTGCTGGCGAGGCGATCGTCGAACCGGGCGTGGTCTGCGATACCTTGCGCGATGCCGCCGAGCAGCACGGCCTCACGTTCGCGCCTGATCCGGCGACGCATAGCCGCTGCACGCTGGGCGGCATGATCGCCAACAACTCGTGCGGCGCGCATTCGGTGATGGCCGGCAAGACGGTCGAAAACGTCGAGGCGCTGGAAATCGCGACCTTCGACGGTGCGCGCTTCTGGGTCGGCCCGACCTCCGACGAAGAACTCGAACGCATTATTGCCGCCGGTGGCCGTCAGGGCGAAATTTACGCCGCGCTCAGACAGTTGCGCGACACCTACGCCGAGCAGATTCGCGCGAAATTCCCGCAGATCAAGCGGCGCGTGTCGGGCTTCAATCTCGACCAGCTGTTGCCGGAAAACGGCTTTAACGTCGCGCGTGCTTTGGTGGGCACCGAGGGCACGTGCGCGCTCACCTTGCAGGCGAAAGTGCGCCTCGTGAAGAGTCCGGCCAAGCGTGTGATCGTTGTGGCCGGATTCACGGATATCTACACGGCGGCGGATGCCGTGCCGCATTTTCTGCGCTGCGACCCGATCGCCGTTGAAGGGCTCGACCGCGCCATCATTCGCGGCTTGCAGGCGCGCGGCCTGAAAAAGGGCGAGATCGCGTTGCTGCCGCCAGGTGACGCCTGGGTCGTGCTCGAGTTCGGCGCGGACACGCAGGACGCCGTGGTGCAGAAGGCGCAAGCGGCTGCGGCGTACTTTTCCTCTGGCGAAGCCGGGCCGAATGTATCGACGATGCTCGTCGAAGATCGTGCATTGCAAGCGAAGGTCTGGTCGATTCGCGAGACGGGGGCGTCGGCGGTGGCCTTGTCGGTCGATTCCGGGGTGCCTGATCCCGTGGTCGGATGGGAGGACGCGGCGGTCGATCCCATGCGTCTGGGCGACTATCTGCGCGCGTTTCAGGCGCTGGTGGATCGCTACGGATACGAGACGAGTCTGTACGGCCATTTCGGCGACGGCTGCGTGCACGCGCGCATTACCTTCGATCTGCGCAGCGCGGAAGGTGTCGCCACGTGGCGGCAGTTTCTGCGCGAAGCGGCGGAACTGGTGGTTGAGTTCGGCGGCTCGCTCTCGGGCGAACACGGCGACGGCCAGGCGAAAGCCGAGTTTCTGCCGATCATGTACGGCCCGGAATTGATGCAGGCCATGGAGCAGTTCAAGGCGATCTGGGACCCGGCGAACCGGCTGAATCCGGGCAAGGTCGTCCACGCGTATCGCGCCGATGAAAACCTGCGCATGGGGCCGGCCTACAAGCCGGTGACGCTGCAAACGCGGCTCACGTTCGCGAGCCAGGAAGGCGAGGGCTTCCAGCGCGAGATCGAGCGATGCATCGGCATGGGCAAGTGCCGCTCGCTCGAAGGCGGCACGATGTGCCCGAGCTATCGCGCCACACGTGAAGAGAAATATTCGACGCGTGGCCGAGCGCATCTGTTCTGGGAGATGCTGCAAGGCGACGTAATCGCCGATGGCTGGCAAAGCCGCGACGTCAAGGAAGCGCTCGATACCTGCCTCGCGTGCAAGGGCTGCAAATCCGATTGCCCGACGCACACGGATATGGCCTCATACAAGGCTGAATTTCTGTCGCACTACTATGAAACGAATCGCCGCCCACGCCAGGCCATGTTCATGGGGCGAATCGGCGAATGGGCTCCGTGGGCGGCGCGCTTTCCGCGTTTGACGAACTTCATGATGTCCGCGCCAGGTCTTTCTTCGTTCGGAAAATGGGTGGCGGGTGTCGCGCAAGCGCGTGAATTGCCCCGGTTCGCCGGTGCCACTTACCGCCAGATCGCGCGGCGTTCGCCACACACGGCGCGCGATGCTCGCGGCAACGTGAAGAAAGTCATTCTGTGGGTCGACACCTTCAACGATCATTTCACGCCTGAAATCGCCGAGGCCGCAGCCGATGTGTTGAAGCAACTGGGCTGGCACGTCGTGCTGCCGAAGAGCCGTTTGTGCTGCGGGCGTCCGCTGTATGACTTCGGCCTGCTCGAAAGGGCGCGCGAACTGCTGACGCATATTCTCGACGACCTCGCGGACGATATCGCCGCCGGCGTGCCGCTGGTCGGTCTCGAACCCGGCTGTTTGTCCGTGTTCAAGGACGAACTGCTGAAGCAATTACCCGATCACGCGTTGGCGAAGAAGCTGTCGGCGCAGACGTTCCTGTTCTCCGATTTCGTCGCGCGTCAGCCGTTCGACTGGCCGACGCTTGACGCTGACGTGATCGTGCACGGGCATTGCCATCAGAAGGCGCTATTCGGCATGCAGGGCGACACAGCGCTGCTGAGCAAGCTTGGCGTGCAGTGGAAGATGCTCGATACGGGGTGCTGCGGGATGGCGGGATCGTTCGGCTTTAACTCGGCGCACCATGCGCTGTCCGAAAAGATCGGCGAGGACAAGCTGTTTCCTGCAGTGCGGGAGGCGTGTGCTGCGAATGCCGAGACGATCGTGCTGACCAACGGCTTCAGTTGCCGTGAGCAGATCGAGCAGGGCACGGGGCGTCACGCCATGCATATCGCGCAACTCGCGCAGCGGGCGCTGGCGGCGCGCTAGGTCGCGCCAAGGTGCCGCGTGCGCCTGCCTTACTTCTTGTTCGAATCGTTGCCGGCCGGCGCTTGCGGAATGTCGGCGCTGGTGGCCATCCACAATACTTCGGCGTCTTCTTCGCTGGTGGAGACCGCGGCGTGGCCGGTGCGGCTGTCGAAGTAGAGACTGTCGCCGGCGTTCAGATGAGTGGGCGCGTATAGCTCCGAGTAGAGGCACACACTGCCGCTGATCACGTACAGGAATTCCTCGCCTTCGTGGCGGCCCCAGTCGTCGAACGCGTCGAGCGTATGCGCGGAAATGCGGATGCGAAACGGCAACATCGCTTTGTGCGCGAGGTCGGTGGCGAGCAGTTCCATCTGATAGCCGCGATAAGCATGGCGCTGTCCTTCGTTTTTGCGGGTCAGCGCGCGGCGGCCACTGGCGCTCACTTTTGGCGTGGACCCGAACAACTCGCCAATCTCGATCTTCAGGCCGAGAACAATTTTCTGCAGGACGTCGAATGTCGGGGACATCAGGCCATTTTCGACTTTGGAGAGCGTCGAGCGGGACACGCCGCACAGGCGGCTGGCGGTTTCCAGCGTCAGGTCCTGCGCCTGGCGGGCGGCGCGGACGCGCCGGCCGAGATCGGTGATGGACGGGTCGGCGGGCTTGGTCAGGTGAGTGTCCATGGGGCTTGATGCTTTGAATGCTCGCTTTTTGGGCGGTGGTTTGTGTTTCCGATAATAACATTTGAGGCGGCGCGCAAGGTTGGCAATGGCTGATCGCGGGCAGAAGTGGAGTGGCTGGCGGTGCGTTGTTCGCTCGTGTGGGGCTTAAGCGCTGTAATGGGAGGCGCGATCGGGGCAAGAGGGGTGCCCGTGTGCCTTTTTTCGGATCGGAAACCCGACTTGTCGAGAGGACAGAGCGGCGGCGTACCACCGGGGCAGGATGGCATCATGGGTTTGTCCTGTGCATAAAACAGTACCTTGCATTAAACAATACTGGATGCTAGAGTTCGTCCATCGTCACAGGGATAGGTGTGTTCGACACCAGTGCATAGCAAGGTACCGTGTTATGCACGTTAATGTAATGGAACTGAATGAAAACGCAGCTCAAGAAAGGGACCCTCGACATGTGCGTGCTGGCTGTCCTCGCCGGCGGCGACAGCTATGCCTACGAGCTCGTCTCGACGCTGTCGGAAACCATGGAGATCAGCGAGGGCACGATCTACCCGCTGATGCGCCGCTTGCAGGCCGAGGCTTGGGTGTCGACGTATTTCGTGGAATCCAGTTCGGGGCCGCCGCGCAAGTATTACTCGCTGACGGCGGCAGGCCGCGACAGTCTGGCGGAAATGCAGAGCGAATGGCGCAGTTTTGTCGATGAAGTCAATGGCGTGCTGGCCTTGTCCCGTGCGCCCTCAGGAACAGGGGAACAGTGATGACGCAGGACGCATTCATCCAGCAATTGCGCCACGAACTGCGGAGTCTGCCGAAGCAGGTGGTCGACGAGATCGTCGCTGACTATCGGGAGTACTTCGGCGACGCGCTCGCAGCGGGCCGCAGTGAGGCGGAAGTGGTCGCGGCCCTTGGTGACCCGGTCAAGCTCGCACGTGAACTGAAGGCGCAGGCGACCTTCCGCCAATGGGAGACGCGGCGCTCGTTCGGCAACCTGATGCGAGTGATCGTGTCGATCGCGGGGCTTGGCTTGTTGCAATTGCTGTTGCTGATCCCGTTCATGCTCTATCTGCTGATGCTGACGATCGGCTATGCGGTTTCGGGGGCGCTGACGGTGGCGGGGCTCGTAACGGTGGTCGCACTCGGGAGCCACCACGTGTTTGGATGGCCGCCGTTCAAAGCGGTGCCGTTCACCTTCGAGCGCAGCGATGCGAGAACGGATCAGAAGGCGAGTGGCAACGGCAACGACAACGCGTCGAAAGACGATAGCGATACGGATCACGTTCCCGCACAGGGCGACGCGCGCCTAGCAACCGCCGACATGAAGGCATTCAGGGTGGACGGCGAGCGCTTCGTGCTGCGGCCGGATGCGGCCAAGCGGATTTCCATCGTGACGCTTGCCGGCCCGATCGACATCAAGAATGACGATGGCAAACTGAATATCAGTTCCGTCGGCGGGGCGCGCGATCTGTTCAAAGTCGACCCGGACGGTACATGGTCTATCGCATCCGCCGACATTATTGCGCTTGATCTTAAGGATGACGAAGGGGACAAAGTGTCGGTCGCGCGCATTGGAGCCGGTGCGAAATCGATGGCATGGGATATCAGAAACCACGGCGACCATGTGTCCTTCGTGCAGGGCGCGGATGGCAGAGGTAAGAGTCTGGTGGTTCGGAGCGGGTCGGAATCGGTGGTGATCGATCGCGACCACGTGGCGATCCGGGACGGTTCGGATAGCGCCGTGATCGTCGGCTCGCATGGCTCGGGTATCGGCGCGATGATTTACGGATTCGCGATGCTGGTCGCCGGCGTCGTCGGTTTGTGGCTGTGTTTGTGGTTGACTCGCATCACCTGGCGCGGCCTGGTCCGCTACGTTCAGCGTCAACTCGATCTGATTACTGCCCGGCTCGACGAAGGGCACGCAGCCTGAATCACGGTGCAGATGTATTGACGTCTTGCCCCTTATTCAGCGCTCAATTCGATAACAAGGAAGCGGTCATGAATATGCACTATTCAGGCGGTACGGCAGTCCCGATGCACCCGCAACGCGTGTCCGGACCGCACTGTCCAGACAGCCGCGTGGTCGGCATCCGGAGTGTGGCCGGCTGGCTCGCGCAAGGGTTCCATATCGCGCGCATGAATCCGGTGATGTGGCTGGCGGCGATTCTGGCCTGCGCCGATGTCGCGACGTTGTTCGAACTGGTGCCGCCCTTACGCATTCTCGCCGTGCTCGTCGGGCCGGTTTTCGCGGCGGCTATTGCGCTGATGCAGGAACGGTCGAACAATGCGCGCCCGTGGACGATTCGCGAGACGCTCGAGGCGGTCAACGTGCATCGCAATGCACTGGTCGCGGTGGGGGGGTGCGGTGCTTTCGCGTGTTGCTCTGGTCAACTGATTGCTTTCGCGGTGTTCCATGTGTCGATGAAGGCATCCGTAATGCCCAATGGCATGCACGATCTGACGATCGTCTACGGCGCGCACAATGGCGGGGGCAATGCGCTGGAGCCGCTATTCGATGTTGCTGGCTATGCGTTCGCGGCTTCGCTTGTCTGGTTTGCGCCGACGCTGGTTGTACTGAACAACGTTTCGCCACTGGCCGCGATGACGGCAAGTTTGCGGGCTGTCGTACGCAACTGGCGAATTGCGTCGTTGTACGGGATAGTGATTGCGGCGGTCGTTGTGGGTAATGCTTTGCTGGCCGACCCGGCAGCGTTGCTCGTGCGTGGATTGGTGGCAATGCCGCTGGTCAGCGCGCTGATTGTTCTGTCGAGGTACGGCGCGTATCGCGACATATTCGGGTAGCGGTCGAAGACGGCCGCGTCCCGCGTATCGCGTGAAGAAATCATCGATGCAGACGCTTTCTGCACGTGTCGGCTACTGCTTGAGATAATTAACGTACCGGCGGTTTGTTTGCCCTTCTTTCCCAGTGACCCAATCAGAAAGGAAGGGCGCCGAACTCGCCGGCTGACGGGTATTCTGTGTATTATGAAAATTCAATTAACACAACAAGTTGGTTGAGTTTTATTAATTAAAAACATTTTCGATGAAATGCTGATATGCGTAAGGCATATTAATAAATCATGTTAAATCGGTTCGACGATGGATTTTTGTCTGTTATATGCATTACGATGCTGGGATTAAAAATAGCTTCAAGCAGATAAACGATCCATGCCGCAGAATCGCAAGAAAAGACCAACGGGGAATCAGGTGCGCAGAAAGCCGCTTGGTAAAACCGAGCTTTTACCGCATTCGGCGGCCTATGTGCGGGAACAGTCGTTGCGCTGGCATCTTGCCTTGGCGGCGTTTCAGGCGGGCAAGGGCAACGGCGAATTACTGGCTAAACTGGTGAAAGCGCTCTATCTCGCCTGGTATCTCCAGCAAGCAGGTTTCGGCACGCTTGAGCGTGAACATTATCTGGATGCCGAGCGCGTTCTGGATGCCGCCGCCCGCGGCGCGGGCCAGAACATCTGGCACATCGCCCCCGCCGATTGCGCGCCGATTACCCGTCTACTCGACTTGCACGAACTGCAATTGCAAAGCGCCCCGGTATTTGCGATCGAGGAAGCGCAATCACGTGTCGCGCATTTTGGCAGGAGCGACAAACGCTCTCCTTGGTGAGCGTACGAAAGGCATGCCGGATTGTGGCGCGCCAAGCACCGCGATATACGGCCAACCTGAACAACGCAAACGACGATCACAGCGTGCCGCCCAGCATCGTGTCCGTCACCTCGCCGCCCAGCGCCTGAAATAACGCCGCCGTATCGGTGAAGCGATCGGCCTGCGCGCGCGTCCGGTCGAGTGAGGTCTGCAACGCCTGACGTTCGGCATCAAGGAGGTTGATCTGACTAATGCCGCCTGCCGTATATTGCCGGCGGGCGATATCGAGGCTGGCTTGCGCCTCCTGCGCGGCTACACCACGAGCCTGGAGTTCCAGCGCGTCGCTCTGCAGGGCAGTCAGGGAATCGGCGACCTGCTGCAATGCCTGAAGGACAGTCTGCCGGTAGCTTGCGAATGTCGCGTCGTAGGCGGCCTGGGCCGCGCGCTTCTTCGCGTGCAATTCACCGCCGTGAAAAATGGGTTGAGTCAGGTTGAGACCAATGTTCCAGATGTTCAATCCGTTCACGATGTCATTGACATTGGTGCGCTCGGAGCCGATTCCCGCCGACAACGCGAACTGCGGATACAGGTTCGCGGTTGCCACGCCGACATTCGCGCTGGCCTGATGCAGCAGGGCTTCCGAGGCACGGATATCCGGGCGCGCGCGGGCAAGCGTGGAGGGCAGCGTGACGGGAAGATCCTCGGGCAAATGGAGGGCGTCGAACGTGAGATCGCTGAAATCCGCTCTCGATGGCGCGATCCCGAGCAGGATCGCGAGTTGATGATCGGCAGCGGCCAGTTGCTGCGAGAGCGGCGGCAACGAGGCGCGCGTTTGTGCCAGCAGCGTGCGCTGGTTGCGCACGTCGAGTTGCGATACTCCACCGGCGGAAAAGCGTGCTTCGGTGATGGAGAGTTGACGTGCCTGCGCATCGGCAAGGCGTTGCGTCAACGTGATCTGCTGCTGCAACGACGCGCGCCGCACGGCCGTGGACACTACATTGCCCGCGATGGACAGGCGCGCCGCATCGAGTTCGTACGATGCGTAATCGACTTGCGCCAGGCTCGCTTCGATCGCGCGACGATTGCCGCCGAAGATGTCGAACACATACGACACGCTCACCGACGCGTTGAACAACGAAAACGGCCCCGGATTCTGGACTAGCGGAACGCCGAACGCAGCGGGATCGACCTTTTCTCGCGTGCCGGAAAGGGTGGCATCGACACGCGGGAATTGCGTCGAGCCTGCCAGCGCGGTGGTGTTCTCACGCGCTTCGATCAGTTTTGCTCGCGCTTCGTCGAGTGTCGGGCTTTGACGCAACGCCTGATCCACCAGACGATTGAGCGCATCGGACTGGAATTGCCGCCACCATGTGGGGACCGCATTCGAGGCAACGCTGAAGGTCTGTGCCGACCCCGCCACGCCGCCGGCCGAAGCGGTACGTACGGGCAATGCGTCACGCGTATACGCTTGCGCGTCGGGCGCCGCGGGCGCCTGGAAATCCGGGCCGACCGCGCAGCCGCACAAAACCAGAGCGCACGAAGTAAGGAGGACTCTCATAGACGTGATCTCCTAATCGAGCGTGCGCCGGTAGAAGCGCAGTGCAATCGCCATCACGACGGCGGTGAAGAGCACCATCGGCCACACCGACGGCCACAAATCCGCCCAGCCATCACCCTTGAGCAGGATGCCGCGAATCAGCCGGTTGAAATAGGTCAGCGGCAACAGGTTGCCGATGTACTGCGCCCATTGCGGCATACCCGCGAACGGAAACATGAAACCGGAGAGCAGGATATTCGGCAGAAAATAGAACATGGTGAGCTGCACGGCCTGCAACTGGTTTTGCGCGAGCGAAGACAAGGTAATGCCCACCGTCAGGTTCGCGGCAATGAAGAGCAGCGCCGCGAAATAGATCGCCACCGGACTGCCGACGAACGGCACATGAAACACAAAACGCGTCGCGGCCAGAATGATGGTTGCCTGAATCAGGCCGATCGCGACATAAGGCACGATCTTGCCGGTCACGACTTCGACGGGTAAGGCCGGCGTCGAGAGCAGGTTCTCCATCGTGCCGCGTTCGCGTTCGCGTGTCATGGCGAGACCCGTCATCATGACCAGCGTCATGGTCAGGATCACGCCCATCAGGCCGGGCACGACGTTGTATTGCGTGATGCCTTCCGGGTTGTACAGATTGTGGACCTGCACAGTGAACGCGCCAGGCGTGCCGTTCAGATGCGCGAGCGGCCCGGTGATGTCTTTGTCCGCAACGGGCTGAACCAGATTCGGCAACGCCGCAACGGCGATGTTCGTCGCGGTCGGGTCGGTGGCGTCGGCTTCAACCAGCAACGATGGATGTTCGCCGCGCAGCAGCTTCCGCGAGAAATCCACCGGCACGCTCAGCACGAATTGCACGCGGCCCTGCGCCAGTGCCCGGCGTCCCGCTTCTTCGTTGGGCAGAGTTTCGACAACGTCGAAATACGCCGAATTGGTCATCGCGGCAATGAAGCTGCGCGAAAACTCGCTCTGGTCGTGCACGATGACGGCGGTCGGCAGATGCTTGGGGTCCGTGTTGATCGCAAAGCCGAACAGCGCAAGCTGAATGATCGGTATGCCGACGATCATCGCGAACGTCACGCGATCGCGTCGCAGCTGAAGGAACTCCTTGAGCACGATGCTCCACCAGCGCGTCAGCGAAAAGACGGTGCGCGTGTTCACGATGGCGCCCCGAAGTTGTCTTTCGACTGGTTCATCAGATAGATGAACACATCTTCCAGTCCGGTGCCGATACGCTCAATACGCAGCGCGGTGCCCGCGGTCGCCTGCCGGATCGCCTGCTCCAGCGCGGTGTGATCGCGTCCGCTCGCATGCAGCGCGGAACCGAATACGACCGTCTGGTCGACGCCGGGCATCGCGCGAAGCCGTTCCGACAGATCGCTCAGACGGTCGCCGTAGATCGACCATGTGGCGAGATCCTGCGAAGCGATCACGTCGGCGGCCGTGCCTTGCGCCAGCAGCTTGCCGTACGCGATATAGGCGAGCTTGTGACAGCGCTCGGCTTCATCCATGTAATGCGTGCTGACGAGCACCGAGATGCCGCGCGCCGCGAGCCGGTGGAGTTCCTCCCAGAAGTCACGCCGCGCGGTGGGATCGACGCCCGCTGTGGGTTCGTCGAGCAGCAGCAGTTGGGGTTCGTGCAGCATGCAGGCGGCGAGCGCGAGGCGTTGCTTCCAGCCACCGGAGAGCGAACCGGTCAACTGATTCGCACGGCTTTGCAATCCAAGCGATTCGAGCGACCTGTCCACGGCTTCGCGCCGATTGCGCATCTGATAGACGCGTGCGACGAAGTCGAGATTTTCGCGGATGGTGAGATCGTCCCAATACGAGAACCGCTGCGTCATATAGCCGACATGGCGCTTGATCTGGGCACTATCGCGCAGGATGTCGTAACCGAGGCAAGTGCCGGTGCCGGAATCCGGCGTAAGCAGTCCGCACATCAGGCGGATCGAGGTGGTTTTGCCGCTGCCGTTCGGCCCGAGAAACCCAAAGATCTCGCCCGGCGCGACCTGCAGCGAGACATCGTTGACGACATGCTTGTCGCCGAAGTGCTTGTTCAGGTTACGCACGTCGATGGCGTACTCGGGCGCGCCGTTGTTCATTTCACCACCACGGCAACGGGCTGGCCCGGGTGAAGCTTCGTTGCATCCGCCACGGCCGGGTGCGCTTCAATCATGAAAACCAGCTTGGCGCGGCTTTCGTTGCTGTAAATAACAGGCGGCGTGTATTCGGCCTCTTTCGACACGTACGTGATTTTCGCCGGCACGTCGGCGGCGCAGCCGTCGCAATGGATCGTGACGTCGCGCCCCGGCGCGAGCCCGCCGACAATCGCCTCCGGCACGAAGAACCGCACCTTGATGTTCTGCGGCGGCAGCATCTGCACGACCGGACTGCCTGCCGGCACCCATTCGCCGATGCGGTAGAGCGTGTCGTAGACGAGTCCGTCAGCAGGTGCATGCACGCGCTTCTGGTCCACTTTCCACTGCGCCTGGGTGACGACGGCTTCGGCGGCCGCGACCTGGGCCTGCTGGGCGGCAATCTGTTGCGAGCGGCCGGGCAGATGCGCCACTTCGACCTGACTGGTGAGTTCGCGCACCTGTGCCGCGGTGGCGTCCGCATTGGCGCGCGAATCGTCGAGTTGCCCCTTGGAAATGCCGCCCGCGCTGAACTGCGCCTCGTCGCGCGTCAATTGCAGCGAGGCCTTACGCGCATTGGCGACGGCCTGGGCGAGCTGCGCGCGATTGACGGCGACTTCGGGCACGCGCTTGCCCGTTTCGATGTCGGCGAGTTGGGAACGGGCCGCGGCAAGTTGTTGTTGCGCCTGCTGCAGCGCGGCGGTTTCGTCGACCACGTCGAGTGCGAAAAGGGGCGTATCCGCCTTGACCGTTTGTCCGCGCACGACCGGCAACTGCGTCAGCTTGCCCGCCTGCGACGAACCGAGGTAGACGTACTCGCCTTCAACGTAGCCCTGATACGCGTTGTCGTCGTGGCGGGCGCAGCCCGCACCGAGGCTGGCGGCGATCAGCAACAAGGCGGTAACGGCGACTCGGTTCATGATTGAAGTCAGCATCGGTTTCGTCCCACTCGAACATGCCTGATGATGGGCACATACTCAGTAAGCAATCCATACTTGTTTACATCATGCCGCGTTCCACAGCGCTCACGCAGATGAAGTAAAATCGATGATATGTGAATTTGAATTTGAATTCAAACTATTTGTGAGGCCGCAATTCCGCCCATGCCGACCAGACCAGCCAAGACCGCGGTGAAACAGCCAACTCAGCCCAAACGGGCGAGCCGGCCTGACGGCGCGGCGACCCGCCAGCTTTTGCTCGACACCGCAATACAGGTGTTCGCCGAGCGCGGTTTCGCGGACGCGACCAGCAAGGAGATATGCGAGCGGGCCGGCACGCCGATGGCTTCGGTGAATTATCACTTTGGCAGCCGCGAGGCACTTTACGAAGCGGTGCTCGTCGAGGCGCACCGGCAGGTGGTCGGTCTGGACGAGCTGACGGCGCTGACTTCACTACCGGGCGACCCGAGAGAGCGATTGCGAGCAGTGCTGTCCCGTTTCATCGGTGTTTCGACGGGTTCCCGCGCGCCTTGGGGATTCATGCTGATGCTGCGCGAGGTGTTGTCGCCGTCCCCCGCGATTCCGGCGCTTATCGAGCAGGCAATCCGGCCGAAAGCCGCTGTGCTGCTGCAACTGATCGGCGAGGTGCTGCGGCTGGATCCGCAGGAGCCGGCCGTGCAGCGCGCGTTGATGTTCTCCGTGCTGCCTTGCATCCTGATGATGATCGCGCCAAAGCAGGTCCAAACCGCCCTGCTGCCCGCCGTGGCAAAAGACAAGACCGCGCTGGTGGACGACTACATCCGCTTTGTGTTCGCCGGGCTTGACGCGCTTGCCGCAACCCACCGGCCAGTGAACTAGCCGGCGTGCGAAATGCGCGGCCGGTTCCCGTATAGTGCGGGCATCGCAAGACGTAGTAACGTATTGGAAGTTTTGGCTTTCGCCGGGTCACATTGATTTTTGAGGCGCTTATGTCCACGGACGCAGACATCATCACCGACGAACGGATTGCTGCAATCGCAGATCGCATGGTCGAGGAAGGCATACGGGTTTCGCCAGTAACAATCTGGAAAGAAGTTCGGGGCGGCTCGCTGGTCGAGGTCGTCGCAGCCTTGCAACGCTGGCGCGAAGCGCGCCAGGCTGAAATGCCGGAAATGAAGGCCCAGGCCGGGTTGCCGGAGAACCTCGCCGATACCGTGATGAGCGCGGCGGGGCGGATCTGGGCGGCCTCCCAGGACGATGCGGAGCGGGCCTTCAACCATCGCATCGCAGCGGTGAACGAGAACCTCGATGCGGCGTTCGCGGAACGGGACGAGGCGCTTTCCGAGTACCAGAAGACGGTGGAAGAAGTCGAATCGGGGCGCGAGCGTATCCAGAGCCTGACGAACGCGCTGAGCGCCGCGGAAAGCGGCGCCACTCAGCTTGGCGAGGAACTCGCGGCGGCGACCGGCCGTGCCGAAGCGGCCGAAACTCGCGTCGGCGAGCTCGTGCATTGTGCGGCGGAGCAAGATGCGGTTCTGGAGGCCGCGAAGGCGTCGCTCGAGGAAGAGCGCAAGGCTCGCGACTTGCTGGCTGCGGCTGTCGCGAGCAGGAATGATGAGATCGCACGCGTCGCGCAGGAACTCGAGCAGGCGCGGCATGAGGCCGCCACAATGGGCGAAGACCTGCAGGTGAAGTCGCAGGAGGCGGCGCGATTGTCCGAGGAGCTGAGCGCGGCGTCGTCGCGCGCGGACAGCGCCGGGGCACGGGTGGAGGAACTCGTGCAACGCGCGGCGGAAGAAGGCGCCCAACTGGAAGCCACGAAGGCGTCGCTCGACGAGGAACGCCGGGCGCGTGAAGCGTCGGACGCGGCTGTTGCAAGCAGGAACGATGAGATCGCGCGAGTCACACACGACCTCGAACAGACGCGGCAGGACCTGGTCGCGTTGGGCG
Organism: Paraburkholderia sp.; assembly: GCA_036383775.1. GTDB lineage: Bacteria > Pseudomonadota > Gammaproteobacteria > Burkholderiales > Burkholderiaceae > Paraburkholderia. Next base: position 2,860 of record DASVNP010000490.1, on the reverse strand, counting down.
ATGTTAGCCAGGCGAAGTCGCAGGAGGTGCTGCGATTGTCGGACGAGCTAAGTGCGGCTTCGTTGCGCGCTGGGGCGGCCGAGTCGCGGATGGAAGAACTCGTGCAGCAAGCGTCGGCCCTGGCCGCCACGCTGGAAACCACGAGGGCGTCGCTCGACGAGGAGCGCCGGGCGCGCGAAGCGTCGGACGCGGCTGTCGCGAGCAAGAGCGACGAAATTGCGCGAGTCACCCAGGAACTTGAACAGCAACGCCAGGACCTCGTCGCATTGGGCGATGTCAGTCAGGCGAAGTCGCAGGAAGTAGCGCGCTTGTCGGAAGATTTAAGCGCGGCTTCGTTGCGCGCTGAGTCAGCCGAGTCGCGGATACAAGAGCTCGTGCAGCAAGCGTCGGCCCAGAACGTCACGCTGGAAACCACGAAGGCGTCGCTCGACGAGGAACGCCGGACGCGCGAAGCGTTGGATGCGGCTGTCGCAAGCAAGCAAGATGAAATAGCGCGGGTCACTCAGGAACTCGGTCAGACCCGCCACGACCTCGCCGCGCTGGGCGATGCCAACCAGGCGAAGTCGCAAGAGGCGGCGCGCTTGTCGGAAGACTTAAGCGCGGCTTCGTCGCGCGCTGAGTCAGCCGAGTCGCGGATACAAGAGCTCGTGCAGCAAGCGTCGGCCCAGAGCGCCACGCTGGAAACCACGAAGGCGTCGCTCGACGAGGAACGCCGGGCGCGCGAAGCGTCGGATGCGGCTGTCGCAAGCAAGCAAGACGAAATAGCGCGAGTCGCTCAGGAACTCGAACAGGCACGGCAGGACCTCGTCGCACTGGGCGATCTCAGTCAGGCGAAGTCGCAGGAAGTAGCGCGATTGACGGAGCAGCTCAACGCAGCGTCATTGCGCCTCGAAGACGCCGGCACGCAAACGAACGAGAACCTAGCGCGGCTTGCCACGCTGGAGTCTGAACTAGGCGACGCTCGCGCTGCCCTGGCAAGCGAGCGCCAGGCCGTCGCGGCGCGGACGGAAGAAGCGGCCGCTCAGCGCGATGAACTGCAGCGCGTGACCCGTGAACTCGACGAGACACGGCGGCACGTCGGGACGTTGACCGAAGCGAAAACCGCCGCGAGCGCCGAGCTGGCTCGGCTCGCGCAAGACGTAGCCGCCGCAAAGGCGCAAGCAGATGCCGCCGACCAGCATGCGGCCCAGTTGACGCAGCGCCTAGCCGCGCAAACTGAAGCTTTTGCCAAAGAACGTCAAGCCGCCCAGAAACCAGGCCCTCGCGCCGCGGAGACTGAAAGCGCGGAAGAAATCGCCGCGTTGCAACACCAGATATTGGCTCAGACCAAAGCCCACACGAAGGCGCTGGACGAGCTTCGCTCCACAGCCGAACAATGGGTAGCGCATGCCAAAGACCTCAAACAGCGGCTCGGCTCGGCGAGCGAACGGATACTGTTTATCGACGCGCGCAGCACCGGAGAAGTGGCGCTGGTGCGCAGGCTGTCATCCGAACTGGAGCGGCTGAAACCGGATCACGAGTTGATATCCCGGGAAACCCAGCAAAAGCTGATTGGCACGACGATGGCCCACCAGCTTGCGCAAAAAGGCTACCGGTATGATCCGGCCACCGCGGTTATGTCGAAGGTTGCGAGCTGACGCTCGTTCGTGCCCATTGGGCAAGCGCGGCGCACGCCACCAGCAATGATCCGGTAACGAAAAATACCGAATGCAGGCCGAGATGGACGGCGATCACACCGCCGATAACCGGACCGGCCACCTGCCCGCTGAATTGCGCCGACTGCAGATAACCGAGCATCTGGCCGGTCTTGTGTTCTTCCACGGCATGCCTTGCGAGCTTCGCGATTGAAGGCAGAAGGCCGGCCAGCGTCATGCCCATCAACGCGCGCAATGCGGCCAGTTGCCACCATGCGTGAACGAACGCTTGCGGGACCATCACGAGTCCGGTCAGCACCAGGCAACCGACGATCACATTCCAGCTCCCGATCCGGTCGGCCAGCGCACCGAGGCGCGCGGCCGTCAGCACGCTGCCGAAAGCGGAGCAGGCCATCACGATGCCCGCGATGCGCGTCAAATGAGGCGAGGGCACGCCGAGACTGCCGACATAGACCGTGATGACCGGCTCGATCGACATATTGGCGAGCAGCACCATCATCGCCGTGACCAGCAGTGCGCCGATGACCGGATAGTTGTTGCGCCGCGCAGCCGCCGGCGTCTGATGAGCGGGGCGGCGAGTGGCATGGGTGGCTGGATCGAAATCTTCCTTGACGACGAAGATGGTGAGCAACGCGGCCGCTGCGATCACGGCGCCGCCGGCAAAGAAGGTGCCGCGAATGCCCAGCCATCCCGGCAGAAAGCCGCCCACGAGCGGACCGATCAGATTGCCGGCCAGCGCGCCGGTTGACAGCACACCCAACGCCCAGCCCGCGCGCTCCCGCGGTGCCTGTGTGCCGACCATCACGGTTGAAGCCGACGCATAGCCGCCCACCAGCCCCGCCAGCAGACGCAGGCCGACAAGTTGATGAACGTTGTGCGCCATGCCGATCAGCGACATCACCACCGCCATGCCGACGGCAGCGCGGACCAGCATCGGCTTGCGGCCGTAGCGATCGGCAAGACGCCCCCACAGCGGCGCGGTGACGGCCGTTCCAAGAAAGGTCGCACCGAACGCAATCCCCGACCACTGGATGACGGCCGATTGCGACTGCACGCCGAGTTGCTGGACGTAGAGGGGCAGAAACGGCAGCAGCATGCTCAGGCTGACGAGCGTGGTGAATGAGCCGAATACGCACACCGCGAGATTGCGGCGCCAATAACGTTCATGTCGCGCCGCATAGTCGAGGCCTTGCGTGCTCAGGCCG
>DASVNP010000489.1:0-8835 GCA_036383775.1 Paraburkholderia sp. | reverse complement strand
GACCCGACTTTCACTAAAAGATGCCACGCATAGGAGACAGTCATGCGGGTTTCAAAGATCGGAAGATCTCTTTCCAAGCTCTACGTACAGGTTCTGATTGGCATTATTGCCGGTGTCCTCGTTGGACACTTCTTCCCTGACATCGGTTCTCAACTTAAGCCACTCGGCGACCTGTTCATCAAACTGATCCGGATGCTGCTTGCCCCGATCATCTTCGCATCCGTTGTCGTCGGTATTGCACGCATGAGTGACCTTCATGAGGCCGGTCGGGTGGGCGTCAAGGCAGTCCTGTACTTCGAGGTCGCATCGACGATTGCGCTGCTGGTTGGCCTCGTGATCGTGAACATCGTTAGGCCCGGCAGCGGGATGAACATTGATCCCGCGCATATTGACAGTTCAGCCATTGCCACCTACACCCATGCTGCCGAGCAGCATGGGATGCTTGAATTCCTCATGAGCATCGTTCCGAACAGCATTGTCGGGGCATTCGCGAATGGAGATATTCTGCCAATCATCTTTTTCTCGCTTCTGCTCGCGATAGCGCTCGCCAAGCTCGGTCCCCGCACCGCGCCGTTCGTCGACATGCTCGACATGTTCCTTCAGGGCATGTTTGGCGTCGTTCGAATCGTCATGTATGTCGCACCGATCGGCGCCTTTGGCGGCATGGCGTTCACGATCGCCAAGTATGGGATTGGCACGCTGGCGTCGTTCGGTCAGTTGATGGGTTGCCTCTATCTGACTTGTGTCATCTTCGTGGTCGTTGTCCTTGGCATCGTGATGCGGATGTGTGGGTTGTCGTTATGGAAATTTCTCCGCTACATCAGGGATGAAATCTTCATTGTGCTCGGCACGGCTTCAACGGAAGCGGTGCTCCCGCAAATGCTGATCAAAATGGAGAAGCTGGGGTGCTCTCGCCCGGTTGTCGGGATGGTATTGCCTACGGGCTACACCTTCAATGCCGATGGAACCGCGATTTACCTGACGATGGCCGCGCTGTTCATTGCTCAGGCGATGAATATCCATCTGACGATCTGGGACCAGTTGCTGCTGCTCGGCGTGATGTTGCTAACCTCCAAAGGGTCGGCTGGTGTTGCCGGAGCCGGGTTCGTGGCATTGGCCGCCACGCTGGCCACCATGCACAAAATACCTGTGTCCGGATTGGTGCTGTTGCTGGGCGTTGACCGCTTCCTCAACGAGGCCCGCGCGGTGACGAACCTGATCGGTAACGGGGTTGCGACCATTGTGGTGGCTCGATGGGAGGGCGCGCTCGATATGGACAAGGCGCGAGCGATGCTCAACCGGACTGCCGACACCAGCATTGATGTCCTTGAGTCCACCAGTCCGGAGCCGACAGTTGGGGGGACGCCCACGAGAGATTCCATTATCCGGCCTCACACTCATTGAGTCGTCCAGTCAACTTTTTCCCGAGTACCGCAGCCATGGCCAAGCAATCTGATACAACGAGCTTCCGCGAAGCCGCCCTCGATTACCACGAGTTCCCGACGCCTGGGAAGCTGGCGATCACGCCGACGAAGCAGATGATCAACCAGCGCGACCTCGCGCTGGCGTACTCGCCGGGCGTTGCGTTCGCGTGCGAAGAAATCGTCGAGAACCCGATGAACGCCGCGCGTTTCACCGCGCGCAGCAACCTGGTCGGCGTCGTCACAAACGGCACCGCGGTGCTGGGTCTCGGCAACATCGGGCCGCTCGCCTCGAAGCCGGTCATGGAAGGCAAGGCCGTTCTGTTCAAGAAGTTCGCCGGCATCGACGTGTTCGATATCGAGCTGAACGAGTCGGACGCGCACAGGCTGGTCGACGTGATCGCCGCGCTCGAGCCGACTTTCGGCGGCATCAACCTGGAAGACATCAAGGCGCCGGATTGCTTCATCGTCGAACGCGAATGCCGCAAGCGCATGAAGATTCCGGTCTTCCACGACGACCAGCATGGCACGGCCATCGTCGTCGCGGCAGCGATCATCAACGGCCTGAAGGTGGTCGGCAAGGACATCAAGGAAGTCAAGCTGGTAGCGTCGGGCGCAGGTGCGGCGGCGCTTGCCTGTCTTGACCTCCTTGTCGACCTCGGGTTACCACTCGAAAACATTCTGGTGACCGACCTCGCCGGCGTGGTCTACAAGGGCCGCGTCGAACTGATGGACCCCGACAAGGAGAGATTTGCGCGCGAAACGTCTGCCAGAAACCTCGCGGAAGCGATCAAAGGTGCCGACATTTTCCTCGGTCTGTCGGCGGGTGGCGTGCTCAAGGTTGAGATGGTCAAACAAATGGCCGCGAGGCCGTTGATTCTCGCGCTGGCCAATCCCACGCCGGAAATCCTGCCGGAACTCGCCTTGGAAGTACGTCCGGATGCAATCCTCGCTACAGGACGTGCCGACTATCCGAACCAGGTGAACAACGTGCTGGTGTTCCCGTTCCCGTTCCTGTTCCGCGGCGCGCTGGATGCGGGCGCGACCACGGTGGCGCGGGAGATGGAAATTGCGGCGGTCAACGCGATCGCCGAACTGGCGCGCCAGGAGCAGAGCGATATCGTCGCGACGGCGTACGGCATTCGGGATCTATCGTTCGGGCCGGAATATCTGATTCCGAAGCCGTTCGACCCGCGCCTGATCGTCAAGCTCGCGCCGGCCGTCGCGAAGGCCGCGATGGACTCAGGCGTTGCCGAGCGTCCGATCGAGGACATGGAAGCGTACGAACAGCATCTGCAGCAGTTCGTGTATCACAGCGGCACGACCATGAAGCCGATCTTCGAGGTGGCGCGTGCCGTCGAGCCGGAGAAGAAGCGCATCGTGTTCGCGGAAGGTGAAGAAGAACGCGTGTTGCGTGCCGTGCAGATCATCATCGACAAAAAGCTGGCCAAGCCGATTCTGATCGGCCGTCCGGCAGTGATCGAGCAGCGCATTGCGCGCTACCGGCTACGTCTGGTCGCGGGGCAGGACTACACGGTCGTGAACACCGACCACGACGAGCGTTACCGCGACTTCTGGCAGGAATACTACAAGATGATGTCCCGCAAAGGCATCACGGCGCAGATGGCGAAGCTCGAAATGCGCCGCCGCACGACGCTGATCGGCGCGATGCTGGTGAAGCGGGGTGAGGCGGACGGGATGATCTGCGGCATGGTGAGCACGACGCACCGGCACCTGCACTTCATCGATCAGGTGATTGGCAAGAAGAAAGGCTGCAACGTCTACGCAGCGATGAATGCGCTGGTGCTGCCGGGCCGGCAGGTTTTCCTCGTCGATACGCACGTGAACGTCGATCCGACTGCTGAAGAACTCGCGGAAATCACGAACATGGCCGCGGACGAAGTGCTGCGCTTCGGCATCGAGCCGAAGATCGCGCTGGTGTCCCATTCAAATTTCGGCACGAGTAACGCGCCGTCGGCGCAGAAGATGCGCGACGTGCTGGCAATCCTGCGCGAGCGCGCGCCACACCTGCAGGTCGACGGTGAAATGCACGGCGACATCGCGCTCGACGCGAATCTGCGCCGCGAATTCATGCCCGACTCGACGCTGGAAGGCGACGCCAACCTGCTTGTGCTGCCGAACATCGACGCGGCCAACATCTCGTACAACCTGCTGAAGACGGCTGCGGGCAACAATGTCGCAATTGGCTCGATCCTGTTGGGTGCGGCGCAACCGGTGCATGTGCTCCCCCCTTCCGCGACGGTGCGCCGAATCGTCAATATGACGGCTCTGCTGGTGGCGGATGTGATTGCGCTCAAGTAGGCGCGACGGTCTGGTCCAAATTCAACTTCGGCCGTTCGGGGAACAGGCTCCGACGGGCTGCTTCACGCCTCGACTACGGCCGGCCGCGACCTCGCGGCCGGCTCACCCGACCTGAAGTTTCGGCTTACCATGGTCGGCACTGGCGCAGGCTCTGTTGACTTCGACGGGACCCGCACGGACGCCCGTCGACTCCGCAGCGCGGATCGCGCGGCGTGACGATCGAGCGCGAAACAAGGAGGGTGCACGATGCGCGCACGAAGTGTGAACCAGGGGCGGCGCGATTTTCTTCGAAGGTCGGGTGCGGTGCCGTCCACGTTGCTGCTTTTGGCGCTCGGGAAAACCGACGAAGGCCGGGCCGACGCGGGTTCACCGACGCCCGCCTGCGACGACGGTCACGGACCGACGCCGCGGCAGACGGCAGGCCCGTTCTTCCTGGCCCACTCGCCGCAACGCGCATCGTTGCTCGAACCGGGGATCAATGGATCGAAGATCGTCCTGACCGGGCAGGTGCTGTCGACACGATGCAGGGCGGTGTCCGGGGCTTTGCTCGATTTCTGGCACGCTAATGACGCCGGGGAATACGACGTCGAGGGGTTCCGGCTGCGCGGTCATCAATTCGCCGACAGCGAGGGACGCTACCGCCTCGAGACCATCGTGCCGGGTCTGTATCCGGGACGCACACGACACTTCCATGTGACGGTGCAAGCGCCGAACGGGCCTACCCTCACGACCCAACTTTACTTTCCGGGCGAGCAGCGCAACGCTCGCGATTTCCTGTTTGATCGCCGGCTGCTGATGACGATCGACGACGACGGCGGGCGCAATGCGGCCCGGTTCGATTTCGTGCTCGCGTTCGCGTAGCGCAAGTCACGGATTTCGATGGCGTCCACGATCTCATTCCGGTCAGCCGAAGACGCCCGCGTCGAGATCTCTCGTGAAATGCTGTAGCCAATCGCTTTCGTCGCATAACGGATATTCCTTCGTAACCTGCGTCGATAGCCTGGTTATGCAGACATAGCCCTGAAGACCGCAGTTCTCGTCATTCTTGGGATCTGTCGTGTCGGCTTCCCGAAGATCGAAATCTCCTTCTGCCAAACCGTTGCGCTGCAAGGTCGCGAGAAAATCTTTGTGTTCATCGGCTTCGATCAGGCGCATGTTCGTCCCCCCGAGGTGTTCAACGGAGCTATCGTCAACCGATGCCAGTATGCTCCCGGCCGCCGCTTTCGGCTCGAGCCGCGCCGACTCGGTCTCATCAAACGCGCCAACGTTGTATAGACTTGAGCTAGGCTGGGGCGCTCCCCAGCGTTGTGAAGGAGGCCAGGTCATGCTGACGCAGCGAACGAAGGACATCGTCAAGGCCACCGCGCCCGTTCTGGCCGAATATGGCTACCCCATCATCCAGCGCTTTTATGAGCGCCTGTTCGAGACCCATCCTGAACTGAAGAATGTGTTCAACATGGCACATCAGGAACAGGGGCAGCAACAGCAGGCGCTGGCGCGTGCCGTCTATGCGTACGCGGAAAATATCGAGGACCCCGCGAGTCTCACGGCAGTGCTGAAAAACATTGCTAACAAGCATGCGAGCCTCGGCGTGCTGCCGGAGCACTATCCGATCGTCGGCGAGCACCTGCTTGGCGCCATCAAGGACGTGCTCGGGACCGCGGCGACCGAGGATATTGTTTCCGCCTGGGCACAGGCCTACAGCAACCTGGCGGACATGCTGATGGGCATGGAAAGTGAGTTATACGAAGGCTCCGCGGAGAGGCTGGGCGGCTGGACCGGCTGGCGCACCTTCGTCGTTCGCGAGAAGCGGCCGGAAAGCACCGTCATCACATCCTTCGTTTTTGAACCGGCCGATGGCGGCCCCGTCGCCAACTTCGAACCCGGACAATACACCAGTATCGCCGTGAACGTGCCGGCTCTGGGTTTGCGGCAGATTCGGCAGTACAGCCTCTCGGATATGCCGAACGGACGCAGCTACCGCATCTCGGTCAAGCGCGAGAGCGGCGGTTCGCACCCGCCAGGCTATGTCTCCTGCCTGTTGCACGATCACGTCAATGTCGGAGACGAGGTCAGGCTGGCCGCGCCATATGGCAGTTTCCATATTGATGTGAGCGCCAGGACGCCTATCGTGCTGATCAGCGGAGGTGTGGGGCTGACGCCGATGATCAGCATGCTCAAGAAGGCCATACAGGATCCCCAGCGGCAGGTGGTATTTGTCCATGGTGCTCGCAACGGCGCGGTGCATGCCATGCGTGACCGGCTGCGTGAGACAGCCGCAGCGCATGCCAATTTTCATCTGGTTGTGTTTTATGACGAGCCGCTGCCCCTGGATACTCAGGGCCGTGACTACGATCACGCGGGCTTCGTCGACGTCAATCTGATCAAGAGTTCGATCCTGTTGCCGGACGCCGACTACTACATCTGCGGACCGATCCCCTTTATGCGCATGCAACATGACGCGCTAAAGGAGCTCAGCATCCATGACGCCCGCATTCACTACGAAGTGTTTGGTCCGGACCTGTTCGCCGAATAAGCACGGCTTGCGTAGACCGGTTAAAACCGTCGCCGTTGCGAAAGTAAATGTGTCATCCGGCGACGGCCGGTTCGTGGAGCGACTCGCGAGCTTCACCGCTGTCGACTGGCAGTTGGAACACAAGCCGGTAGTCGTCCGGTGCCGCTCGCGATGGCTACGTCCCAATGCGGCCATCCCCGGTCGTTCCGACCTTACTCGCATCTCGACATTCGAACGACGGGTGCTCACAGGACTAGGGACTTTCGCGCGCTGATCACGGCAGACAAGTCCTAGGCCGAAGCGGTCAACCACATGTCACTGCGTTACGCGGTCAGCGAATGACCGCCTCAGCGAAAAGCTTCATGTCGAGGGTGCGGCACGCAGATCCTGATGTTCAGCCACTTTGAAGCTGATGCGATCCGAGTTAGCCTATCGGACGATCGTATTCGCACGTTTAAGCAGATCGGGCGGGAAGGTCAAATCAATCTCACGTGCCGTCTTGACGTTCAACACCAGCTCTTGCCGCGTCACCGTTTCGACAGGCAAGTCCCCGACACTTGCACCTTTCAGGATCCTGTCCACAAACCCAGCCATACGCCGCACAGCCTCGACTACGCTCGTTCCATATGCCATCAAGCCACCAGCATCCACCCAGTCTCGAGCGAACATCGACGGAAGTCTATGGGCGTTGGCCAATTCGGCAATCCGCTTCCTATGCACAACCGTGATGGGCTCTTCCAGTACCAGCACTGCGCCAACATGCTCGTTTAGCATTGCAGCAAACGCACCACCGATGTCGGGAATTGGGCCCTTAACGCCAAACGACTGCGGGCGCAATCCTAGCGATCGTGCCGCCTCCTCATTGCCGTGCGTTAGCAACTCTGAGACGCCCAGATCCCACAGAATCGCTATACGCTCCAGTGACGGAACCGCTTCCTTGAGAAGGCTGATCTGCATTTTGGCTTGTTGCGGGTCGAAGCTTGTCACTCCCGACGTGTTTCCGCCCGGCCGGTCCATGCTCGCAACCACGCGGTCTGCCACAGGGTCAACCACGATGGCGAACACAATCGGTATTGTCGTGGTTGCTTTTTGCACAGCACGGGCCGTGACGGCTCCGACAACCGCGATCACTTCTACCTTGAGTCCGACAAGTTCAGCAGCCAATTCGGGAAGGCGATCCAACTGGCCATTCGCAGCCCGAATGTCAATGTTAATGTCGCGACCGTCCACGTAACCAAGGTCGGCGAGACTTGCGCGAAAACTCTCAACTGCAGCCGTCCCCCCGGGCGAGATGAATCCAATCCGTCGCGTTAAAGCGCTCGGCTGGCCGCGTACAGCGATAGGGACATTTACGCTCACGGCCAAGGCGCAAACAGTGGCCAGGACTTGTCTTCGTGTCGTCATGGCACCCCCCTCATTTTGGCGCCGCATTACTGCTGGATTCTACCCGCTATTCCGTCGACGCGATTCCAATGAATGCCCCCGCTGTAAAGCATCCTGCAGCAGTTTGTATGTAGGCTGCCGTTCCGACAGCGCCGCCGGTGGCAAGACAACTGTCGGCCAGGAAGCGCCGTTCGTCCTGGTGCTTGGTGTGACATTCGACAGTCGGCTCCGCCCTGTTGACCGGACCTTCGCGTGCCAATCGTGCCCGTCGCGTTGGTGAACGTAGAGCTCGTTTGCGAAAGCGCGCCGACCGCGATGCGATGCACGCACGTAGTTCTCCGCATCGACGGGCAAAACCGTATAGAACATCGAAGCAGAGGCACATTCCGGGGCAAAGCGCCAGCCGACGCGGGACGCATTTAAACAGAAGTCAACGCCAGAGCGATGGACCGCGGTGGACGTAATTGCACATCGTGGCCTTTGGATAGGCTCCACTTGCGCGGAATAGCTACTATTCTTTTAGCTAGTCGTCTGCGAACCGACTCGCATCAATCGTGACGTTCAGCGTCGGGACCAGGTACGGGGATAGTCCACTCATCCACCGCTTCCCCCGCTTCAGGTTCGCGCTCTCGCCGAAGATCTAGGATGCGCCCGTGAGCGACAATGACTTTCAGGTCGAATCTCACGCCTTTTCGGAAGTGGAACAAATACGCCGTGAAGGAGGCTGTGTCGCTGGCAAAGTAATCGTCGCTCAGAAACTGTCGGCGCGCGACACGTCCATCGCTTGCCACCCAATAATCGGCCATGGCGCAATCGAGCGACTTTGTCTGCCACTCCTTTCTCGGCAGGTCTTCGGGGAACGGCTCGAAATCCTGAGAAAACTCGAATATATCGTTCATCCTCGAGCGCGGCTTTGCTGGTGTTAGCGTCGACCTAGGTTAGCATAGCCTCCTCAGTCTCCGAGCTGGAACTGCAAAACCAGTTGGCGCCGCCTCCGCGCGACAGCATGCTCGTCGCGCGGTGTGGCCATAGGCTGTCCGCCTCAGGCGGCTGTCGGCCCAGAGTGTGTCAAAACGCGTAGCCGGCGGAAATTTGACGACACGCTGTCTCGGTGGCAAATCGCGACTTATCGATTACGGCACGACAAACGTCGATTCAGCGCCGAACGTGTTGCAAGGACCGTGAGCCGCGTGC
>DASVNP010000488.1:0-16896 GCA_036383775.1 Paraburkholderia sp. | reverse complement strand
CTAAGCGTCGCGCCATCGCGGTCCGCCTATCTTTACTCATCCAACTTTCAAAGAGACTCAATCATGGTCCAGTTTCGTGCAGTTTCAGCTGCACTCGTCGCAGCGCTTGGTCTGGTGCTTATCGAGGCGCCTACGGCAATGGCTCAACAACCGGCTAGTGGTGACCAGGCGTCGGCGTCGATGAGCGCCTCGACGCCCAAGCAGATCGCCAAAGCTCAGCGTAAAGCCGCGCGCAAAGCCCGCCGGGAAAAGAAGAACGCCGAGTTGAAGGTGCTCGAACAGAACGGCTACAAGGAGTCGGGCAGACAGGATAACTATCCGCAGAATCTCACGGATGCGGAGCGCAAGGCGGCTGCATCAAAACAGGCTGCGCCGGCGCCCGCTTCGGGTCAATGAGGCGCGCGAGTTTAAGGGGGGCGTTTGGAAGTTGCGTCCTTAGCGACAAGCCCGGTAAAAAATTATCGGACTTGTTGGTAAGCGCGCGATCTCTCTGGTTATAGCGACGCGTGCCCCCCGGCATAACCTTCATCTGTCGAGCGCTGCTCGAGGTGTCATGAAGAGGAGACTAGCTTGAGATTCTGTCTTTCAGCACGGGTAAACAAGGCCGCATTGGGCGCGTTACTTGGGTCGGCGTGCCTCGCTTCTCTGGGCAACTTGTGTGTTGCTGAAACGGCTGACGCACAACAGGCAGCGTCCCCGCTTACAAGCTATTCGCTGAGCATGAAGCAGGCAATGAAGCTCGTGGAGAGCGCGACGGCAACCGCGCAGAGCCGCCATCTTGCGATGAGTTTCGCCGTGCTTGACCCGGGCGGCCACCTCATCATGGCCGTGCGCATGGACGGCGCGCCGTTTGTCAGCGTCGAATTCGCGCGCGGCAAGGCGTTCGCTTCCGTTGCTCTCGGCGGCCAGTCCGGTGCAACGCTGGAGCAGCGCTTCAAGGACGATCCTTCGGAGTACAGCAATGTTTCCGGTGCGGGCTATTTCGCGCCGTTTCTGCCGGGACGTGGTGTGTTTCCTGTCTTTGTCGATGGGCATCTGTTAGGCGCGATTGGCGCGAGTGGTGCGCCCTCCGAGATCGACGATCAGGTTATCAAGAGTGCAATTGAAGCAATCGGTGCGACGACTGTGCGGTGACACGTCGTGTCCTACTGAAACGATTTAGGGAGCATTTTCATGAAACGCGAAACAGAACAACGCGATGCAGTGGGCGCAGCGGTTTCCGAGGACGATCTGCGTGCCTCGACATCTGACGCTACCGACGCTTGCCGTCGATCGATACTGAAGCTGGGTTTCGGCGCGTTTGCAGCTGGCGCTCTGGGTCTGTCCGGCGCAGTCCGCGCGCAAAGCGGCACGTCGCAGACATCGGCTGTTGCGCAAGCGTCGCGCGAAGGTCAGACCATCAAACTGGTGCCGTCGCTCGACACGGTCAGGGTCGGGCAGATCGAGCCCAGCGCGCCGACGGCGGTGACGATCAAGTCGGGTGATACCGTCTGGTATGACGGCACGTGGACCAATTGGGGTAACGAAGCGAAGTATGGGCTGACCTTCAAGGAGCGCGAGCCGATCCGCAAGAAGTACCCCAACGGTCCGTTCTCGCTGATTGGTCCCGTTTCGATCATCGGTGCCGAGGCCGGCGATCTGGTCGAATGCCGGATGCTGAAAATGCGGCCGATCGACTGGGGATGGAATTCCGCGCCTCCCGGTGTCGGCGCTTTGCCGCACGATTTCAAGCCTTATCTGCGCTATCTGAAGTTCGACAAGGAGCGGACCGCTGCCGCGTATGTGCCGGGCGTCAATATTCCGCTCAATCCGTTTCAGGCGTATATCGCCGCACAGCCGGCCGGCGAGAAGCCTGTCAGCGCGAATCTGGCCGGCAACTACGGCGGCAATCTGGACTGTGCCGTGCTCGGCGTGGATACGTCGATCTTCCTGCCAGTGCAAGTGAGCGGCGCGCGAGTGTGGACGGGCGGCTCCATGGGGGCCTCGGGTGAAGGCAATGTCGATCAGACCTCGATTGAGACGGCCTTCGAAGAGATGCGCATTCAGTACATCCTGCACAAGGGCGCTGCACTGAACGTGCCGATGGCCGAGACCCCCGACCACTGGATCGGCTTCGGTTTTTCCGACTCCCTCGAAAACTCGCTGGTCGCCTGTCTGCGGCAGATGATCAGCTGGCTATCCAGCGCCACCGGCATTGCACCGGAAGATTGCTACGGCATCTACAGCGTGGCAGGCAGCTTCCGCGTGACGCAATACGCCAATCAGACCGGAACGGTCTACTCGACCATCCCACCCAAGGGTATTCATTGCATGCTGCCCAAGCGCATTTTTACCGCCGCGCTGCAGGAGCGCATCGCAAAGTCCATACGGGCCTGAGCGCAAGGTAGGGCGTCAGTTCAACAGCCGTTTGTTCATGCAAGGCTACAGCGTTTAAGCCGGGCCGCGTGCCCGTGCATGGTTTGCAAGGAGATGATTCGATGAATGCGAAAGACCCGAAACCGTCCATGGAAGGAGGCCAGGCCGGAACACGCCGCTCGGGGCCCGTGTTGGCCCTGCTAGTGTGTTTCCTTGTGATCGTTCTGGATGGTTTCAACACCACGTCGATCTCCTTTGTCGTGCCAAAGCTCGCTCATGAATGGCAACTGGCGCCCGCGCTCTTCACCACCGTTTTCGTGGCGACGAACATAGGCGCGGCGATCGGCTTCATGATTTCCGGGCCGCTTGCGCAACGATTCGGACACCGTTGCATTGGTCTTGCCAGCGTTGTACTGTTCGCCGGGAGCACACTGCTGACCTCGTTGGCGGGCAATATCGCCAGCCTGTCCGTCATGCGCCTTGCTGCTGCCATCGGGCTCGGCGCCGCGCTGCCTATCGCCATTGCGGCGGCGGCCGGCATCATTGGCGCGAAGCATAAGGTGGCGGCGTCCCTGCTCGTGACGACCGGCATGTCTGTGGGCGCGGTCACGGGCGGCGTGGCGGGTGGCCCGCTGATGAGTCACTTCGGCTGGCAGTCAATCTTCGTGACCGGTGGTGTTCTTCCTTTCCTGCTGGTCGCCGTGTTCTTTCGCATCCTTCCGGCGCGCAGCCCTGCGACGACCGAACCCACCGCCGTGCGTGCGTCCAACCCGCTCAAGGCGCTGTTCGAAAATGGTCTTGGCGCCTACACGTGCCTGCTGTGGGTGTTCTCATTCCTGATCTTCATGGATGTGTACGCGTTGCTGTTCTGGGTGCCGACGCTGCTGGTGGATTTCGGCTTCTCGACGGAACACGCGTCGGTCGGCATGGCTGCCTTCAGCATCGGAGGTCTGAGCGGCAACATTCTGATGACCGGGGCGGTGACGTTGATGACGCTGGCCGGCAGGCTCAGGGTGAAATCAGCTCTGGTTCTGGGCTTGTTGCTGGTGATGCTCAGCATTGTCGGCCTGAGTCAGGCGATGGTGACACCGGCCCTCGTACTGCTGCTGATCGGCGTGATCGGAGCCGGTCTGGTCAACGGCATCATGGGGCAGACCGCGCTTGCCGTCGCTTTCTATCCGCCTGAGATTCGCGCGACCGGAGTGGGTTGGGGCCATGCGATCGGGCGGGTCGGTTCCTTCGTGGGCCCGGCGATTGGAGGCGGCTTGCTGTCGCTTGGCTGGCCGGTGCGCGACATCGTCCTGACCTCCGTTGCACCCGCCGGTGCCGCGATTCTCGCGCTGGCAGCGCTATCGCTGGTCGGCCGTAGAGCGGTTCAAAAGTTTCCCGAGAGCGCCGTGGTGGAGAACTGAAACTCGCCGCGCCATGCTATTCAATCCAACGCAAAGACATTCTCGATCATGAAGATTATTGCTTACTCCAACGGTGACGGTATCGCACTTGGAATCGTCACTAGCCCGACGCATTTCATTGCTGTTTCGGACATTGCGCCAGACCTGCCATCCAGTCTCATTTCGATCCTTGAGCAGGAGGATGGGCTCACGCGGCTGCGGCAAGCGGCAGAGGGCCGGCAAGGCGACCGGGCGCTCGCCGATGTCACACTCAAGCCCTTTCTGGGCCGCCCGAACGCAATGTGGGCTTTGGCATTGAACTTCAAGAGCCATATTGCGGAGACGGGACTTCAAACGTCGAAGGAATATCCCCACCTTTTCATGCGCACGGCGGCGTCCTACGTCGGTGCCGGCGAGCCCATTCTGGCGCCGGTGGAATCCGTGGCACGCGCGTTCGACTATGAGGGCGAACTCGGCGTCGTGATCGGCACACCCGGGCGCTATATTCCCGTGGAGCGAGCGCTGGAACATGTGGCGGGCTACACGTGCCTCAACGAAGGGTCGGTTCGCGAGTTCCAGATGCACAACCGTCAATTCGGCCTCGGCAAGAATTTCGAGGCGTCGGGGTCATACGGGCCATGGTTGATGACCCGTGACGAATTCGGCGACCCTGCGAAGCACAAGGTGGTGACTCGCATCAACGGCGTGGTTCGTCAGAGCGCACCGCTCGACGACATGCTGTTGAGCGTGGCGCAAGTGATCAGCTATCTGAGCCAGGGCTATCGTTTGCGGCCTGGTGACCTGATCGCTATGGGAACGCCGGGGGCATTGAAGCCGCAGCCGGACGATGTCGAGGGCAACGATCTCTCGCGTCAGTACGGGCCCTTTCCGACGCCGGGACTGGTGCATATGCGGGCGGGAGACTGGGTCGAGGTGGAAATCGATGGTCTGGGTGTGCTCGGTAACCCGGTGGCCGCCGACTCGTCCATTAGTGAAAGCGGTTACGCGGTACGAAAGTCCGCGGCCTGATCCCGGATAAGGTGAATCTGGCTCCCTGAGGGTGTGGGGCTCATCCGGAGCCCCACAGCACCGTTCAGTCGCGCTGTTTATCCAGCGTGACTGAATGCCTACGAAACTCGCTGGGTGGCACACCCATGTGTTGCGCGAAGAAGCGCGTGAAGTGGCTGTGTTCTTCGAACCCCAACTCTTCGGCTACGTCGGCAAGCGGTTTGTCGCTTGCGCCAAGCAACTGGATTGCATGAGACATGCGAACCCAGTCGATATAGTGCTGCGGCGAAATACCCATGCATACCCGGAATTGCTGGAAAAATCTCGACCTGGACAGGCCTACTTGAGCCGCCACCTGGGCAACCGTGGGGTTGGTCACCGAAGCGTGCTTGATGAAATCCACTGCTTTGCGGATGCGAAAGTCAATCGGTCGGCCTGATGGCACGATCCCGGCCGTCAACGCAGGATCCGCAAAATCACGTCCGAGCGCGGTCACCAGATCTTCAAGAATGGGCATGCAATCGTCGTCCTGAGCGACCAGATGGTTGGTGATCGCCGCGGCGATACGATCCACGTGATGCCGTACGTCCGGCGTGACGACCACTTCTGCCTTCGGAAAGATGCTCGCGGTGCCGTTTTCCGCGAGTTTCAATTGCTGGCGCAACCAGGAGGCTTCGATAACGAGGGAAAGGATCAGCGAAGGTTCGTCTTCGCTGCTGCTCTTCGAATGTTCCACCCACGGGTTCAGACAGATCGCCCGCTCGGCTGTCAGTGCGCAATCGTCCGCGCCGATGCGGAAGTTGCAGTTGCCTCCGCCAAGCTTGAACAGGAACTGGTATTGGGCGTGAGCGTGAGCGACAAGCGGGCGGCTAATCAGGTTCACCGTTGCGCGCCCGAAACTTCCTTGCAGAATCCAGACGGGCTTGTCTCCATCAATTGGTACTGTTGTCATACCCAACATTTTCTCCACGCGGAACGCGGCGGTGCATGATGCTTTGCCGGATTCCATGAACACAAAAGAGACGCTTTGGTAAGCGGCGAGATCTTGCAGAAAGCCAGTCGATAGACAAATCGCATAAACGTCACTTAAACAAAAGTAAGGAGTGCAGTCAATGGGTGGAAACCTGTTCAGACCTGAATGCAGGTTCTGGAAAATCAGGACGATTTGACAAGCGATCGGCGCTTTCGGTCAGGTGTTCCGGCAGAGGTCGGCTTATATTGAATCCACCGTGTTATTTGCAAGTAAGGATTGGCATGCCTTTTTTTGAACGCGATGGAATACGCTTTTCATACGATGAGTTCGGCCCTTCCGGGGCCCCTGTCGTTGTCTTCAGCCATGGCTTTCTGATGGACAGCGACATGTTCCAGCCGAACATCGAGATACTCAGCAATGAGTTCCGTTGTGTCGTGTGGGACCAGCGAGGTTTCGGTGCAACGGGCGCTGTGACCCGGACCTTTAGCTACTGGGATTCCGCGCTCGATCTCATTGCCTTGCTCGACCATCTGGAGGTTGCATCGGCGTCGCTGGTCGGCATGTCCCAAGGCGGATTCATATCGATGCGCGCGGCGTTGCTGGAGCCGGATCGCTTCCGGGCGATTGCGCTGATATCGACACGAAGCGACACCGACTCCGAAGCGGTTCAGCAGTCTTTCGAGGAACTGAAAGCGGAGTGGGCACGCAATGGCGCGAAAAATGTCGCGCAAAACATGTCGGCGTTTCTGTTCGGACCCGAGTACGCGGCATCGGCGTGGATCCGGAAATGGCTGAACGCCGGCACAGATCATTTCGAACATCCGGTGAACGCCCTTGTCTCGAGAGATGACATCACGCCGCGGCTTGGCGAGATTACCCATACCTCGATCGTGTTTCATGGGCTCGCAGACCCCGCTATCAGCCCTGAATGCGCCAAGGCACTCGCCGCCCGGTTGCCGAACTGCAAGGATCTTGTGCTGGTCGATCGAGCGGGACATACGCCGAATTTGACCCATGCCGAGATTGTGAATCCGCCGTTACGCGATTTCCTGCTTCGCTACGCACGCTAGGAAAAGACGCACGTTCTTCGAACCTACTTGCTGGCCGGCTGGACTTGGCTATTGTCTTGCGACGCATGAGCCGGTGCATTTTGATCCGCACCACTCTGGCTCGCTCCAGGCGGTTGATAGCGAGTGTGTTCGTGATCGTGATTCACATGCATATGCATATGCTCGCCGGCGAAAGCCGGTGTGAAAGAGGAAATGCCCAATACCGCGGCTGTGAAATACGCAATGACTCTCATGATGACCCTCTCCGCTTGATCTGAAGCGCGTTGGTTGAACGCTCATTACATTCTATGCACGGCGAGGGTCGGTGGAAACTCGTGGGTGGCTCGATCTGAATGATCGCCATTAGAACATTCGTTTTATGGACAACAAGTTGACCATGTTGTCGGCAGGCGCGGTGATTTCCCGCTCGATTGAGCATCGTCACGTTGGCTCGTCGACCACCCAGGGGTGGCCCGGCCACGTGAGCGCACCGCGCTTGCTACATTGCGGATCACGCGCCGGCAAGCAACGCGCCGGCGCCGGGAACGATCGGTTCGAGATTCAGGTGATCCAGCATGCGCCGGACAGTGGATACCGCGGTTGAGACGGTGGGGATTCCCAGCATGTCTTCAATGCGCTGAATAGCCGGCAATGAAGGCATCTGGACGCAAGCGGACGCCACGACGACGTCGGCGCCTTCCGTATTCAGGCCGCGAACGTCCTCGATCAACTGCATCGGGTCGCGCAGACCGACTTCGAGATTGTCGGGAATCTCAAAGGACAGGGAATCAATGACCTCGATGCCTTCGTTCTCGATATAGGCGACGACGAGGTCGGTCAGAGGCCGCATGTACGGCGCCATCAGAGAAACCCGGCGAGCGCCCATGATCTTCAGTCCTTCAATCAGCGCTCCCGCGGAAGTCATGATCGGCGCGAGGCAATGATTCGCACGAGCGACCTCGAGCAATTCGCGTTCCGTTTGCCGATGATAGCCGGGCCCCATCGCCATGATCGCGACCAGGCACGCGGTGCTCATGACATCGACACGGGCGTCGGCAAGTTCCGCCGCGCAGCGCAGCCCCTCTTTGTTCATCGCTTCCAGTTCTTCTTTCGTGACCTTGTGCATACGCATCCGGCTCGAATGGAAGGTGAATCGTTCGGGGCGGATCGCTTCGCGGGCACGCAGCATGGCGGGAATTTCCGTTTCCATGGTCGTATTCGAGCTTGGGACGATCTGTCCGATACGAAAGTTTTGAGGCATGCTTTTCTCCAGATTAAAGATAGGTATCCGAAATGGTGAGTCGACTCAATCAGGCATGCCTTGGCCTTGCGTCTCAGGCAAGAACCACGGCAGAACGATACCGAGCAGATACACGGAGCCGAGCGTCAAAGCAGCTTGGGACACTCCGCCGAACGATTTGATCATGCTGCCGGCGATGATCGGGAACACCCAGGCAATCAATCGCGCCGCATTGAAAACGAAGCTGATCGCCGTGGAGCGCACGCTGGAAGCGAAAAGTTCACAGGGGTAGATCGCCATCCAGACATAGGCGCAGCCCAGCGTGAAGAAGCCGTTGATCGGCGCCACGACCATCATCGTTTCAACGCTGGTGGTCAGCTTGTAGGTAATGAACGTTGTTACCAGTGCGCCAACGAAAGTGAGCGACAGGAACGCCCGCCGGCCGATAGCATCCACCACGAAGCCCGCGACCATATAGGCGGCAATTGCACCGATGGTGTACGCGATCGAAATCTTCGAGCCCCACGACAAGGCGTCGGAAATACCTTCGGCTTTGGCGAGCGACACGGTATAGGTCGGCAGCCAGCTGGAAATGGCCCACCAGCCGACGGTCGTGACGATCGACAGCACTAACAGAAGGGCAGTGCGGCGCAGCGCGACGGGTTCATTGAACAGTTGTTTGAGCGTGAAAGGGCGCTTTTCGGATGCAGTCGTGTCGCCTGCAACCGGCTGGGCGCTCGTTGCGCTCCAGCGCTTTTCGCGCACCGCACGTTGCCATTTCTCCGACTCGCTAACCCCGCGGCGGATATACAGCACAAAAAACGCCGGGACCGCGCCAAGCACAAACATCAGGCGCCAGGTTTCGGCACCGAGCGGATGCGTCGACGAAAGCGCATACCAGACCACGGCAGCGATCAGCGTGCCCCAGCCGAAGCCCGATTGCAGGAAGCCGGCCCCTTTCGCGCGCGCCCGCTCCGGCCAGGTTTCCGACAACAGCGCGACGCCCGTGCTCCATTCGCTGCCCATGGCGAGGCCGGTCAGGAAGCGCAGCGCGCACAACATCCAGAAGCTTTGCGAAAACGCGGTCAAACCGGAAAACACCGCATAGAGAAAGACGGACCAGAGCATCATCCGCTTGCGTCCGACGTAGTCAGCCATGATTCCGCCGATCAGACCACCTGCACCCCAGCCCAGCAACGTGATGCCGATCACCAGACCCGCGTAGGTCGTGGGAGACGCGGCTTGCGCCGGCGTCAGCACCGAATGCAGCATCGGTCCAAGCACGACGACGAGCGCCAGTGCCTCGAAGCCGTCGAAGATCCAGCCGAGAAAGCTGGCCTTCAGCACCCGCCAATGCATCGTCGTAAGACCGTCGTACCAGCGAGTTCGCGGGTTCAAAACAACTTGTTCGTGTTCCATCTTTCGTCTCCTTCATGGTTTCAACAGCGCTTTCCCGCGTTCCGGCCTTGTACGGGTGTGATCGTCGGAAAGACCAATGCGCCGGCTTCCAGGACAACTCCGCCCCCTCGACATAGAATCGCGATATGCGCTGCCCGATCCCGCCCCATGACCGCGGCCAGGCGAGGATCGAACGCTATGGCACACAGAATGCCGATCGCCGGTCGTGTTGAAAACTTCTCAATGTTCAATAGAGCCATCGCCAAACGCGATGGGTGCAAAGCGGGCGGATATCCGATTCGAAGGAGTGAGGATGCGCGTTTCAGCAGACCGGCCGTTGCGACTGGACATGGAGTCCCTGCGCATATTCGTGGCGGTCATCGAAGAGGGCAGCATCGCTGCGGCGGCGGCCCGCACGCACATCGTGGCGTCGGCCGTCAGCAAGCGCGTATCGGATCTCGAAGACGACGCCGGCACGCCGCTGTTGTATCGGCACAGCCGCGGTGTTCAGGCGACACCCGCGGGCGAGGCGCTCTATCACCATGCCAAGCGCCTCGGTGAGCACCTGCAGCAAATATCGGACGAAATGTCTGAGTATTCAGCGGGCTTACGAGGGCATACCCGGATTTATGTGAACTTTACCGCCATGGTCCAGTATCTGCCGGGTGCGCTGCGCTCCTTCCTGCGCAGCAATCCGAAGGTGCGGATCGATATGGTCGAGAAGTCGAGCGATGAAGTGGTGCAGGCAATTGCAAGCGGCGTCGCCGATCTCGGGATTTGCGCGGCGACGGAGGACGTGCTCGGCGATCTGCAATGGCGTCCGTACAGCGTCGACAAGCTGGTCGTGATCGTGCCGTCGGATCATCGGCTCGCCGGGCGCGCCAGCGTGACGTTTGCGGAAGTTCTGGAAGACGACGTCATCAGCATGCCGTACGGCACGTCCATTTCAAAGTTGTGCCGTGCCGCCGCCGAGCGCGCCGGCATGCGGCTTCGCGTGCGCATCGAGGTGACCAGCTTCGAGGGTGTGCGCAATATGGTCAGCGCGGGTCTCGGCATTGGCGTGCTCCCCAAGGGAAGCGTGACGCCTTACATGCATTCGGTGCCGTTTGCCGTCGTTGAACTCGACGAACCGTGGTCGCTGCGGCCGCTGCTCATCATTGCACGCCATTTCGACACGCTGCCGCTTCCCGCGCGCATGCTGGTCGACCACCTCGACAAACAGGGCGAGGTGCCATAAGGACGGTTGCGAGTCCCTCACGAGCCATCGCGGTTCGCGATGGGTGGCGTCACGACATACTGGTTTACGCCGTGAGGCGGGTTTCTTAGCATTCAGCGGGTAGCAGGATCAACCGGACACCGGACCCCGATCAACGCATTCACCCTTTCCATACCTGGAGCGCGCAACATGGACCTCAAACTCCCGATCAAGGTGGCAGTCCTCGACGACTACCAGAACGTCGCGCTGAGCGTGGCGGACTGGTCGCCCCTTGAAGGCCTGGCCGAGGTGACCGTGTTCAACGACCACGTCGCCGATGACAGGGGCGTGATCCAACGCCTGCAGCCATTCGACGTCGTTTGCGTGATGCGGGAACGCACGCCGCTGACGCGCGCAGTCATCGAAAGCTTGCCTAATCTGAAGCTGATCGCCTCGACCGGTGTCGCGAACGCGTCGATCGATCAGGAGGCGGCGGCGGAGCGCGGCATCGAGATTCGCCACACGGGCTATTCGTCTACGCCGACGATCGAGATGACCTGGGCGCTGATTCTCGCGATGGCGCGCAATATTCCGCTCGAGAATCAGTCGCTGCGTCAGGGAGGCTGGCAGCTTGCGCTGGGCGAGGAACTCTCCGGCAAGACGCTGGGATTGCTGGGGCTGGGCCGGATCGGTTCGGCCGTCGGGATCATCGGGCGGGCATTCAGAATGAACGTCATCGCGTGGAGTCAGAACCTCACGGACGAACGTGCTGCGGAAAAGGGCGTGCAGCGCGTCAGCAAGGATGAGTTGTTCTCCAAGGCGGATTTTCTGTCTATTCACGTGCGGTTTAGCGAGCGGACCCTTGGTTTGGTCGGTGCGGCGGAACTGGCGCAGATGAAGCCGACAAGCCGGCTGATCAATACGTCGCGAGGCGCGATCGTCGATTCTGCGGCGTTGCTCAAGGCACTGACGACCGGTCAGATTGCCGGCGCCGCACTCGACGTATTCGACGTCGAGCCGCTCGACAATCCGCACCCACTGCGCGAACTGCCTAACGTGCTCGCGACACCTCATATCGGCTATGTGTCGAAGGAGTTGTATCGCACGTTTTACGGCGACACGGTGCGCAACATCGCTCAGTGGCTGGAGGAAACGGGGCGCTCGGTGTAGCGCGACGGATTGAACACGACAGCGCATTGATACGAACAATGCGGCATCGGAAACTGTTCCACGATTAGTTATGCGATGCTATTCTTGCCCGAAAGTTACCGTAGTCAACGCACCATAAGGTCATTCGTACACGTCAAATTCATTCGGGGTCGCACATGTTGCGAAGGGTGGTCGATCGCGTCAGACAATTCAGGCGCAGTGAAGTATTCAAGCACTCGCTTGCCACGCCAATCCGTTTCTCTTTGCATGCGCGGCAGCGACTGAACCGCGGTGTATTTGCCATTGAAATCAGGGAAAGATCAGGTTTCTTTTCCGTGATGCAGATGGTGCTCTTTATCCTCATGCACTGCGAAGAAAAACGCCTGACACCGCTGATCTCCGCGCGCGGTGGGGTGTACGGCGATTCGGAAGGCAAGATCGACTGGTTCTCCGCGCTTTTCGAGCGCGTTGCGCCGTCGATCGATGCAACGTTGCCGCACAAGGTACGGACATCCGTCGTGCGCGATCTGGAACAACTGGGCTTTCGGCGGCGCTATGAAGCACGACTTGGCCTGCAAAGCGCGAGCGAGTTGTTTCGCTCGTATTACCGGCCAGCGGCTTTTGTTCGCGACGAAGTCGCTTCAGCATGCGCAAGACTCGGTATCTCCGAATCCACTCTCGGTGTGCATTTCAGAGGCACTGATAAGAAGTTTGAAGCGGAGACGCTGCCCTGGAGCGATTTCTGCCGGCTCGTCGAGCAGACGCTCGCACTCAACACGCAACTGACCCACCTATTCGTTTCGAGCGACGAGCAGGCTTTCATCGATTTCTTCTGCGAGTGGCCTTTCAAGTGTCCGATTAGCGTGGCGCCCGCCAAATTGCTATCCAAAGGAGATGTGCCGGTGCACTTCAGCGGCTATCCGGGATTGGACATGGGACGCGAAGCGCTGGTGTCGAGTTTGTTGCTTTCGAATTGCGGACATCTCGTGAAAACGCCGTCTTATTTGTCGGCGTGGTCGAAGATCTTCAACCCCGACTTACCTGTTACGTTGGCTGTGCCGCCCAGGCCCGACGCGTTCTGGTTTCCCGACAGTCAGATCTGGGTCGGGCAAGAGCAGGCCATGGGTGGTGAGGCGGCCTGATACTTTGCTGCAGACGCTTAAAGCGACTGGGCATATTCGAGCTGCGTTCAATGCGGCGGTGCGGCGCTCAGGCGCGGAGCCCCAGCCCGGCTCACGAGATAGTCAACCATCCGCTGCGCGGCCGGCTGCAGCGCATCAAAGCTCCTGAAACACACGACGAACCGGCGCTGTGCCCACGCATCGGCGAGCGGAATCACATTGATGCCAAGCGCCGGCCGATACGTCTCGGCCACCTCGACGGGCACGACACTAATCCCGAGGCCCGCGGCAACGACGCGAAACGCTGCATCGAAGCTCGACACGACCACGCGATACGACACGGTCTTGCCAGCACCTGCAGCCGCGCGCTGAAGCATCGTATGCACGGCCGTCGACGGCAGCAGGCCAACGTGCTCATAGTCCAGCGTCTGGTCAAACCACAGGGACGGTTCGTTCGCGAGCGGATGATCGCGATGCACTGCCAGCGCCAGCCGGTCCTGCCGATACGGCCTGTACTGCAAGCCCTGAAGGTCGACGTTGTCCCAGCACACGCCCACGCTTGCCGCGCCTTCGCGCAACTGCCGCACGAGATCGGATGACAACCGTTCTTCCACGTCGACCCTGATGTTCTCGTTCGAAGGCTCGCGCATGAAGGACGAAATGTCGTCGAGCAGAGCCTCCGCAATCGCCGACGCCGACGCACAGATACTGACTCGCCCCTTCAGCCCCCTACCGAACGCGGCCACGTCGCTCGCGATGCGCTCCATCGTGAAGAGCACGCTGCGCGCATGCTCGAGCAGCGCACTGCCCGCGGCAGTCGGCTCGACACCGCGCCGGGAGCGTGTGAGGAGCGGCACGCCCAGATCGCTTTCGAGTTGCGCGATGCGCTTGCTGATCGCGGAGGGTTCGATATGGGCTTCCTCCGCCGCCCGCGCGATGTTGCGGTGATCGCACACGGCGACAAGCAACCGCAGGGTTTTCAGGTCGATGTCGCGCATCTTCTGTCTCCACGCATTTAGACATTCCGTTTCGGAACTCTGACGGTTCCAAAATACCGCTTTAACGTTTTTCGGGAATGTCTAAAGTTAGCACAGCGGTTAGCACAACGGTTAGCACAACGCCGGCGTAACGACGACCGGCCAAGCTCATGGAGACAAACAACGTGCCCTCGTTTCCCACGAATGTCGTCATCCGCGAAGTCGGCTTGCGCGACGGACTGCAAAGCATCCAGCGCATTCTTCCGACCGAGCGCAAGATCGAATGGATCGCCGACGCATACGCTGCCGGTCAGCGCGAAATCGAGGTCGGGTCGTTCGTGCCGGCGCGCCTGCTGCCCCAACTGGCCGATACGGCCGAACTCGTGTCATACGCGAAGACGCTGCCCGGTCTGCGTGTGTCGGTCCTCGTGCCGAATCTCAAGGGTGCCGAACGCGCGATTGAAACTGGCGCGGATCTGATGCTCGTGCCGCTGTCGGCAAGCCGCGCGCACAGTCTCGCGAACCTGCGCAAGACGCCCGATGAAGTCGTCGCCGAGGTGGCGCGCATACGTGCCGCGCGCGACGCGGCGGGCTCGACGACGCTGATCGAAGGTGGCATCGGCACGGCGTTTGGCTGCACGATCCAGGGCCGCGTGGAACAGCCGGAGGTACTGCGCTGCCTGCAGGCGTTGCTGGATGCAGGCGCCGATCGCGTGAGCATTGCCGATACGGTCGGCTACGCGGGACCGGCTGCCGTGCGCGAACTGTTCGAAAAGGCGCGCGACATTGCGGGGGAACGCTTCTGGTGCGGCCACTTTCACGATACACGTGGCCTCGCTCTCGCCAATGTCTACGCGGCACTCGAAACAGGCGTCGCCCGCTTCGATGCAACGCTCGCCGGCATCGGCGGCTGTCCGCATGCGCCGGGCGCGAGCGGCAACGCATCGAGCGAAGACCTCGCGTTCATGCTCGCCGGCATGGGCCTCGAAACCGGCATCGATATTTCCGCGCTGCTGGCCCTGCGCGCGAAGGTCGCGCGCTGGCTGGAAGGCGAAACGCTGCACGGCACGCTATGGCGCGCAGGTCTGCCGAAAACCCACGCCGCCACCGCTACAACCGACGCCTGAGGTCATCATGAACAACGACACCCGACTTCCCCTCGACGGCGTTCGCGTCATCGAATTTACGCACATGGTCATGGGGCCCACATGCGGGATGATCCTCGCCGATCTCGGCGCCGAAGTGATCAAGATCGAGCCACCGGGCGGCGACAAGACCCGCAACCTGCCCGGCCTCGGCATCGGCTTCTTCCGTTCGTTCAACCGCAACAAGAAGAGCGTCGTGCTCGACATCAATTCACCTGAAGGCAAGGACGCCGCGGTCGAACTGATCGGCACGTGCGACGTGATGCTCGAAAACTTTCGTCCCGGCCTGATGACGAAGCTCGGCCTCGACTATGACACGCTATCGAAGCAGTACCCCGGGCTCATCTACGTATCGCACAAGGGCTTCCTGCCCGGCCCGTACGACAGGCGTCTTGCGCTGGATGAAGTCGTGCAGATGATGGGCGGGCTTTCGTACATGACGGGGCCCGTCGGCCGTCCGCTGCGCGCCGGCACGTCGGTCAACGACATCATGGGTGGCATGTTCGGCGCGATCGGCGTGCTCGCCGCGCTGCGCGAACGCGAGCACACGGGTCTTGGCCAGGAAGTGCAAAGCGCGCTCTTCGAGAACTGTGTGTTTCTCTGCGCGCAGCACATGCAGCAATACGCGATGACCCGCGAGCCGCCGCCGCCCATGCCTGCGCGCGTGTCGGCATGGAGTGTCTACGACGTGTTCACGCTCGCCGATGGCGAGCAGCTTTTCATCGGCGCGGTGAGCGACAAGCAGTTCGTCACGCTGTGCGATGTGCTGGCGTGCCCGGATCTCGCCGCTGAACCTGACTTCGCGACCAACGCGTTGCGCGTCGCCGTGCGTGCGCGGCTGCTCGAACGGCTCGGCAACATTCTGAAAGACCATCGCGTGGACGAACTCTCGCCGAAGCTCGAAGCGGCGGGCATCCCATACGCGCCGATCGTGCGTCCGGAGCAACTGCTCGATGACCCGCACCTGAAAGCGAGCGGCGGCCTCGTGCCGATGCAGACCGACGACGGCGGCATGACCGATGTCGTTCTTCTGCCGATCACGATGGGCGGACGGCGGCCCGGCGTGCGCCAGGCGCTCGCGCGCGTCGGCGAGCACACGCAGGAAGTGCTGGCGCGGCTGAAGCGCCGGGTGATTGCGTGAGCGTACTTCAACGCGTGCCGTGGCTGTGTTTGTCGGCGCGTGCACCCACACCGTCGAATTATCACGAGCGCATCTAATCACGGATTCATTGCACACCTTCACCACGGCAGGCATGTCCATAAAAAAAATGCCGCCCATGCAGTCAGGAGACAGACATGCAGCAAACCATCACCGCGGGCAGCCCCGCGCTCGACACGCCGAACGCGCGCGCCGGCATCAGCCACGGCGCGGACATCTCCGCGCGCATGGACCGGCTTCCGGCCACGCGGCATCTGTGGATGCTCGTGCTGCTCATCTCGCTCGGCGGTTTTTTCGAAGTCTATGACCTGATCTTCACCGGTTATATCGCGCCGGGTATGGCGAAGAGCGGCCTGCTTCAGACCACCACGCAGGCGTTCTTCGGCTTCACCGGAATTGCCGCCTTTATCGCAGCGACATTCGCCGGGTTGTTCGTCGGCACGTTCGGGTTCGGCTGGATGCCGGACCGCTATGGACGCCGCGCCGTGTTCACGTTCTCGCTGCTGTGGTACTCGATCGGCTCGGCCATCATGGCGTTTCAGACCACGCCCGAAGGCGTGCTGCTGTGGCGCTTCATTACGGGTATCGGAGTGGGCCTGGAGATCGTCACGATCGACACCTACGTCACCGAACTGGTGCCGCAGCAGATGCGCGGCCGTGCGATCGCGTTCAACCAGGTGGTGATGTTCGCCGCTGCGCCAGTTGCGGCAATCCTCTCGTGGTGGCTTGTCCCTGA
>DASVNP010000487.1:0-2701 GCA_036383775.1 Paraburkholderia sp. | reverse complement strand
GTGTGACCGCCGAACGGGCGTTGATAAATCGTGCCGTCAGCGTTGCGGTCGAACGGCATGCCGAAGTGTTCGAGCTCGTACACGGCGTTCGGTGCTTCACGGCACATGAACTCGATCGCGTCCTGGTCGCCGAGCCAGTCGGAACCCTTGATCGTGTCGTAGAAGTGGTAGTGCCAATTGTCTTCGCTCATGTTGCCGAGCGAGGCGCCGATGCCGCCTTGGGCAGCGACCGTGTGCGAACGCGTCGGGAACACCTTGGACAGCACGCAAACCGACAGACCGGCGCGCGCGAGTTGCAGCGAAGCGCGCATCCCCGAGCCGCCTGCGCCGACGATAACCACGTCAAACTTGCGACGCGGCAGAGAATTCTTGATTGCAGCCATTCTTTTACACTCTCCAGAGAATCTGCGCAGCGTAGCCCGCACATGCGAGCAGCCAGACGATCGTCAGCGCTTGAAGAAACAGGCGCGTGCCAACGGGCTTCACATAGTCCATCCAGATGTCGCGGATACCAACCCACGCGTGATAGAACAGCGACAGCAGCGTGACAAACGTGGCGAGCTTCATCCATTGCGTTGCAAAGATCGAGGCCCAGCCGTCATACGAGAAATCGCGCGCGCCGAAGAACCATGCGAGCAGGATCACCGTGTACACGGCCATGATGCAGGCGGTAATGCGCTGGGCGAGCCAGTCGCGCAGGCCGTAATGTGCGCCGACGACGAGACGCTTCGGACCGATTCGGTTATTAGCTGCCATTTTTTTAGAATGCTCCGAAGAGTTTGAGCGCGAAAGCAATCGTCAGAAGCGACGAAACGACCAGCACCACGATGGAGGTTTGCTTGCCCTTCTCTTTGGTCGTGAGGCCGTGGCTCGTATCCATGAACAGGTGACGAACACCGGCGCAGAAGTGGAACAGGAAGGCCCACGCGAGAACGAGCGTGATGAGCTTGACGATGATGTTGGAGAGGAAGCCCTTGAAGACTTCGAAACTGAGTTCGGAAGTCAGGCTCTGATCAAAGAGGTACAGCAGGAACGGAAGAAAAACAAAAAGCAGACCACCGCTCAAGCGGTGCAAGATCGACACTCGCCCCGCTAGCGGGAGACGGTATGCCGTCAAAATCTGCCCGATACCGATGTTCCGGAATTCCGGCCTCGGTTTTTTTACGGCTTCAGCCATGCTAGACCCCTACTATGTAGTCACACTAATCCGCAATTTTAGCGCCTTTTTATATCGCGCTGCAGCGAAAACCACTCCCGGTCCGTTACAGCGTGCGCGATAAAGGCACCTTCAAACAGGCGTGCGTGTGGGACGCAACGCCCTTTTTCGTCCCGATTCAACTCAGATCGTTCTGATAGTAATACCCGGTTGTGACATACCAACCACGGCGCACCTCAACCGGCCGGTCTCCATATGTATAGGAGACGCGTTCGACCGAAAGCAGCGGAAAACCCGCCGGCACATGCAGCAGATCGGCGACCGCCGGATCAGCCGCGACCGCGCGGATCTTCTCCGTTGCGCGGATCATGCGTGTGCCGAATTCCGTCTCGAACATTGCGTAGAGGGGACCTTTATACTCCGACAGCCGCTCGAGCGTGAGCCCGCGAAACACCGCGCCGGGCAACCAGATTTCGTCGAGTACGGTGACTTCACCGTCGAACTGCAGCAAGCGCTTGATCAACACCACCGGATCGGCGGGCTTCAGATCGAGTTGCCGGGCGATGTCCGCCGAAGCGCGCAAGCGCCGGCATTCAAGCAGGCGGCTGACGTGCGGGTGCTCCGCGCCGTCATCGGCCAGTAATCTGAGGAAGCGACACTGGGCGCGGTCTTCATTGTGCGTTGCAACAAATGTACCCTTGCCCTGGCGGCGCACCAGCAGGTTGTCGGCAGCAAGCTCGTCGATCGCTTTGCGCACGGTTCCCTGACTGACCTTGAATCTGGCCGCCAATTCGACTTCACTAGGAATGATCTCGCCAGGTTTCCATTCGCCGGTTTCGAGGCTCTGCGTAATCAAGCCCTTGATCTGCTGATACAAGGGGCTGAAAGTGGGCGACGTAGCGGGCGTGGCAGCGGATACACCCTCGCCCGTGGCCCCATGGCCGTTCGGATTCGCGGTGTTCGCCTGGTTCGAAGTCATCCGCGCATTTCATCATAAAGGGCCGGGCCGCGTCTAGGGTTTTCCCCGCAACAGATATGTCTTATATAAGACATAAGATAATGTTGACTTTGTGTCTGACGGCTCCTACACTCCTTGTCGAGCAAGGGTTTGCGGGTTTTTCGGCGGCTGTTTTGCACGATGTAATACAGCGCCGCAGCGCACCGGCAGCCACTCTGCGCCATGCTGTTCCCACGCAGTCCAGGTTTCGATTCGCCGCCATTCGTTGGTCAGACGCTTGCCGAAACGCGCTGTTTGCAGGAGCCCGCATCGTGCAGCGGCTACCCGGCGCCAACATGCCCCGCTCCCCGCTAGTAGTACAGGTTTCCGGCATGGCGGTCTTGCCGCAGCGCGCCGCACAGCCTCGGCACATTCCGAGGCCGTACGCGAACAGTGAATTCCGCCGTGTTTCACAACGCTTCGCTGAACGCGCATATAGAATGGCGTTTTCCCTAGCGTCTAACGCATCGTCCTGGAGATTTCTCAATGGCTAAGCCCGCAAAGCGCGTTGCCGTCACCGGCGCCGCAGGTCAAATCGCTTACTCCCT
>DASVNP010000486.1:0-8878 GCA_036383775.1 Paraburkholderia sp. | reverse complement strand
TCTGTGCGAGTTGCGCGACCTCAGCCTGCGTGGTTGACGCGATGTCGAAGAGTTGCCGGCCGTATGACAGTGATTTCTCCGCGAAAGGCGCGGTGAAACTGGCTTGCAGCGTGAACCATTGCTGCGGGTCGGTTGTGCCGGGTGCCTTCGTCAGGTGCTCTTGCGATTCCGCCAGCGTGGACCTGACGACCTGCAGGTTCAGCGCAACCAGTTTTTCAACGCCTTCAAAGACCTTGCCGGTCAATCCGAAGAATGCGTCGAGGCTGGCCTTCTGGGATGCGGCGATTTGCTCCGGACTCGATAGAGTCATAAGTGATATTCCTCAGGATTCGGTCCGCCGGGCGCAACCCGGATCGACCGGATGTGGCACGGC
This sequence comes from Paraburkholderia sp., assembly GCA_036383775.1. Lineage (GTDB taxonomy): Bacteria > Pseudomonadota > Gammaproteobacteria > Burkholderiales > Burkholderiaceae > Paraburkholderia. The sequence continues at coordinate 8,505 of DASVNP010000486.1, read as the reverse complement.
GACCGACGATGATGGATGGACCGAAGCGCAGGGACGCCTGCCAGGCAGCATGCGTCGCGAATACTTCGGAGGGTCGTTACAGCAAAAGGCACTACACATTAAGGTCCGACAGCAGCTACTTCGCTTACTGCTTCTTCGGCACGCTCGCCACGTGCTGCAGCGACAGGCGCCGCAATTCCCTAGCGCCTGTGCGCGACGGCCTTGAGAATCGAAGCGCCTGCGCTTGTGACATGAGGACGTGGGTGGCCCGACGCGAGGTTTTCCAATGATATGAGTTGACGCTCCGGCAGCGCGTCGAGCTCGGCGCGCCCGGTTCGATCTGATCCGGCGCGTCCTTAATGGCTTTTCAGCAGCATTCTTTCCTGGTTGTTCCAGGATGGCGTCCTGGCAGCACTTCCTCCCCACGCAGCGATTCGGAACCTATCCTCGCGAACACCCTATGGACGTTTCCTGAGGTGCTCTTTCGCATCGCCGTACAAGGCACGTGTCTTGCCGACGACCTGTTTGACCTTGCCCTTCACCTTGGTCATTTCATTTCCCGTAGCCTTGCCAACAACTTCCTTCAGCTTTCCTTTTGCTTCCTCGATGCGCCCTTTCACTTGGTCCTTGTTCATGACAAAGCTCCTTGACAAAGGATGGGTAACCGAGCTCACTGACGCGAGTCAGTCGCTCCTATCAAACACGCGGCAATGACTCTTGCGCCTGGCGCCGTTTGTGCGGCTTGCTGTGATGCAGTTTGCACCGGGCGCTCACGAATCTGCAGCACGATCGCCGACGGCACCGAGCAGGTCGTCTTGAGCAACGGCACGGGTTCGACCATGTCACGTATGTCTGCAAGCGGCGTGCCGGATGCGTTTGCTGAGCCCGGGAGACTCGCGCAACGCGTCGTATAGGCGATGTTCAGCTGAAGATCGGGACAAACTGCCCAGTCTGCCTAGCGGCCTCGCGAAGGCCCCGATTTTGCCGGTGGCTTGTAAAAAAGGCGCAGACGGGTATTTCAGTTCGCCTGGAGAATAAAGCAAAGCGCGCAGCGGTCGCGCTGCGCCTCGTGCAATCGCTCGATCTCGCATCCGACGGGATCGCAGCCGAAGAGAAGCTCATCTATCTGCATGGCCAGAACTGCGGACATTCCCACGCTGGGACCACGCACGCAACTTCAAGCGAACCAGTGCGTGGCCGGAACCTTGGCGAGCGCAATCACGTGCACAACAACAAGTTGCCTCCAGATGCGCTCAACATTGAAGGCGCGCGTCCGCGCTTGCCGCTCGAGCACGCACTTTCGATCCGGCAAATGCAGTAGGGAGCGGTGTTCAAACCAGCGAAGGTCCCGGTGAGTGTTTCCGGTCCAATGGCGACCGACCACCTGATACGAGCCCACATCGATGATCTGGTGCCCGTCATCGGCAAGAAGGTTAAGCGCCGCAGAAATGAATGCTTCGTCCCCGTTGTGATCGAGCATGTCCATCACGAGCCTGTAGCGATTAAAGCATTCGCGCGCACGTGGCATCAATTGCGTGTGAAGCTCGCGGAAGCGAGGAGACACTCGCCTCCGAACCACCGCGGGTTGTCCAGCGGCCTTCCCGCGACCACTTCCAGATCGGAAATGACGCGCGCCGCGTTATACGCGAAGAACTCCTGATCGGAAATGTCGAGTGCGCCTGCACCGCAGCGATAACAGCGCTGCAACACGTCCTGATCGAATGGTCGCAGCGCGACCATATCTGTATCAGGAAGCAGGGCCAGCTCCCCCTTTGGCAAGCCGTTGCCAACCTGCTGAAGAAGATCGAGCTTGAAGTGGGCCGCGTAAAAACGTGTTGTTCTGGGCAGTGTCAATGACGGGTTCAGTTCGAGCAACTTCGGGCGTGCGCCCTCGTCAACGCTAGAGAGGTGGTCTTCCATCTGCTCCCGGGCATTCGTCGCGATAGTGAGCGCCGGAATGCCGGCAGCGAGCCGACTCCGGTTTAGCGTTATCGCCTGTTCGACATAGCCGAAGGGGTCGACACTCGTGCAATTCGGGCTGCCATTTCCTTGCGTGTCGATATAAACAAGTGCGCAGGGCATGACACCCACATGCTCCGGGTCTGTTGCGCGTGCCGAACTGCCTTCGACAAGGCCAATGCGTGCGTGGAACAGTTTTGCCCATTCATGGTGTCTTGCGTCGCCCATCGAGCCACCCATTGTTTAGCCTGTTCGATCAGGGATTCCGCGCGAGTTAGTGCGCAATGAACATCCCAACGGATGCGTCGCGATGGCGCGGTTTTCATACGACACACGGCGCTTTGCACAAATTGCGACGCAGCACAAAGACTTTCTGCAATATGTGCTTCTTCTATAAGCCGCTAAGGGATTAGATCAACGACATCGCTGATGACCTTCTCTTCGACTGAGCCATCGCAGCATGGCAACGACACGCCACGTCATCGTACTGGCGAACGGCTGAGCCGGCAGCGAGGCGCAGGATGTCGCCGATTTCCGCGTAGCCTCCTAACCTTCGATAATCTGGCGGACTATAACAATACTCATGGAACGGACGTCCTGCGAGGGGCCGATCAGTTCTGGCTCCTGTCCCGCATGACTGGCCCCGGAGTTCACAATGCAATCGACCAACGAGCAAATCGAAGTATCACCGGACGATCCCACCATGCAGAGCATGCCAGATCGGGCCAGCACACCAGTCCAGTGCGATCGTCACCGGCTCACGGTGCGCGCAAAGGCAGGAAACTTGAGGATCGTCGCTGCCTGGCAGATTCTCGGTTGCGAAGCGCGCCAGGCGGACCATGTTCGGATCCGCGTGGATCGCCGTCACTGCTACGAGGAAATGACCATTACGTTCGCGGCCGCGTCACCCGATACGCTCGCGGCTATGGTGGGCCGCCTGATCGCGCTACCGTGGGCGCTCGATGTGTACTTTCTTCCCTGCGCATTGCCTCAGGAGTAAGTACTTCCAGCGTCCTGTACTTCCAGAAGCATCTCGTCGACGTCGAGTTCGACCAAGCAGTCGCCTTCCGGCGTGCCAAAAGACGTAACCCGAAAAAGGAGGCAGGCGCGGCTTTCCGGGTACGCTCAGGCAATTCCGCGCGAGGTGTCAGCCAATCCTCCCAGACGGCCGGGATGTCGGTCCAGGCGCATCGGATGTCACCACAGGAAACGCGATGAAGCGCCGTCATTTTCTGAAGTCGTCGGCTTTCTTCACTGTCGCCGCGGCAACCGGCACGCTCATGTCGTGTCGATCCGCGCTAGCTGCGAATGCCTCCTTGCCCAGGGGCCGGCATCTGTTCCCGCAGGGCGTCGCAAGTGGTGACCCTCGAGATACGTCGGTCGTGTTCTGGACGCGCTGCATCGCCGCGAGAGGTAACGCGAAAAGAGTATCGGTGCGCCTCGAGGTGGCCACGCAGCCGGATTTCACAACCACCGTCGCAAGCGTCCCGCTGCGCGCGTTGGACAGCTTCGACTTCACCGTGCGGGCAAAGGTCACTGGCCTTCTGCCAAAGACCCGGTACTACTATCGATTCGTCGCCGGCCAGGACGTCAGCGTCACCGGTACAACCCGCACTGCGCCCAGCCCGGCCGACGCGAATACCCGGGTACGGTTCGCCTGGCTCACCTGCCAGGACTGGAGCGTCAATCACTGGCAGGCCATGGTCCTGATGGCGGCCGAGACCGATCTCGATTTCGTCGTGCATGTCGGTGATTACATCTATGAGACTGTCGGCGCCCCCGCACACGACGCGGCAGAAGCGTCGCATCCCCCGCTGAAATTACCCGACGGCCAACCGCTGCCGGGTGGCGGCTCATACGCGGACACGCTCGACGACTATCGTACGCTCTATCGAACCTACCGTACCGACTCGCGGCTGCAGGCCGTGCATCGCCAGTTCCCGATGATCGCGATCTGGGATGATCACGAATTCTCGGACGACTGCTGGCAGGATCACCAGGCGTACACGAACGAAGCAAAACAGGAAACGCAACGTCGGCGCGACGCCAACCAGGCATGGGCCGAGTACATCCCGGTCGACTGGAGCGATGTCGCGTTCACGCCTGGAAACGCATCGTACGAAAACATCCGTATCTATCGCAGGTTCACGTTCGGCTCGCTCATGGAACTGGTGATGACCGACGAAAGGCTCTATCGAGACGGCCCCGTCGTCAGCGCGCGGGCGATCGCCGAGGCGCACGGCCACGATCCGGTGCACGGCGACGACGCGGCCGGTTCGCGGTACTTCGTCAGGCAGGACGTGCTGGAGCGCTCCGAAGCGCTCGATGCTGGCCAGCTCGGCCGGATGCCGTCGATGCTCGGCACGACACAAACGCAGTGGTGGAAAGACACACTGAAGGCGTCACGTGCGACGTGGAAGGTGTGGGGTAACGAGGTCATGCTGAATCGCCTGTGGGCGACTTTTCCGACGCCGGACGCGAAGCAGAAGGAGCGGTTCGTCATCAACTGCGATTCGTGGGACGGCTATCCGGCCCACAAACTTGATCTGCTCGCGTGGCTGCGGCAGGAGTCGATCCACAACGTCGTCGCCATCACCGGCGATCTGCATGCGTTTCAGTGCGGCGTGGTGCGCGATGTGCCGGACCCCGCAATCGGTACGCCGGTGATGGTCGATTTCGTGTGCGCGGGTATTAGCAGTACGTCGTTCTATACCTACGTGAAGGCCGTGTGGAGTGGGACGCCGTTTGCGCCGCTCGTCGCGACGCCCGCGGCCTTTGATGCCTTCCTGAAGACGAACAACCCGGATCTTCGCTACGTCGATCACGATGCGCAGGGCTACGCGTCTGCCACGGTCACGCCAGAGGGCTTCTCGGTGGTGTTTAGCAAGGTCAAGCGCGTGAACGGCGACGGCACGGCGCCGGCCGATCCACTCGCCGGGCGCATTCTGGTCACCGTGCCGCGGGATTCGAGCGACGTGCGGGTCGCGCCGTGAGGATGTGCGGGTCCAATGCAGCGTACGTGGGTGGAAGCGCTCGCCATCCGGCAGTACGCCCGGACGGTTCGTCGCGGCAACCTGATCGGGCAGGACCGTCGGCACATCCAATCCAGAACAAACCTGATGCTCGGCTTCAAACGGTTCGGGAGCGCCGCGGCCACGCTTTCAGGCGTCAAAGTTGACACATCGCATTCGCAAGGACCAGATCAATCCCCCTAAGCTCAACCTCAAGGATGCCGCCGCGCCTGCCATATGGAACTCTGCCCTGGTATATCGATAAGGTATCCTTCTCATATCAAACTTCTCGACCGCCTATTTGCGCAACTGGCGCAGCGAACGGGCAGCTCTACGCATCAATTTGTGTTTCGGGTCTGTCCGAAGCCAGACAGGGTTTGGACGTGTCGCGAGGAGGCGAGAGAGGCTTGCGCGAGAGAGCGAGCGAACCGTTAGCCACTCCCTTCAGGTACGAATTGTGCTCAACTTCAGGTATCTGATGGAGGATAAATCATGAAACCTGTGAGCACGATGAGACCTATGATGAATGCAGGTCGCTCGATTCTGATGACGCTCGTGGCAGGCACCGCACTCGTCACGGCCAGCGTGGCCTTCGCGCAAGTCTACGTCGCGCCGCAACCGCCGCAACCGAGGTACGAAGCGCCAGCGCCTCGCGTAGCGATCACGCTCGGTTGGCATGGCGACCGCTACTGGGACGGCCACCGCTACTGGGAGCATAACGAATGGATGCACCGTCATCCGCATGAGCGTGACCCGCGGCGCGAGCAGGAGCATCAGGAATACTGACAACCCGGGTTAAGCAATGTGGCGCGCCTGCTCGCGTCGCGCGACAAGTGCGGCCATCTCTCTGATCCCGAACTGAACAAGGGGAAGATAATGATCCGATTGATTGCATGGATGCTGATTGCTGGCACCGCAGTACTCGCCGGCTGCAACACGATGGCGGGCGCAGGCCAGGACATTTCGAAGGGAGGCCAGGCGATCAAGAATGAAGCACAAGAAGCGAAGTAAGGGAACCAGCTGAGCGAGTATGCCAACGACGTCAGGAGCCGAACTCAACAGACCCACTCTCGTCCAACCATCGCAGCAAACGCGGCGCCTCTACGGGCCGCGTCTTCAATTGCGCTCGGTGATTGTCTTATCCTCCCACAACGGCGGCAAGACGCCGCCCAGCTGTTGACCGACAGCGATGCGCTCACCACGAGCGTGTGGCGCAGATTCTGTTCTTGATAGCCCGATGAACATTCGCATGCCGCCGAAGTATAGTAGGGGGATACGTATACCGAAGCGCGGCAAAAAGAGCCCGGAACGCGTTTCGCACGGGCCGCCGTGACGGCAGCGTGATCCCGAGTAGCGGAACACGTCCTCAGACTGGCGACGCGACCTCCTGGCAGTGCCCCGTATTCCTCTGCAACCGAATAAAATGCGAGAATTCGCCGCCTTGCTGCCCCGCCCGGGTCCGTCCAGGTGGCGATTGCACACTCGACTTCGTCGAAACCCGATGCAGCCGAGTGGCGCCGGGCAGCAGTCACGAATCCCCTGGAGCATTGCGTGTGAACCGGAAAACGTCTCGACCGTCCGCTGTCTCGCCGCCAAGATCGGCAACTTCTGCGGAACAACCCGATGGCCGTGCCTGGGAAAACCCGGGGCCAGTCGTCGGAATTGGTGCGTCGGCCGGCGGTCTGGAGGCCCTGAATAAACTGCTCGGACATTTGGCTGCCGATACCGGCATGGTCTTCGTCATCGTCCAGCACCTGGATCCGCAGCACGAAAGCAGACTGCGTGACCTGCTGGCCGAAGTCACGCGAATGCCGGTGCTCGAGGCCCGCGACGGTTTGCCGGTCGAACCGGACCACGTCTATGTGATCGCACCCAACACAACGCTGGCCATGGCCAATGGCATCTGCCAGGTCACCCCGCGCGGCGAGGGACGCGGCGTGCATCTGCCGGTTGACCATTTCCTCAAGTCACTCGCCGAAGACTGCCAGGCCCGCGCGATCGGTGTGATCCTTTCAGGCACCGGCACCGACGGGACCCTGGGCGTGGAGGAGATCAAGGCCGCGGGCGGCATCACGCTCGCCCAGGACGAACTGAGCGCGGCCCACGCCGGCATGCCGTTGAGCGCCATCCGTTCGGGTTGCATCGACATGGTTCTGGCCCCCGCGGACATGGCGCGCGAGCTGACGCGTATCGGCCGTCATCCCTATGTTGCCTCTTCCCAGGTAACGAAACCCGAACCGGAAACGGTCGCGGAAGACCGCGACTACAGCGACATTCTGGGCCGGCTGCACGTGGCTTTCAAGGTCGACTTCAGCACCTATCGCGATACGACCGTCAGGCGGCGCATCACGCGCCGGATGGTGCTGCATTCGCTTGGGAACCTGGCCGACTACGCCGCGCGACTGAAGGGCGACCGCACGGAGCTCGAGGCGCTGTACCACGACATCCTGATCAACGTAACCAGCTTCTTCCGTGACCCCGACGCGTTCGATGCAATCAGGAAGCTTGTGTTGCCCGCGATCATGAAGAGCAAGGAACCCGGCATGCCGCTGCGCATCTGGGTGCCGGGATGCTCGACCGGTCAGGAAGCCTATTCACTGGCGATCGTCGTAACGGAATTTCTCGAAGAGACCCATTGGGCACCGCTACCGGTCCAGATTTTTGCCACTGATCTCAGCGACACGATGTCGCTGCAGCAGGCGCGCGAAGGTCTGTATCCCGGAAGCATCGAGGCGGAAGTTTCACCCGGGCGGCTCAGCCGCTTTTTCACCAGGGAAGACAGCCACTATCGCGTATCTGCTTCACTGCGGGAAATGATCGTTTTCGCCCGGCAGAACGTGGCGGCCGATCCGCCCTTTTCGCGGGTCGACCTGATCAGTTGCCGCAACTTACTGATCTACCTCGCGCCGCTGCTGCAGAAACGCGTCATCCCGACTTTCCATTACGCCCTCAACCCGGGCGGCTTTCTCGTACTTGGTGCGTCTGAAACCGTCGGTTCATTCAGCACGCTTTTCGCCTCTGTCGACCAGCCCAACCGCATCTATGCGAAAAAGGCGGCGGCAACCCGGTCGTATCCCCACTTCCACGCTGAACGACCCATCGTGAACCCCGACCGAAGCGCCGCCCCGGCACCGGCAATGTCTGTTACAGACTGGCAGCGCGAGGCCGACCGCGTCGCGCTGGCCCGATATGCACCGCCTGGGGTGCTCATCAACGAGAATCTGGAGATCCTGCAGTTCCGCGGCCAGACCGGCCCATTCCTTGCCCCGGCGCCGGGAGAACCGAGCCACAGCCTGCTGAAGATGGCGCGCGAGGGGCTGTTCGTCGCGTTGCGCGCCGCGCTCGCCGAGTCTCAGCAGCAGGGCGTCCCGGTGCACCGCCAGGGCGTACGCATACGAGGTGAAGCGGCCGAGCGGGAGATCGACCTGCACGTCATCCCGGTCAAATTGCCGAACGCGGCGGAGCGCTGCTACCTGGTTTCGTTTGCCGAGCCTGCGCATCGCACCGGTCCGGTGTCGGCGGCGCCGGCCATTGCTGCACCGGCGAAACCGCCTAG
>DASVNP010000485.1:0-1914 GCA_036383775.1 Paraburkholderia sp. | reverse complement strand
TCGAAGGGTTGGGCACGCGTAGCGCGCTGCATCCGGTGCAGCAGGCTTTTATCGAAGAACAGGCCGCGCAGTGCGGCTATTGTTTGAACGGCATGATCATGACCGCCAAAGCGTTGCTCGATCGCGATCCGCATCCGAGCGTCGAGACGATCCGGCGGGAACTGTCGCGCAACCTTTGCCGCTGCGGCACGCATGTCGAGATTGTGCGCGCCGTGCAGCGCGCGGCCGAACTGCTCGCTGAGCAAAACTCCGTGCGTGAAGGAGTGCGTGCATGACAGGGCCGGATTTCAGCGTCGATCGACGTTCCGCGCCGCTGTCACGACGACAGCTCTATGACGCGCAGAGCGTGCTCATCATCACGCGGCCGCCACAGGCGCCGGTGAAACCTGCGATCGGTCAGCCGGGGTCGCGCTCGTCGTTCGTGCCGACCGAGGCGGACATGTTTCTCGTGGTGCGCGACGACGGCAGCGTGGTGGCGTTCAACGGTCACGTCGATCTCGGTACCGGCATCGGCACCGCGCTCGCGCAGATCGTTGCGGAGGAACTGGATGTGCCGTTGACGCGTGTGTCGGTCGTACTCGGCCACACCAGCGAGGCGCCGAATCAGGGGCCGACAATTGCAAGCGCGACGATCCAGATATCGGCGGTGCCACTCAGGCATGCAGCGGCACAAGCACGTCAGTTCCTTCTGGCGGAAGCGGCCGCGCGCCTGAATGTCAGCACAGAGCAACTCGACGTGCGAGACGGCGTGGTTTTCACGCGCGATGGCGAGACGGAAAAGAGCATTGGCTACGGCGAATTGATCACCGGGCGGCGCATCGAATTGGACCTTGCCACCGATGCGCCTTTGAAATCGCCGGACGCGTACAAGATCGTCGGCAAGAGCACGCCGCGTGTCGATATTCCAGCGAAGGCGACCGGTGAGCTGAGTTTCGTGCATGACGTGCGTGTGCCTGGCATGCTGCACGGGCGCGTTGTCCGTCCACCGTATGCCGGTGTCGCGCAGGGCGACTTCATGGGCAACAGTCTGCTGCATGTCGATGAAGCTTCGGTCAGCGATTTGCCGGGCATCGTCAAGGTCGTGGTGATCCGCGATTTTGTCGGCATCGTGGCTGAGCGCGAAGAGGTCGCACAGCAGGCAGTGAAGCGCTTGCATGTGCAGTGGAAAGCGGTCGAGGGTTTGCCTGCGCTCGAAACCAGCGAGGAAGTGGAAGCCGCGCTAAGAGCGAATCCGGCCAGGCGACGCGATCTGGTGATCGAAGGCGACGTTGACGCAGCACTCGCGCAAGACCCTGCCCGAACGCTGGAACGCACCTACGTATGGCCGTTTCAGATGCATGCGTCGATTGGACCGTCGTGTGCGGTGGCCGACTACCGCGATGCGAAGCTGAAAGTCTGGTCTGGCACGCAAAACCCTCATTCGTTGCGTGCCGATCTCGCCTTGTTGATGGCGCTGGATGAAGGCAACATCGAAATCGTGCGGATGGACGCGGCAGGTTGCTACGGCCGCAATTGTGCGGACGATGTCGCCGCCGACGCCGCGCTGCTGTCACGCGCAACCGGCAGTCCGGTGCGCGTGCAACTATCGCGCGAGGACGAGCATGCATGGGAGCCGAAGGGCGCCGCGCAATTGATGGACGTGCGCGGCGCTTTGAGCGCGGAAGGAGAACTCGCTGCCTACGATTTCGCGACGCGCTATCCCTCGAACGATGCGCCCACGTTAGCGTTGCTACTCACCGGAACCATTTCCGCGCAGCCGCAAGTATTCGAAATGGGCGACCGCACGTCGGTGCCGCCATACGACTACCGGACCATGCGCATTGTCTGCGACGACACGCCACCGATTGTGCGCGCGTCGTGGCTAAGAGGCGTGTCGGCCTTGCCGAACACCTTCGCGCATGAATCCTTTATCGA
>DASVNP010000484.1:0-1897 GCA_036383775.1 Paraburkholderia sp. | reverse complement strand
TATTCGCTGAGCTTTTCGACCGTTGCGGAATCCGTAGTCGGAAACTTGCGCAGCGCCGCCAGATAGTCGGTGCGCGCGAATTGCGCGACTTCTTCGGCAAACGTGCCGAGGTCGGTTGGCCGCGGCGCAATGCCGAGTTTCTTGTGGTACCACGCGTCCGCCGCGGTGGTGGGCAAGGCGCCGACCGGGTTGCCGGATTGCGTGTAGTCGAGAATGGACGATTGCAGCGTGATGCCGTTCAGATCGACGCCGTCTTCGTGCAGCCGGTAAGCCAGCACGCAACTGCGCGCCGTGCCGTAAGACTCGCCGAACAGATACTTCGGCGAATTCCAGCGATTGTTTTTGGTGAGAAAGCGCTTGATGAACTGCTTGATCGAGTCGGCGTCCTGGTCGACACCCCAGAAGGCGCGGTTCGTCTTCGGCGCAATGGCCGCCGAGTAGCCCGTGCCGACCGGATTGATGAAGACAAGGTCGCTCTTGTCGAGCAGGCTGTCCGGATTGTCTTCCATCGAATACGGCGCGGGCGGCGTAAAGCCAGGCATCGACGTCTTGATGCGGCGCGGCGCGAACGAGCCCAGCAGCACGAACACCGACGACGAACCCGGGCCGCCGTTGTAGAAGAACGTCACCGGGCGGGTTTCCTCCTTCTGGTTGTCCTGCGTGAACGCGACGTAGAACATCTTGGCTTCAGGCTGCGAACTGCTTGGGTCGACAATGACGAGATGGCCCGCCGTCGCCGTGTAGTTGATCTTCTGGCCGCCGATCGTGGTCGAATGGTGCGTGACCGCGGCTGTTTCAGTGGTATCGGTGACGGAATCGTCCGGCCCGTTGCCATAAGCGACCGGATCGAAGAACGGCTGATCTCCGCCTTTGTGCGACGCACCGGCGGCGGCCGTTGCGGACGAAGCATGCGTGTTGTGTGACGACTGCGGACTAACGGAAGCTGACTCGGTGTTCGTCATGATCGCTCCATGGAATCGTTAAAGTCTTGATGTATCTCGGTGTGTCTCTCTTGATGCGTCTTGATGTGTCTCGATGTCTCTTGATGTTTCTCGATGTGACCTGTGTGTCCTGCCTTGCCTGCGTCTCCTGAAGGCAAGCACCGTACCGCCTGCGGCCCGAACGCCACGCACCTTGGGACAAGCGCGGACAGCCGGTGAGCGCCGAAGCTGGCGATCAGCGAGGCGCCTTCCAGACTGAACCGCGACTCATCAGACTATAGTGCCGCCGCCACCTTCTGACCATTGGGACTGCCGAGTCCCGTGCATGCATCCCAGCCTGGCGACGCGGCAAAGCTGCCATTGTTGCCTTGGGTGATGTCGTTGAACGCGCCCGGCGCCTTGTACAACTTCGGGTTGATAAAACCGGCCGGCTGCCCCTTCGCCGCATTGATCCGCGCAATCAACGCCGCCCACAGCGGTGCGACCGCGCTGGTGCCGCCGACTACCGTCTGCGTGCCGTCGATCAATACGCTATAGCCGGTGATGGGCGATGCATCGCCGGCCACGTCCGGCACGCCGCGCCCGCTGAGCGCTGTCGTCGCGCCGCTCGATGAAGTGACTGACAGGCCCTGTTGCCACACCGGCACCGGAAAGGTCCGGCTCACGCCGCCACCGCCTGCGCCGCCCTGCGCGCCGTCGTTCCACACCACCTCGTGCGAAATCGCTGTGCCCGATGCGGTCAGGCTTGTGCCGCCACATGCCAGCACGTAAGGGCTCGACGCTGGAAAGTCGACCTGATCGCCACTGGACCCGTCGCTTGAGCCGCTATCGCCGGACGCCGCGCAGACCGTCACACCGAGTGCTGCCGCCGTTTGCAGCACGCTGTTGAACGCCTGCTGCGACTGGCTGGTCCAGTTCGACTCCGGGCCGCCCCAGCTGATCGAGACGACCGAGGG
>DASVNP010000483.1:0-12611 GCA_036383775.1 Paraburkholderia sp. | reverse complement strand
GCATACCGCGAGCGCGAGCGTGACGAAGGGCAACGCGATACCGTCGTTCAGTCCGCCTTCGCCGGATAGAGCGAAGCGCACCAGATCATGGTCGCCGGGACGGTGCACCTGAACGTCGTGTGCCAGTACCGGGTCGGTCGGCGCCAGGATCGCCGCCAGCAGCAGCGATTGACCCCAGCCGAGTTGCAACCCGTATACGCAGAAGAGGGTCAGCAACGAAACGGTTGCCAGCATGGCGAGGAAACCGAGGCGCAGCGGCAGGGTCCAGAGTTTGTCCAGAATGCGCAGCCGCAAGCGCAGCCCAATTGCAAATAGCGACACCAGCAGCGCAATTTCGGTGATGACGCGAAGCAGATGCGCATCGGCCGCGATATCGATGTGCAACAGGCCGACGCCCGGCGGCCCGAGTGCGTAGCCGATGGCCAGATAGAACATCGCGGCGCTGCAGGGCAATTGCCGCAATGCAGTCGCCGCAATGCCCATAAAGACGAGCACCGCGCCGACGATGAGGAACCACAGTGTTTCGTGCATAGGCGCCGATTGTCTGGTTGATATGGCCGGCGCACGCGGCATGCCAGCGTGGCGTTTTACCGCGTTTTACCTTTCGGGCGAGCAATGTCACTTTGGCGGGCCGCCCAGAGTTTTCGTCGTACGTTTGGATCGGCATGACTTGTGCTGAGTAACACCATAGACATCGAAGGGAACTGTGTTTCGCCGGCAAGTCCGATGGCGAGTCGATAAGGAGAAAGCGCATGAAATCCAGGCACTTCCTGAAAGTAATGACCGTGGCGACGGTTCTCGCGGCGGCGCCGGTCGGCATGGTCTACGCGCAGGCCAGCAACGCGATAGCGAGCGACACACCGGCTGGCGGGACAAAGCTTTCGCCGGCGGACCAGCAGTTCGTTCAGGACGCCTCCCAGGCGGACGCCACGGAAATCGCCGCGAGCAAGGTCGCACTCACTAACTCCAGCGACGCACAGGTGAAGAAATTCGCGCGGCAGATGATCGCCGACCACACAAAACTTTCGCTCAGCATGGCGGTGCTGGTCGAGAAGCAGGGTTTTAGCGCGACGCCGTCGGCGGATTCCGCGCTGATCGGCAAGCTGCAGACGCTCAAGGGCAAGGAGTTCGACCAGGCCTACGTCGAGCAGATCGGCGTGGAAGCGCATCAGCGAGCCGTCGACCTGTTCCAGCAGGAAAGCCGGAGCGGCACCGACGCCAAACTCAAGGCGGCGGCCGCGCACGCGTTGCCGACCATCAAACATCATCTCGCGATGGCGCAGCAGCTTGCCGGCGCAATGAAGGGTTCGTCATGACGCAATTCCACCGGTGCCAGCCAATGGGGATATCCTTATGCGCATCACTTTTCCGGACGACAAACCTGTTTTCGATGGGGCCAATCTGACCGTGCGCTTCATCGCGCACGCCGACGGCCAGCCGGTCGAATGCGCCATCACGGCAGAGGCGCTGGAAGATCATTTCGGCGCCGATTCCGCGCTGGAAGCCGCGTTGCTGGCAGCCTTCGAGAAGGGCCTCAATCGCATCCATTCACTCTGCGCGCAAGTGCTCGACGAAAACCGCGGAAAAGGCGTGGTGTTGCATAGCGGGCTGTTCAGGATGGCAGGCACGGAACCCGATCACGGCTCCGCGGCTTAGCGTCATGGTGCGCCGCTGTTCGTGCAAAGAAAAAGTACTAACAATGGAGGCATCGTGCGGACGGCCGAATATCGCTTCTCCACCATCTGGCGAATCGATGCGCCCGTGCAGGAGGTTTGGGCGGCGATTCAGGACTCGGCGCGCTGGCCGGAGTGGTGGAATAACGTCGAGCACGTCGACCAGCTGGAGGCGGGCTCCGATCAGGGAGTCGGCGCCCTGCAACGCTATACGTGGAAAGGCCGGTTGCCCTATCGCCTCGTTTTCGACATGCGGGTAACACGCGTCGACCCGCTGGTCGCGCTCGAGGGTCGAGCCAGCGGCGACGTCGAAGGCGCCGGCAGGTGGAGCTTCTCGACCGACGCATGCAACCTTACCGTCGTGCGTTACGACTGGTGCATATGTACCAATCGCGGGTGGATGAATGCATTGGCGCCGCTGTTGCGGCCGTTTTTTCAATGGAACCACGATGCCGTGATGCGCGAAGGCGGCAAGGCATTGGCGCGGCGGCTAGACGCCCGGCTGCTGGGTATCGAGCATGGATGACAATTAATTGTCCGCTTCGGCCGATGTGGCGTGAAGTGGGCATGGTTGTTGCGGACGTGAACATATTGAGTGAACGAAAGGCGCCTCCGCGTGATCGTTCACGGGCAGCTGTTGTGATGCGGGCACATACGATGCGTGTGCCGATCCAGGCAATATCCGATTCAACGAGTCCTTGTAATTGTTACTACGTCCATGAGTCACACTCCAACCTCGTCACGCGGTGCGGCACTGATCGTCGTCCCCGGCATCCCTCGCGGTCGGGACGGCCTGGCAGGCGGACTATGGGCCATCTCGGTCCGCTGCCCGACGGGACGCCTCCGGGTCGCCACGATGTGGCAGTTGATACGGCCGTACGCTTCCCGCCTGATACGGACCCGCACACGTTCGGACCGCAAAGTGGGCTATGAGGAACTCAGTTTCATCTTCGCCGGCGTGCCTGACGAAACGCTACCGGCGATGGTCGACTATCTTGCTGCCCAGCCATGGGTGCTCGATGCGTGGTTTGTACCGTGAACGCCTTGATCGGAGAGTCTTTGAAGGGGCGGATCCTTAATATGCGGCATTGAAGTGGGTGTAGAACAGAATCGGCAACGCGGGTGGGCGTTTTACCAGATTCTCAAGTGTGGAGGTTTGTGAGTCATGTAATCAGGAAATCTAAATATTAAAACCGGACTCGTCTAAACCTTGCCATTTTTGTATTCGAACAACTAACGCACCGGAGGTCATCATGAAGTGCGAGTACCGTGGGTGGATCATTGATGCGGCCCCGGATTCCTCATGTGGAAAGTTTTTCGCCCATGCGCGTCTGGTCCGCACGTCGACTGACGAAGAGACTGATGGTGAGATGCATATCGAACGCCATCTCGCCTGGTTCGACACTGAAGATGAGGCGATCGAGGTTGCCCAACAATGGGCATTTGCGTGGATCAACAAGCGCGACGGCGAGCTTGCCGGCAAGCAGGATGAGCCGCCGATATCGCGGATCGAGACGCCGGTCGACAACGTTGCCAGATAAAAAAGCGCTGATCCGAGCCGGGGTTTCCGCGTGAGTTCAGTCAAGTAGATTGTGAATCGCCGAGAGCAAGCGGCCGATTGGGGCAGGCTTGAGCATCAGAACATCCCATAGCGGCTCGTCGGATTCCGGCGGCAGGGCGGCCGAGAGCATGACCACTGGAATGTCGGCGGTTGCGGTGTCATTGCGCAACCGCCGGCACAGTTCGACGCCGTCGACTCGCGGCATCATCCAGTCGGTCACAATCAGACCCGGATTCTCAATGGAAGCAATGGCGAGCGCCGCCGCGCCATCCGCGGCAGTGAGTACGCGATATCCTTCCCGCTCCACCAGCAATCGGAGGGGGCGCAAAATGTTCGGGTCGTCGTCAACAAGAAGTACTGTCGCCAATTCCGCCGCCGTACTCGGTGCCTGGAGTAACCAGTTGAGAACGCAATAAACATTCCTGGAGTTCGCGATACGCGCGCATCGCCTGCCAGGCCCAATCGTCGAGTTGACAAACGACACGGGTATAACGCGGCGAAAACGTGGCGTACAACAGACTCACTACAGGAATCGCCAAATGTTCAAACTTCAGGCGCTGCGTCCCATTTAGGTTTGGTTTCTTTGCCCCATTTGTGCGGATCCTGTTTGTGAAGCGCTTCCATTTTCTTCGCGACATCGGGATGCTTGTCCATGACGTGTTGCGTCATGACTTTCACCATCTCGTCCCATGATTCGGCTGACAATTTTTGATCGCATGTGCCACCGAGTTCGTTGCACGTCATCGATTTCATCTGGAATCTCCTTCAACTTCCAACGATGCCACATTGAATCGACGAGCAATTACTGGACCGCGATCCCCACGCGAGGCCATCTCGGCGATCAACGCTGGACCAGCGCGAGGTCGCGTTGCAGCGGACTGTGCGTTCTGACCGGAAGCGTTATCCGCCGGGGTGATCCGGTTTATAAGCGGCAATGCCGGAACGCGGGCCACAAGACGACCGGCATCGGAATGATCCTTGCTGTTGCGCTCGAACGCATGGCGGGGCAGGAGGCGATGAGAAGGCGAGGGCGGGCGTTGGCGAGCATGGACCGACAAGGTTGCATCGCCCGCTATTCGACGTGACAGCCGCGTTCCAGTTGCACGAGCAGCGCCTCCGGTATCCCGATGCCGTCACGGGCGGCAGCCTCGGCCACCTCATCTCGCCGGTAACCAGGCAGGCGGACGCCGTCGTCAACGAGCATCAGGTCGATCAGCGTCTCGATCCGCTCCTCGTATATCGCAGTGCCCGCCAGCGCCGCCGGGTCGATGATCCAGAACAGATGCCCGACGCGCGAACGCGCGCCCTCGGCGGTGAGAAACGATCCTGCTTCCGCGCCGAATTGCGCACCCGACAGTGCGGCAGCCAGCAGTTCGACCATCAACGCGAGCATCGCACCCTTGGCGCCGCCGAACGGCAGCATCATGCCGTCGAGCGCGGCCTGCGCGTTCGTTGTCGGCTGGCCGTCCGCGGTTGTCGCCCAACCCTGCGGGATGGGCTTGCCATCTCGCGCCGCAATCATGATCTTGCCGCGCGCCACTTGCGATAGCGAGAGGTCGATGGCGAGTGGCCGGCCCTTCGAGCGAGGAAACACCGCGGCGATCGGGTTCGTGCCGAACAGCGCTCGTTTGCCGCCCCAGGCCGGCATCGACGCAGGCGCATTGCTGAATGCGAGCCCGACTAAGCCAGCCGCGCCGATTGCTTCGAGGTGATACGCTCCCGCGCCAAAATGATGGCTGCGCACGATGCTTGCCGCCGAGGTACCGAACTGCCGTGCGCGTTCAATGCCGGTCGCAATCGCCAGCTCGCAGGCCGCGAAGGCGAGGCCATCGGCGGCATCGACCAGAAAGGCCGCGCCTTTGTCCTTTACGATGCCCGGCACGGCGGCCGGATCGACCCGCCCGTTGCGCAACTGCGCAACGTACATCGGCAGGCGTGCAACGCCGTGTGACGCGAGCCCATGCGCGTCTGCATAGACGAGTGCGCGCGCCGTGGCGTCGGCGGTGGCAGGCGTCGCTCCCGCTCCGAGCAAGGCCTCACGAGCCAGTTTGGTCAGTTCATCAGCCGGAAGGTAGCGCAGGTTCGCGTCGCTCATTCGCGCCCCTCGCGCATTGCCGGACGCGGCGACAGCGGCATCATCCCGTCGTCCACCTCACCGGTCATTTCCTGTGTTGCTTCGCTGCGCGGCGAGGCAAGCACCGCACGGGCCGTTTCGATGTCGAACACGCCTTCCCAGCGCGCGACGACGAGCGTCGCCACCGCATTCCCAATCATGTTCACGAGCGCGCGCACTTCATTCAGCACGCGGTCAATGCCGATGATGAGCGTGATGCCAGCCACCGGAATGATCTGGTGCGAAGAGAGTGTCGCCGTCAGCGCGACGAGCGCCGCCCCCGCGACGCCGGCACCGCCCTTCGACGTCAGCATCAGGATCGCGAGCAAGCCGAGCTGCTGCATCAGCGTGAGGTGTGTGTTGGTCGCTTGCGCGATAAAGAGCGAGGTCATCGTGAGGTAGATCGCGGCGCCATCGAGGTTGAATGAATAGCCGGTCGGCAGCACGAGACCGACGACCGACTTCGGGCAGCCGAGCCGCTCGAGCTTATCCATCAGTCGGGGCAGCACGGATTCGGTGGTCGAAGTGCCGAGCACGATCAGCAATTCCTCGCGCAGGTATTTGAGGAGCGGCCAGAGACCCACGCCCGCCCAGCGGCATGCCGAACCCAGCACGATCGCGACGAACAGGATGCTCGTGATGTAGAAGCACAGAATCAGCAGGCCGAGCTGCTGGAGACTTGCGATGCCGTACTTGCCGACTGTGAATGCGATCGCGCCGAAGGCACCCAGCGGCGCGAGCCGCATGATCATCTCGACGATGCGCATCAGCACGTCGCCGAACTGCTCGATGCCGCGCTGAAGAATCCGGCTGCGCCCGGACATGATCGACAGCGCTATGCCGAACAGCACCGAAAAGAGCAGCACCTGCAGCAGATCGCCGCGCGCGAACGCGCCGACAACCGAATTCGGCACGATCTCCTCGAGGAAACTCGCCTGCGACTGCGTATGCGCTTCGCTCACGAAGCGCGACACGCCGCTTGCATCGAGCGTGGCGGGATCGACGTTCAGCCCCGCACCCGGATGCACGACGTTCGCGATCACGAGGCCGATGACGAGCGCGATCGTCGTCACGACTTCGAAATAGAGGATGGTCTTTAAGCCCACGCGCCCGACCTGCTTCAGGTTTTCCATGCGCGCAATGCCCACCGACACCGTGCAGAAGATCAGGAGCGTGATCAACATCTTGATCAGGCGGATGAAGGTGTCGCCGAGCGGTTTGAACTGAACGCCGAGCGACGGCGCAAAGTGGCCGACCAGAATGCCGGCCGCAAGTCCGATCAGGACCTGCACATAGAGATGCTTGAGCACGCGCAAGATGGTGTCTCCTCCACTCGCTGCTGCCAGAAGATAGACGGGCGCGCCGCACGGCACACGGCCACTTCGCTGAGCGGTGTCGTGCCGGCGCGCACCGGACGGGGACTTCGTATTGCCCTGCAGTTCTATCGGTGATGCGGTCTTGAAGTGATGCGGTGTTGCAGTAATGCTGCCGTGCCTGCGGCAAATCAGGCGCTTTCGAACAGCCGCGTCAGCACGAATTCACGATGGCCGAGCGTTTCCGCCGAAGTCCAGCGGCCGTTCGCGGTGGCGAGCATGCATTCGAGCAGACGGTCGCCGGACTGGTCGAGGTTCTGCTCGCGTTGCAGGATGCCGGAGACGTCCACATCGATATGCTCGCTCATCGTGCGCACGGTGCGCGGGTTCGCGCAGATCTTGATGACCGGCACGATCGCGTTGCCGATCACGTTGCCTTGCCCCGTCGGGAAGAAGTGAACCGCGAAACCCGAGGCCGCGCACAGCGTGACCATCTCGGCCGCGGCGGAAGATGAGTCCATGAACCAGAGGCCCGGATGTGTCGGCATTTCCGCCTTGTCGAGCACGCCGTCGACCATGCACTTCTTGCCGATTTTCTGGATGTTGCCGAGCGCCTTTTCCTCGATGGTCGTGAGCCCGCCCGCGATGTTGCCCTTAGTGGGCTGCGACTCGGAGAGGTCGTCGGTCTTCCAGCGATTGATCACGTCCTGGTAGCGATCGAACATGAACTGGAAGCGCTCGCGCACGCCGTCGTTTGCGCAGCGCGCGGCGACAATCTGCTCGCCGCCCGTCAACTCCGACGTCTCGCCGAACACGAGCGTGGTGCCGAGACCGTACAGCTTGTCGAAAGCGTTGCCGACGGTGGGGTTCGCGCCGCAACCGGAGGTGGTATCCGACTCGCCGCATTTCGTCGATACCCACAAGTCGCTGATCGGGCATTCCTCGCGTTCCAGCGAGGTCGCATATTGCACCATCTCTTTCGCTGCTTTCGACGCTCGCATAATCGTGTCGTGGTCGCCATGCAGTTCGATGCCGAAGCCCATGACCGGCTTGCCTGATGCCGCGATGCCGTCGACCACGCGCTTGGTCCAGCCTTCCTCGATGCCGATCACGACGACCGCCGCGACGTTCGGGTTGCTGCCCGCGCCGATCAGCGTGCGAAAGTGCAGGTCCAGGTCCGCGCCGAACTGCAAGCGGCCATACGGATGCGGCAGTGCCATGGTGCCTTTGATGTTGTTCTCGACTGCTTGCGCCGCCGCGTTCGACAGATCGTCGACCGGCAGGATGATCACGTGATTGCGTACGCCAACGCGGCCGTTGCTGCGGCGATAGCCGCGGAAAGTCGTATCCAGGTCAATTACGCTCATGGTGTCTCTCTCGGTATGGGAAGCGAAATGCTTGCTGCTGATGGGGGATGCGGCTTACCAGCGCTTCGTCTTGATGTTGTGCACATGGGCGTGCTCGCCCGCGCTGATCGGTGCGACCACCTTGCCGATATCGACGCCATACTTGAACACCGTGTCGCCCACAGCCATGTCCTTGAGCGCCACCTTGTGGCCAATTGGAATGTCCTGTTTCGCGGCCACGGTCACGATCTCGTCTTCATCCATGATCCACGCGTTCAGTTGCATGCCCGCCTGAATCCCTTCGACGACCGCCACGCCCACCGTATCCCTCGCTTCGTGCAGCACGATGTGGATCGTCTTGCGTTCACCCGCTTCAGCCGCCGTGCTCGCGGCGCCATGTTGTTCTGCTGCTGCGTGACTCATCTGCGTCTCCTGGTTGAGTTCGATAAGTGGCCGGTACGTGCCGCGCGGCGAATCACGTGTCGCCGCGGCGTCGTGTTGAAGTCAATGCTAGGCGTCAAATTCCTGTATGTCAACTAGATCATCTATATGTGTTACATGACTAGGTTATGCCGTAAAATCGGTGCAACGCGTTTCACAAGAAATCAGGGAGAATCATGAGCACCATGACGGAAACGCCGGCCGCCGTTGGCGGTACGCGGTACAAGGAAGTGAAGAACGCGCTCCTGGCGGCGCTCGCCGCGCAGGAATGGAAGGGGGGCGAAGCGATCCCTGCAGAGAAGCGTCTCGCGGAACGCTTTGGCGTTTCGATCGGCACGCTGCGCAAGGCCATCGACGAACTGTGCGCCGAGAACATACTCATCCGGCATCAGGGGCTCGGCACATTCGTCGCGATGCATCAGCGCGATCGCCATTTCTTCCGCTTCTTTCGCATCGTGCGCAACGATGGGGACAAGACCTATCCCACCGTGAGCCTCGTCAACTTCCGCAAAGCGAAGGCAACACGTGACGTCGCGGCCCGGCTGCGAGTCGGCGAGGGGGCACCCGTCTTTCACTTCACGAATCAGCTCGCGCTGCACGGCGTGGTCGTGATCGTCGAGAGCATCGTGGTGCCGCAGGCGCGCTTTCCAAACCTCACGGAAACCGCGCTGCGTAATCGTCCCAGCACGCTTTACAACTTCTATCAGGATTCGTTCGGCATCAACGTGGTGAGCACGGATGAGCGCGTGCGCGTTGGGCAGGCGAGCGAGCTTGAGGGTGGATTGCTCGGGCTCGCCTCGGGGGCGCCCGTCCTTGAAGTGGAGCGGGTCGCGTATTCATACAACGAGCAGCCAGTCGAGTACCGGCTCTCGCATGTGAACACGCAGGAATACGATTATGTATCGAGCTATGCGCGCCCCTCGAGCGGCGGATAAACGTTGAGAAAACGGGCCATTTGGCCTATAAACTTCATCGCATAACTTATCTTCGACACGGTGCTCGCCGGCTGCCCGCTTAAGCAGACCAGGCTCGCCGCGTCATGCCGCGACCATCTCGTCAAGATGCCACGTGCTTCCGGGCATTCACCCGGCATACGCAAATAAATTACGACTATGCAGCAACTTTCCAACGCGGTGCGTCAGATCGCGCTCATCGCTCTTTTGTGCATTATCGGAGCCGCACCTGCATGGGCATTGCCGGGCGCAATAGCCGCCGTCGGGGCAAGCGGTGTTGGCGCCGCGCCTGCCGCGCTTTCGTTGAGCGACGCTGTCGTCCAACTGAAGCAGATGCAGGTTGCCCAGGACAAGATCAAGCAGCAGGCCGCAACCGCCAGCACCGGCAAAGAGCTGGATGAGCTTGCCGCCGCGACCCAGGACCTCAGCGCCGATGTCGATAGCCTGCGAAGCCAGATCCTGCCCGAGCGCGCGCAGACGCAGGCGCAGCTCGACGTGCTCGGCCCGCCGCCTGCGTCGGGCACCGCGCCGGGCTCGCAGGCAGTCGCACGGCAGCGGGACACCCTGACTGCGCGCAAGGCGCAAATCGATACCGTGTTGCAGATGGCGGAGGACCAGCGGGATCACCTCGCCAACCTGACCGACCAGTTCGCCAAGCTGCATCGCAACTTGCTGAAGAACGAACTCGCGCTGCGCTCGGACGGCATTTTCAGCGCGGCGTTCTGGATACCGGTCTTCCGCCGCTCGCCGGATGACATTCAGCGGCTGAGTACGTTCGCGGGGCAAGTCGACGCCATGCTCGAAGCGGCGTGGCAGCCTGGCCAGCGCGGTACCACGGTGCTCCTGATCGGCGCCGCGCTATTGATCTGGATTGGCGGCCGGCTGCTGCTGGAGCGCGCGTTCGCGTGGGTGTGCCTGCATCGCCTGCCCGCGACGCGTCTGCGCCGCAGCGCACTGGCGTTCTCGAACGCAATCGCCACGCTGTTTGCGACAGGCATCGCTGTCCAGATCCTCTTTCTGGCGCTGGCACGCCACTATGAACTCAACCCGGCGTTGGACGGCTTGTGGGACGATCTGGTGAAGTTGACGCTGACCTGTGCGCTGATCGCGGGGCTCGGCCGCGCGCTGCTGTGCTGCCGTCATCCTACGTGGCGATTGCCCGCGCTGGCCGACCCGCTCGCGCTCGCCTTGCGGCCGTTTCCAAGCATCCTTGCCGCGTTGCTGTTCGTGTCGGGCGCGCTGGAGTCCATCAACCGCATGGTCGACACCAGCGTCTCCGTGACGCTGCTCGGCCGCGGCATCGTCTCGCTCGTTATTGCGCTGACGGTCGGCGCGGCGCTGCTGCGCGCGAACCATGTGCGCGGCGACATGGCGGCGTCCGGCGAGGCGCCGGAATCGCATTCGACGATCGCAGGCTTGATCCACGCCGGCGTGGCGCTTGCGGTCATCGCGTCGTTGATCGCGCTGGCCATCGGCTACATCACCGTGGCGCGCTTCATCACTTATGAGCTCGTGTGGTTCGAGATCGTACTGTGCAGCATCTACGTGCTGATGCAGCTCACCCGTGACGTCAGCGAGACCTTGTTCTCCGCCAATCTGTCCACCGGCAAGCAGCTCAAGAACCTGCTGGGGCTCGACGACAGGCATCTCGAGCAGGCCAGGACCGTCACGTCCGGCCTTGGCACCAGCCTGCTGATGCTGGTCGCGGTCGTGGCCCTGCTGACCGGCGGTTTCGGCACAACCCCCGGCGATCTGTTCAACAGCCTGGTGGCAATAGCCGGCGGCCAGAAGCTGCAGAGCATGCTGAACATCAGGCCGGACCGGATTGTGAATGCGGTGATCGTGTTCACGGTCGGACTCTACCTGCTGCGTGCCGTTCGCCGTTGGCTCGACTACGAGCTCATCCCCGCGCTCGGCATGGACGCGGGGATGCACGCTTCGCTTATCGCGCTGTTCAAGAACGTCGGCTACGTGCTGCTCGTGCTCGTCACGCTGTCGATACTCGGTGTCCGATGGGACAGCCTCGCGTGGATCGTGAGCGCGTTGTCGGTGGGTATCGGCTTTGGCCTTCAGGAGATCGTGAAGAATTTCGTGTCGGGGCTGATCCTGTTGACCGAGCGTCCGGTCAAGGTCGGCGACATGATCAGCATCGCCGGCGTCGAGGGCGACATTCGCCGCATCAACGTACGCGCGACTGAAATTCAGCTCAGCGACCGGTCGACCATGATCGTCCCCAACTCGCAGCTGATCTCGCAGAACGTGCGCAACGTGACCATGGGTGACAGCACGCAGGGCGTCGCGACCCTGGTGCTCACCTTGCCGCTGGATACCGATCCGGAGCAGGTGCGCGAACTCCTTCTCGATGTCTATCGCGAACACCTGTCGATCCTGGAGACGCCCGCGCCATCGGTGACGTTCAGCCAGCTCACGCCGGACGGCATGACGCTCAGTGTGACGGGTTATGTGGCGAGTCCGCGGATCGCTAGCGCGACGAAGAGCGATCTGTTATTTGTCATTCTGAAACGGCTGCGCGCCGAACAGATTCCGCTGTCGAATCCGCGTATGCTGATGGTCCAGAATATGCCGGCCAAGGACGTGTAGCGTTGCCTGGCCCATTTCATGGCTTTGCCGTTGTGCAGCGGCTAGCCGGAATCAGCACGCGTGGAGCCGTTGCGCTGGTTCACTTCACCAATCGCCACAACACGCGCTCGTCCGACTTCAAGGATTACGAGTTCTCCCGGGCAACCATGAACGATTTGCGGGGAGGGGGGCTTTCCGATGTGCGCAGCGCAATCGAGAGGGACGCGTGGCACAACGTGGTAGAGCTCGCCGAGGGAATCCGCATCTTCGACCTCACCCCGCTTGAGGCAAGCTAGTTGACGTGCGGCGCGGGCCGTCGCGACGCGCCCGCGTGGACAAATTAAGCGAAAAACCAACCGCCTGAGAATCGTCTGGTTGCAGCCAGAAAAACGCCGTATTTAACATTACCTTGCAATGTGCTTACGCAAAAAATGTTAAATTTGTCCTTGGTATCTCGAAAAGGACAAGCACATGTTGAAGAAGATTACGGGAGTCACGGTTGCCGTTGGCGCAATGGTTTTGGTCTCGTTGCCTGCGATGGCCAGCGACCTGAATAACGCCTTGGGCGGTGCAGTGGGTGGCGTGGCCGGTGCTGCGGTCGGCAACGCGATCGGCGGCAGCACGGGCGCGG
>DASVNP010000482.1:0-1571 GCA_036383775.1 Paraburkholderia sp. | reverse complement strand
CGACGTGTATCCGCCCAGCTATCCCAACGGCGGCCAGGGCGACGAGCACCGCACCGACGTGCCAAAGCCGGCGCCGACCATGGCCGGCTACCAGCAACTGGTGCGCGGCGACCCGCTGCGCGGCAAGTTCCGCAACGGCTTCGACAATCCGCAGCCGTTCACGCCGGGCAAGGTCGAGACGGTCAACTACAGCATGGCCGACGTCAACCACACCTTCCGGCGCGGCCACCGCATCATGGTGCAGATCCAGAGTTCGTGGTTCCCGCTGGTGGATTTGAATCCGCAAACGTTTGTCGATATTCCCAAAGCCAAGCCGGAGGACTTCCAGAAGGCGACGCAGCGGGTTTATCACGCGCCGTCGATGTACTCGGGCATTGAAGTGCGCTTGTTGCCTGCCGCGCGGTGAGTCGACGTGGATTCTTGCGTTGCTAGCATCTTAGGAGCATAATTGTAATGATAACTATTCCTATTTAGCCAGCGAAGTGTCGTTCGACCCAGTAGCCAGCCAACAACCGCTACAAGGGACTCACATGACACTGACCAAGACTCCGCTGGCCCTGCTGCTGGCCGGCCTCTCCTTTTCCAACACCGCGCCGGCGCAGGCCGGCGCGGTATCCGACCAGACCATGCCGGTCGTGACCGTCAGCGGCGAGGCCGAAGGCTACCGCCCCACCACCTCCACCACCGGCACCAAGATCGACGCGCCGCTGCGCGACATCCCCCAAACCATCAACGTGGTACCGCAGGAACTGCTGCGCGACCAGGGCGCGCGCTCGATGCAGGACGTGCTCAAGGCCGTGCCGGGCATCGGCCTGTCGACCGGCGACGGCCAGCGCGACCAGGTCACGATACGCGGCTTTAGCGCCATCAGCGACCAGTTTGTGGACGGAATGCGCGACGATGCGCTGTATTTCCGCGATCTGTCGAATGTCGAGCAGATCGAGGTCATCAAGGGGCCCGCTTCGGTGCTGTATGGCCGTGGATCGTCCGGCGGCATGATCAACCGCATCACCAAGAAGCCCGGCATCGACCGCAGCGAAGTCAGCCTGCAAGTGGGCCGCTGGGGCCAGAAACGCGGCGAATTCGACCTCGCGCGCAACCTGACCGACAGCGGCGTGGCCTTCCGCGTGACCGGCGCGGCCGAGGATTCGGGCAGCTACCGCGACCAGCAATTCCTCAAGCGCCAGGCGTTGGCGCCCTCGGTGCAATTCAAGCTCGGCGCCGACACGCTGTTGCTGCTGCAGGCGGAATATCTGAAGGATAAACGTCTGACGGACTTCGGCATTCCCTCGTATCAGGGACGCGCCGTCGACGTGCCCGCCAGCACTTACTACGGCGCGGCCAACGCCGAAGACTTCGACTACAGCGAATCGACAGTGAAAGCTTACGGCTTCACCCTGGATCACCGCTTCAACCGGCAACTGTCGATCCGCAACGCCTTCCGCCACTACGACTACACGCTCGATCGCAACAATACGCTGGTCGGCTCGGTCAACGAGACGGCGCGCACCGCCTCCCTGACCCGTGGCAATGTCGCGCGCGACGAGGATGGCTATTCCAACCAGACCGAA
>DASVNP010000481.1:0-5923 GCA_036383775.1 Paraburkholderia sp. | reverse complement strand
GCGCCTTCGAAGGCGCGGCGGGCGGCGCGCACGGCGGCGTCGATGTCCGCCGCGGTGCCGCGCGCCAACTGGGTGAAGGGCTGGCCGTCCGAGGGATCGAGCACGGCGATCGTCTCGCCGCCAGAAGCAGCGGACCACTCGCCGCCGATGAAGTGTCGGGCTTCTTCCATGCAGGCTCCTTGAGGTGTCACGCAGGGTGTCACGCAGCCGCGCGGCGGTTACGTGGCGTTCACAAACGAGAGGCACAATCCGAGAGGCGTCAGACGATTATCGCGCCGATCCCGCAAGGGATGCCATCGGCCGATTGGCTATAATGGCGTATTCCATTTCGCACGTCCGGCCGCAGCACGGCTGCCCGAGGCGAGTTTCACGCGGCGTGTCACTCGAACTCAGGCACCGTCAGCCGCACGCCGTGTCCCGAATTCCATCCTGATCAGAGAGCGTTCATGAGCTTCAATCACGTCCCCGCAGGCAAAGACCTTCCGCAAGATTTCAACGTCATCATCGAAATCCCGGCGCAAAGCGATCCGGTGAAGTACGAAGCCGACAAGGAAACGGGCCTGCTCCACGTCGACCGTTTCATCGGCACGGGCATGCGCTATCCGGCGAACTACGGCTACATTCCGCAAACCCTGTCGGGCGACGGCGATCCGGTCGACGTGCTGGTGATCACACCGTTCCCGCTGCTGGCAGGCTCGGTGGTGCGCGCACGCGCGCTCGGCATGCTGCAAATGACCGACGAATCGGGCGTGGACGCCAAGCTCGTCGCCGTCGCGCACGACAAGGTCTGCCCGATGACGGCCGACCTGAAGTCGATCGACGACGTCCCGGCGTACCTGAAAGACCAGATCAAGCACTTCTTCGAACAGTACAAGGCACTCGAAAAGGGCAAGTGGGTGAAGGTCGACGGTTGGGCGGGCATTGAAGCCGCGCACAAGGAAATCTCGGAAGGCGTGGCGAATTTCAAGAAGTAAGCTGCATCACGCTATTCGGACAGAAAAAACCGCGCGAGCCCGCCAGGGCCGCGCGGTTTTTTTTGTGGCCGCCTCAATGGGCGGGTTGCCTTGCCAAGCCGCACAGCGCGTATAGACGCAGTGCATCGCGAGGATGAACCAAAGCCATTTTTCTTGCCAGGTGTAAACCCTTATGATGTGCCGCTTCATGTGATGCGCTTCACGTGACCTTTTCCGCGCCAATGCACGCTCAGGGGAGCACACCGTCCGGATGTTGAATCGCAAGTCCAAACCGTCGGCGTTTTCGCTGCGCTGGTCGAACCGGCTGCATGCGGTCGCCAGCACGATCTACCGCAAGCGGCCGGTGTGGATGGTGTCGTTCTCGGCGAGCGAGGCCAGTCTGCCGGAAGGCTTGAGGGCGGCTTGCGCCTCCACGGCCATGCTGGTTGTCGGCAACCTGCTGCACGATCCGGCTTTCGCGTGGGCCGCGATCGGCGCCTTCTGGACGTGCCTCGCCGACGCCGCCGGCTCCAACCGCGCCCGCTTTGCGTCGATGATGGGCTTCGCGTTGCTGTCCACCGTGTGCGGCGGCTTGACGGCTTTGGCCGCCGGTGCCGGAACCGTGGCCGCCGCGCTTGCGTTGCTGGTGTTCACGAGCCTCGGCGCGTTCGGCAGGATCTGGGGCGCGGCCACCGCGCAGGTGACGATTCTCGTGGCGACCGCGTGTGTCGTGACGGTCGATCGGCCGATCCATGATCTTCGGGGCGGCATGGCGTTTCTCGGCGTCTATCTCGCCGGCTGCCTGTTTGCCGTGGCGCTGAGCCTGACCGTCTGGCGCATTCACCCATTCGGCGCGAGCCGCTCGGCGCTGCGCGCCGTCTACCTGCGTCTGGCCGATATCGCGACGGATAGCGCCCGCCTGCTCGAGCAGCGCGCGGTGCGCGGCGATTGGGCCACCCATGCCGCGCAATTTCGCGCCGACGCCCGCGGCGCGCTGGAACGGTCGCGCAAAGTGCTCGCGCGTGTGCCGGCATCGAGAACGGGCGGCCGCGAGACCTACGACAATCTGCTCGGTTTGCTGACCGACGGCGAGGCGTTGTTTGCCTATCTGATCGCCGTCTCAGGTGCCTGCGAAAAAGTCCCCGACGACGCACGGCGCGCACGCCGCGCGGCCCGGCTGCTGACCACGATGGGTGACGCGCTGCGCCGCATCGGCACTGCCGCGAGCGACGGGCAGGGCGCACCTGTCGCCGACTTGCAACTGCGCTTGCGGCGCCTGGCCGAGCGGCTCGAAACGGCCCTGATGGAACCGGTGAAATTGAAGTCCGGCTTCGAACTGGTCGATTTCGCGCCGGTGCAAGCGCTGTCCGAGGGTTGGAAGGAAGGCGCCGCGCGGTTTCTGACGCAAACCTGGGCGACGCTCAAGGCGAACCTGTCGCCGCAATCCGTCAGCTTGCGGCACGCGGCACGCGTCGGCGTGACGACGACCGCGGGCTTTCTCATCATCCGCGCGCTCGGGCTGCCGTTCGGCTACTGGGCCACCATGGCGGCGCTGCTGATCCTGCAACCGTCGATTGGCGCGACCTGGCCGCGCAGTATCGAGCGGGCGGCGGGCAGCATCGTCGGCGGCGTGCTGGCGGCGGCCCTCGGTTATGCGATCCATTCGCCGCTCGGCATTTCCCTCGCGGTGTTTCCGCTGGTGATGGCCACCATGGCGCTGCGGCCCGTCAGCTATAGCCTGTTTGTGCTGTTCCTCACACCGACCTTCGTGCTGGTGGCCGACTTCGCCACGCCGGGCGCCAACGAATTCGCCTATGCGATCACGCGGCTCGGCAACAATGTGCTCGGCTGCGTGCTGGCGCTGCTTGCCACGTTCTTTCTGTGGCCGACGCGCGAAAAGGCCGATTACCGCGTCTATCTGAGCGCGGCGGTGCGCGCCAATCTCGCGTATCTGAGGGCGGCGCTGGTCTCGCCCTCGCCTGGCGACAGGGACATGGAACGCCTGCGCCGGGCCGCCGGGCTTGGCAGCAACAACGCCGAGGAGGCCATTGGCCGCATGCGCCTCGAAAAACTCGAAGACTCGATGGTCGACACCGTCACGCTGACCGTGCTGAGCCTGTTGAGGCGCATGGCCGGGACCGCGACGCAACTGCGCCTGAGCGCAAACCGGCGCGCCACGCAGGACAGGCACGACGAACTCGATGCATGGATCATGGCTGTGAGCGAGGACATCGATGCCGCGTTGAATCGAACCTTGCGGCCCGCGCGTCATGCGCTGCCGGTGCGAAACAGGCTGACTTCGCTGGAGGCCGACGCGGTGGGGGAACTGGCGCTGATGCTGCGCCTACTCAACGAGCGAATGCGCGAAGCGAGGGGATAGCGGGGAGCGGGGTGCCGCGCGAGGCGGGAGGAAGCAACTGCGGCGCGCGGCGCGGAACGGGGGAAGCCTTCACTGTGCACCACGAGAAGCGGACGGAATCAGAGCCTCGATGCGCTCAGGACGCGCCGGTCCCTTCACCGTTTTCTTCACCGTCGAGCACCTCAGGTTCCGGCAACGGCACGACCGATTCGAGCGTTCGCACACCGGCCGCGAGCGCGCGCTTCTCGGCAGGCGGCAGCCGCTTGACCCAATACTCCGCGCGCGAAGCGCTGGACCGGTCCGCCAGTTCGAACGAAGCCAGCACCTGCACCGGCTTGCGCGAACGCGTATAACGCGCGCCCGCGCCGCTCGCGTGTTGATTGAAGCGCGCCTGCACGTCGACGGCAATGCCGGTATAGACGCTGCCGTCCGAGCATTCGAGCAGGTAAAGAAACCACGCCATATTCGCGCTTCAGCCTCTGAACGGATTGTGTTCGCGCAACTCATCCACATACGCGTGGATGCTGTTCTTTTCGTTGTCGAGAAAATGGCCGACCGCATCGGCGAAGGCGGGGTGCGCAAGCCAATGCGCCGAGCGTGTGACCGTGGGCATAAAGCCGCGCGCCATCTTGTGCTCGCCCTGGGCGCCGCCTTCGAACGCGCCGAGCTTTTCCTCGATGCAGAACTCGAGCGGCTGGTAGTACGCCGTTTCGAAGTGCAGGCACGGCACGTGTTCCAACGCGCCCCAGTAGCGGCCGTACAGCGTGCCGCCGGTTTGCGCGTCCCGTTGATACACCACGAGCGAACTGGCGATAGGCTTGCCGTCGTGTTCGGCGATCACGAGCATGAGGTTCTCCGGCATCGACGCGCCGATCATGCGGAAGAAATCGAGGTTCAGATACGGACTCGAAAAGTGCTCGCGGTACGTCTGCCGGTAGCATTTGCTGAAGAAGCGCCAGTCGGCGTCCTGAATATCTTCGCCGCGAATCCGGCGCATCGTCACACCGGCTTCGTGGACTTTGCGGCGCTCGGCACGAATGTTCTTGCGCTTCTTCTGTTCGAGTGTCGAGAGAAAATCGTCGAAGTCGCGATAGCCGTCGTTCAGCCAGTGAAACTGCACGCCTTCACGCTGCATCATGCCCATGTCGGTAAGCGCGCCCGCTTCCGTTTCGGTCGGAAACAGCACGTGCAGCGACGACACGTCGGCTTGCTCCGCGAATGCCATCAGCGTGGCCGCCAGATGACGCAGCGCATGCGTATCCGCCGCCAGCAGGCGGTTGCCTTGCACAGGCGTGAACGGCACGGCGCACAGCAGCTTGGGGTAATACGCCAGGCCGTTGCGCTTGTAGGCGTCGGCCCAGGCCCAATCGAACACGTACTCGCCGTACGAGTGCCCCTTCAGATAAACCGGTGCCGCGGCCACGAGCCGGTCCGTGCGCGGGTCGGTCAGCGTGACGAATTGCGGCGCCCAGCCCGTATCCGCGACCGCGCAGCGGGTCGCATGCAGCGCGCTCAGGAATTCATGCCGCAGAAACGGCGTGGGCTGCGGCTGCTGCGCGAGAAGGGCGTTCCATTCAGCGGCGCCCACCTCCGAGGGCGACGCCAGAATGCCCGTGCGATAATCAAAGCGTTCCTGGTTCAATCTGTGTGACTGTATCCAATGAGTGTTGCCAATGAGCGGCGCGGCGCGATGAGCGCTACGCCGTTCGTTTATCCGATTTGTCCATGCCGTCGAGCTCACCAGCCGCGGCACTCGCAGGCCAGTTTGGCTTGCCTGTCGATCCTGCCATGAAGACCCGAATCGCTCTTGCTCAAATCAATGTCACCGTCGGCGACTTCGCCGGCAACGTCGCGAAGATCGTCGCTGCCGCGCGCGCCGCGCACAACGATGGTGCGAAGCTGCTGATCGCGCCTGAACTCGCGCTCTCCGGTTATCCGCCCGAAGACCTGCTGCTGCGCCCCGCGTTCTATACCGCGAGCGCGGCGGCGCTGGCGGATCTCGCCACGCAGCTCAAGCCGTTCCCCGGCTTGCATGTGATCGTCGGCCATCCGCTGCGCGAACTCGTGCACACAACCGCGCAAACCTCGGCGCACGGCCATGGTAATGCAAACGCGCCGATCGAGCGCGGCGTGCCGCCGGTCGACACGTTCAACGCGGCCTCGCTGATCGTCGACGGAGAAGTGCGCGGCACGTATCGCAAGCAGGATTTGCCCAATACCGAAGTGTTCGACGAGAAGCGCTACTTCGCGTCCGACCCGCAGCCGTTCGTGTTCGAACTGGACGGCGTGAAGTACGGCGTGGTGATTTGCGAAGACGCGTGGCATTCGTCCGCGGCGCAAATGGCGAAGGCGGCGGGCGCGCAAGTGCTGCTGATACCGAACGGCTCGCCGTTCCATCTGAACAAGGAAGCGGTGCGCTTCGACATTCTGCGCGCGCGGATTCGCGAAACCGGGCTGCCCATGGTCTACGTGAACATGGTCGGCGCGCAGGACGAACTGGTGTTCGACGGTGGCTCGTTCGTGCTCGACGCGCAAGGCGCACTGGTTGCGAAGATGGCGCAATTCGAAGAGGCCACCGCGATCGTCGAGTTCGAAGACGGCAAACCGTTGC
>DASVNP010000480.1:0-20083 GCA_036383775.1 Paraburkholderia sp. | reverse complement strand
GCTCGAAGACCAGGCCGTGTTCTCACTTGCCGATCTCGCCGCACGCGGCGACCGGCTCGCCTTCACGACCGATAGCTACGTGGTCGATCCGCTGTTCTTTCCCGGCGGCGACATCGGCACACTGGCTGTGTCCGGCACGGTCAACGATCTGGCGGTGTGTGGCGCGACGCCCCTGTATCTCTCGTGCGCGGTGGTAATCGAGGAGGGGCTCGCCGTCGACATTTTGCGGCGCGTCGCGGCCAGCATGCAGCGTGTCGCGCTTGAAGCCGGCGTCGCCATCGTGACGGGCGATACCAAGGTGGTCGAGCGCGGTTGTGCGGACAAGCTCTTTATCAACACAGCGGGCATTGGCGTGGTGCGCCGAGACGTGTCGATCTCGGCGCGCAACGCGCGTCCTGGCGACGTTGTGATCGTCAACGGCTATCTCGGCGACCACGGCGCGGCGATTCTCGTGGCGCGTCAGCAACTGGCGCTGGAAGCCGATGTGGAAAGCGACTGTTGTCCGCTCAACGGGCTGATTGCGGCAGTGCTCGATGTGTGTCCGCAGATTCACTGCTTGCGCGACGCGACACGCGGTGGCGTGGCGACCGTGCTCAACGAGTTTGCGCAGAGTTCGAACGTGACGATACGGATTCGCGAAACCGATGTGCCGTTGCGGGAACAGGTGCAAGGCGCTTGCGAAATCCTCGGTCTCGATCCGCTGTATCTGGCCAACGAAGGCAAGCTCGTGGCGATTGTTCCGGCCGACGCGGCCGAACGGGTGCTTGCGGCAATGCGAGCGCATCCGGCAGGGCGTGAGGCGGCGGCGATCGGCGAGGTCGAGGCGGGCGAGGGGGGGCTCGTCGTCATGCAGACGACGTTCGGTGGACAGCGCATCGTCGATATGCTGGTGGGCGAGCAGTTGCCGCGCATCTGCTAACGCGCCGACGAGGACTGCGCCATGCATGAGTTGAGTATTGCAAACAGCGTCGTCGAGATTTGCGCGGAGCAGGCCAACGGCGCGCGCGTGACGCGTGTGACGCTGGAGATCGGGCAATTGTCGGCGGTGATGCCGGACGCGATCCGTTTCTGCTTCGACGTCTGCGCTAAGGACACGGCGGTGGAAGGCGCGACGCTGGATATCGTCGAGACGCCCGGGCAGGCGCGCTGTCTTGCGTGCGGCGCGACGCTCGCCATCGCGGTGCCGTACGGGCAGTGTGACTGCGGAAGTGAGGATCTCGAACTGATTTCTGGCCAGCAGTTGAAGATCAGGCAGATGGAGGTGATGTGATGTGTACGACATGCGGATGTTCGAATACACAGAGCGCGGCGGTGACCGATCTGGATGCGCAGGAGGCGGCGCAAGCGCACCCACGGGAGGAGGGCGGCTCGCCACAACAGCTGCAAGGTGGTGCGGTTGCCGTTCACGAGCATGTCTATCGGCGCGTCGAAGGACATGGCCATGCGCACCCGCATCCGCACCCGCATCCGCACGATCAAGCTCGTCCGCACAGTCACGAACATGGACATGAACACGATCAGGCACATGGTCACGGGCATGAGCACGGCACGTCGATCACGCTGGAGCAGGAGATTCTGGCCAAGAACCAGTTGTCGGCAGAGCGTAATCGCGGCTGGCTGGCCGGACGCTCGATCCTCGCCGTGAATCTGATGAGCTCGCCGGGCGCGGGCAAGACGACGCTGCTCGAACGCACCATCCGCGAGACGGGAGACACATTGCCGCTGACGGTGATCGAGGGTGATCAGGCCACCCTGAACGATGCTGAGCGGATCCGGGCGACAGGTTGCCGCGTTGTCCAGATCAATACCGGTACCGGCTGTCACCTCGATGCGGAGATGGTCTCCCGTGGTCTCACGCAACTCGATCCACCGCCAGGCTCGGTCGTGATGATCGAGAATGTCGGCAACCTCGTGTGTCCGGCGCTATTCGATCTGGGTGAACTGGCAAAAGTGCTGATCCTGTCGGTAACGGAAGGAGAAGACAAGCCGATCAAGTATCCCCATATGTTTCGGGCCAGTTCGCTGATGCTGTTGAACAAGATCGATCTGCTGCCGCATTTGCGTTTCGATGTGGCGCGCTGCATCGACTACGCGCGGCGCGTCAATCCCTCGATCGACATTTTGCAGATTTCCGCGGAGACCGGTGCAGGTATGGATGCATGGTATGCGTGGTTGAGGGTTCATCGGGACGCTTCCTTGCGGTAACAATGGATAGGGAAAGCGCCCGGTGGACTTGGCTATAGGCTCAACGTGGAGCAGCCGTATCGGCTGTGGGTTGCGCACTGTGGCGTCGCGCACGCAGACCGAACGAATATGACAGCACCGCTGAAACGAGCAGTGTTGCGCTGACGAAATACAGCCCCAGAGAGTAGTCGCCGCTGATGTCGCGCAGCCTGCCGATGACCATCGGGCCGATCGTGCCGCCGATCAGGCTGCCCATCGCATTGATCAGCGCGATACCGGCTGCCGCGGCGGAGCCGGACAGGAACTGCGTCGGCATGCTCCACAGCGGCGGCTTCGCCGCATTGATGCCGAAGTTCGCGATCGACAGTCCGATGATCAGCACGACCGCCTGGGTCGAGTGTCCGGACATCAGCATCCCGATGCCAGCCGCGAGGCACGCGATCGCGACGTGCAGGCGACGTTCGTTCGAGCGATCCGAATTGCGCGCCCATAGCACCATCGTGACCACCGCGAACAGATTAGGAATGGCGTTGACGAGACCGAGTTCGAAGTAGCTGAAGCCGAACTGATGGATGATCATCGGCGCCCAGATGCCGATCGCGTACAGCCCGGTCGATGTCCCGGCATACACGAGTGCAAGCAGCAACACGCGCGGATCCTTGACGGCGGCCCAGACGCTCGACTTGCTTTGTGCGGCCTTCGCGTCGCGTTCGCGCTGCATCTCGTCGCTCAGCCACTGCCGCTCGATGGGCGCGAGCCATTGCGCGTCCTGCGGGCGGTCGGTCAGAAAGAAGAACGACACGATTCCGAGCAGCACGGTCGGCGCGCCTTCGACGAGAAACAGCCACTGCCAGCCGTGCAGATGCGCGACGCCGTTCAGGTTCATCAACGCACCGGAGATCGGCGAGCCGATCATGTTCGACAGCGGCGCCGCGGTCATGAACATCGCGGTGACGAAGGCGCGATGGCGTGCCGGAAACCAGAAGCTCAGGTACAGGATGATGCCGGGAAAGAAACCCGCTTCCGCGAGACCGAGCAGGAAGCGCAGCGTATAGAAGCTGTTTGGGCCACTGACGAACGCCGTGGCCGCGGAAAGCATCCCCCACACGACCATCAGCAGGGCGATCCAGCGGCGCGCGCCGACGCGCTGCAGCGCGAGGTTCGACGGCATTCCGGCAGCGATATAGCCGACGAAGAATATCCCCGCGCCGACGCCGAACATGGTTTGCGTGAGCCCGATGTCATGATTCATCGTGAGGCCCGCGAAGCCGACGTTCACGCGATTCAGAAAGCTCAGGAAATACAGCGCGATGATGAACGGCGTGATGCGCCGCGAGATTTTACGGATGACGCGGGTCTCCAGCGCGGCGTCATCCTGTGGACGGACTGCGGCAATGCTCATTGGTGTCTCCTTTTGATCGCAGGTGGCGCTTCGGCGCCTCGCGCGGTCTGGTTATAAATACTTGGTCCGCGCGGCGCGCCGCTACTGGGCGGCCGGATCGATACGGCACCAGGGCTGAGCGGCCCAGTGGCGCGCCTCGAAGGCGTCGATCGCTTCTTTCAGGCGCAACGTCATGCCGATCATGTCGAGCCCTTCCACCAGCATCTGCTTCTGCCGTGGAGGCAGCGAGAACGGATAGCGCCGGCCCGACGGCGCCAGCACGACTTCGTTTTCGACGTCGATCGACAGTTGCTTGCCGCCGCCGTTTTCAAGCTCGGCGACGAGCGCCTCGATCTGCTCGGGCGGCAACGTGACGAGTAGCAACCGGTTGTTCGCCGAGTTGAAGTAGAAAATCTCGCCATAACTCGGCGCGATCACCGCCTCGAAACCGGCCTGCTGCAGGCCCCACACCGCGTGCTCGCGGCTCGATCCACAGCCGAAGTTCGACCCGCCGAGCAGGATCTTCGCACCGCGGTATTCGGAGCGGTTCAGCACGAACTGGTCGCGTGCGCGGCCGTCAGCATCGAAGCGCAGGTCGTACAGCAGCCCGCGCGCGAGCCCCGATTTGTCGATGCCGAGCAGAAACTGCTTCGGCATGATCTGGTCGGTATCGAGGTTGTTGACCGGCAGCGGCGCGGCGATGCCCTCGATCACGAACGGCTTAGCCATGAGTGAACTCCTTGCGAATGTCGACGATACGGCCCGCGATCGCGGCGGCGGCGGCCATCGCGGGGCTCATCAGATGAGTTTTGCTGTCGCGCCCCTGGCGCCCTTCGAAATTGCGGTTTGTTGTCGATGCGCAGCGCTCGCCTGGTGCGAGCACGTCGTCATTCATCGCGAGGCACATCGAGCAGCCTGGCTGCCGCCATTCGAATCCCGCGTCGATCAGTGTCTGCGCGATGCCCTCGCGTTCCGCCTGATCGCGCACCATGCCCGAGCCGGGCACGACCATCGCGCGCACCGTCGGCGCTACCTTGCGGCCGCGCACGACCTGGGCGACCGCGCGCAGATCCTCGATCCGCGCGTTCGTGCACGAACCGATGAACACGCGGTCGATCGATGTGCCCTCAATTGGCGCGCCGCCGGCCAAGCCGATGTAATCGAGCGCCTTGCGCATCGTCGCGACGTCGAGACCGGAGTCGTCCGTTGCGTTGGCGTCGGGAATGCGCCCGTCGACCGGGATTGCCTGATCCGGGCTCGTCCCCCACGTGACGTACGGCGCGACGCGCGTCGCGTCGAAACGGTGCACGACGTCGAAATTCGCGTCGGCATCCGAGCGCAGTTGCGACCACGCATGGCACGCGGCGTCGAGTGTCTTCGCATCGAGGTCCCGCACCTTGCTGCACACGTAGTCCAGCGTCGTGCGGTCCGGCGCGATGAGCGCGGCGCGAGCGCCTGCTTCCACCGTCATGTTGCACAGGGTCATGCGCGCCTCCGCGGAGAGCGTGGCGATCGCGTCGCCCGCGTATTCGACCGCGTATCCGCGCGCGCCTTGCGCACCGATCCGGGCGATGATGTGCAGCACGAGATCCTTCGACGTGGTTCCCGGCGGCAGCGCGCCGTCCACCACGATCCGCATGTCCTTCGCGACGCGATAGACGAGCGTCTGCGTCGCCAGCACGTGCTCGACCTCCGAGGTGCCGATACCGAACCCGAGCGCGCCGAGCGCGCCGTAAGTGGTCGTATGGCTGTCGCCGCACAGCACGACCATGCCGGGACGGATCAGCCCGATTTCGGGCGCGACGACATGCTCGATACCCTGCACCGGGTCATTGATATCGAACAGATGAATGCCCTGCTCGACACAGTTTCGGGTGAAGTTCGAAGCCTGTTTCGCGGCGTCGACGATCGCGATGGTGCGCGCTCGAACCGGCACTTGCCGGGTCGGAATCACGTGATCGACAACGCCCATCTGCTGACGCGGGCGCCGCACGCGCAGGCCCTTGTCATGCAGCCCCGCGAAAGCCTGCGGGCTGGTGTACTCGTTCATGATGTGGAGATCGGCGTAGAGCAGGACATGCTCTGCATCGATAGTCGATACGGTGTGCGAATCGACCAGTTTCCGGTAAAGCGTTCGTGAGGACATGGAGAGGCCTGCCTGCGAAGGATCAAACGAATGAATCAGCGCTGAAGAAACGACAGCACGTGTTCGAGGAACAATGCGGGCGCTTCTTCAGCGATGTAGTGGCCGCACGGCAACGCTTCGCCGCTTACGCCGGGACTCCAGCGGCGCCACTCCGCCAGCGGATCGAAGCACTTGCCGACCGCGCCGTCCGCGCCCCACAACGCGAGGAACGGACACCCAATGCGCTTGCCTGCCGCGAAATCGGCGCGGTCGTGCTCGAGGTCGACGGTGATCGACGCGCGGTAGTCTTCGCAGATCCCGTGCGCGGTCGCCGGGTCTGACAGGCAACGCAGATACTCCGCGTAGGCATCGGGCGTGAACGGCTTGAGCCCCGCGCTACGCGCGCCCATTGTTTGATTGAGATAGAGGTCCGGGTCGGCGCGGATCAGCGTTTCCGGGAACGGCGCCGGCCGCACGAGAAAGAACCAGTGCCAGTAAGCACGCGCAAATTCAAATGAAGTCTGCTCGTACATCGCGACGGTCGGCGCGACGTCGAGTGTCACGAGTTGCGTCACGGTGTCCGGATGATCGAGCGCCATACGGGCGGCGACTCGTCCACCCCGGTCATGGCCGATCACCGCGAACGACGCGAAACCATGGCTGCGCATGAGTTCCACCTGGTCGAGCGCCATGCGGCGCTTCGAGTAGTTGGAATGGTCGACGGCGCCGTGTGGCTTGCCGCTGTCGCCGTAGCCGCGCAGATCGGCCGCGATGATCGTGAAGTGCCCGGCGAGCGCGGGCACGACCTTGTGCCAGATCGCGTGCGTTTGCGGATGGCCGTGCAGCAGCAAAAGCGCGGGGCCGCGTCCGCCTTTGATTGCGTTGATCCTGATGCCGTCGACCTGCACCGACGCATCCACGAAACCTTCGAACATGATTGCCTCCAACCGTTGCGTGCAGTCTAATTGATGCCAAACACGATTGGGTTTCCATAAAAGCAATCCGGTCGTAACTTTCAGGAACGAATCGCGCGAGGCGAGGGAGTCATGCAATGGATAGTTTTTCGGATCTGAATCTGTTTGCGCTCGTGGCGCGCAATCGCAATCTGGCGGCCGCGGCGCGCGAGCTAGGCGTGACACCGCCCGCCGTCAGCAAGCGGCTCGCGCAACTGGAGC
Organism: Paraburkholderia sp.; assembly: GCA_036383775.1. GTDB lineage: Bacteria > Pseudomonadota > Gammaproteobacteria > Burkholderiales > Burkholderiaceae > Paraburkholderia. Next base: position 13,218 of record DASVNP010000480.1, on the reverse strand, counting down.
AGCGACTCGGCGTGCGGCTGGTGAACCGTACGACGCGGCGTCTCTCCCTCACGCCGGAAGGCGAGCTCTATCTGGCGAACGGCTCGCGCATTCTCGATGAACTGTCGGAACTGGAGCAGCTTGTTACACGCAGCCGTGCCGAACCGACCGGCCTGCTGCGAGTGAATGCGTCGTTCGGCTTCGGGCGGGCATATATCGCGCCTGCGGTGTCGGAGTTCGTCGAGCGTTTCCCGTCGATGAAGATCCAGCTGCAACTGACGGAGCGGCCTCTCAGTCTTCAGGAAGAGGGCTTCGATCTTGGCATCCGGTTTGGCGAGGTGCCCGACGTGCGCATCAACGCACGTCTGCTGCTGAAGAACCGGCGCATCGTGTGCGCGTCTCCGGCTTATCTGGAGCAGCATGGCAAGCCATCGGCACCGCACGACCTGACGTATCACGCGTGCATCGTGCTGCGCGAGAACGAGTCGGCGTACGGCACGTGGCATTTCTCGCGCGGCAAGCGTGCGGAGACGGTGAAAGTGGACGGTGCGCTGTCGAGCAATGACGGCAGCACCGTGCTGCGGTGGGCGCTCGATGGGCGCGGCATCGTCGTGCGCTCGCAATGGGAAATCGACGGCCACATCGCACGCGGCGAACTGGTGCCGCTGCTCGTCGAATGGGCGCTCCCGAACGCCGATATTCATGCGGTCTATCTCGAGCGCAACAGGCTGTCGGCCAAGCTGCGCACGTTCGTCGACTTTCTAGGCGATTACCTGCGAAATGCGCTGGCCGTGCAGTGAATCATGCTTCGCTTCCCGCCACGGGGCCGTTGCTTTAGGCGAGAAATCGGCGGACCAGTGTCAATCCGGTATGCACCGGTGTGGAAATGCGCTCAGCGCGGAATCGGCCACGCCGGCAGCAGTAGGAGCCGCGCTTGGGGCGCTCGTCAACCTTGAACCAGCAGCTAACTCATGTTTGAACCTTCTGCAGTCAAGCTCACGTCGCGCGTGCTTCCAGGCGTGAACGGGTAGTTGCCCTCAATCGTGAGGCGGCAGGTGTCGCCGATGACCGCACCCATCTGGCGTGAAAGCAGCTGGCCGATACCCCGATTCACTTCCTGCGACCCTTGCTGGGCGAGTTCCAGCAGAACGGCGCGGAAGGGGGCGGGCATCGTGTTCGCCGTCATCTTCAGCTTCGCCGCCGTGTCACTGGCGGGTGGCATGCTGTTGTTGCCGATCGCGTTATCGGCCACTGTGAGCGCAGTGTAGTAGTCATTCAGCAGATTGGTCACTCCGTCCAGCCCGGTTTTCCCAGCCTGGACTGCCGCGTCTCCCGTGGCCTGGACCTCCGTGTTGCCGGTCACGACCTCGCGTAGCGCCGCGAAATGGCTGTCGACCAGTTCGCGTTCGACCTGCTCCGACGCGCGGATCCCAAACGCAGCGTCAGCCTTCTGGCTGATCTGGTCGGTCGCCTTCTGGAGCAGCGATCCGCCGGATGCGGCGACCGACTGCGTGAGCGTCGTATCATGCACCGCCGCCCGCGCAATACGCGCAAGCGGCGAGTCAGGCGCGGCAAAGCTGCGCAGCACCCGCAGGTTGAACGCGAGACTTGTCCCTGTCACCGTCCGGATGTCGCCCAGGAAGGCATCCCATTGGTGGGCATACTCCGTCAGATACTCCCGGCGGATGGCCTCGGTAAGTGGATCGTCGGCACCCGTCGCGGTACTCACAAGCTCAGCAGTTTTTTTTGAGCCTGGTCGGCGAGGCCGCCGAGGTATGAGCGTCCCATGACCCACGCATCGTCATCCCGCGCGACCTGTACGAATTCGGGCAGGCGCCTGTCGAAGAGGTTGCGGTAGCCGTCGAACGTGAAGAGACCGGGCACGCCGCGCGAGAGCGGGGCGCCGCTCGTGCGCGTAAAAACGGTGCCCGCCTGCGGACCCACTGCCCGGATCAGCGTGAACTCGTCAGGCGCCTCCTTCATCATGGCAGCCTTGGCCCGCTCGTAGGGCCGGTCGGTCGCATTGCTGCCGTCGAGGAAGGCACGGGCCTGCTGGATCAGCGCGTCGTTACGGATGAGCGGCGACTGGACCACGCGAGCGCCCGAGAACAGCTGCTGGACGTGATCGATCATCGAGGCACGGCCCCCAAACACGGAAGCGCTGTCCGTCTTCGCCCAGTCATCGAGTACCCACGCCTTGACGTCATCGGCGTTGAACTTCGCCTTGCCGTAAAGCATCAGATAGACGCGCAGTGCTTCATAGGCCGCCTTCGGATCCTTGTTCGCGATCGACTGCGAGATCACATCTTCCATCCGGTGCACGATCTGCGGCACCAGCAGGTTGTCCTCAAGCGCGTCATAGGTGTGGCGGCTTCCTCCGCTACTTTTGGAGGTAGCGGTGTCGCCCGTAGGGGCGATACGACCAGCCACGGCGGCACGCTGATAGAGGGTGACGAGGGCTGGGTCATCGATTAGCTGGAGGAGCAGAAAAAATCATGACTCAGCGTGGAAATGATTCGCCTTGTCGTGACCCCTCGAATTCCACAGGGTCACCGCAACTTCTCTTGCCGGTTGCGAACCTAAGCGGTAACTGGGGTGTGTCCACACACCAGATGGAGGAATCGTCCACGCTTTCGTACTGTACTTCGATGAGTTCTGTTGATGGTCACGGTACGCGTAAGTGTTAGCTGAGAAGCGGGGCTCCATTTGAATGCGGGTTCCCTTATGTCCATAGTACGGTCTAGGACCTCCCTGAACTCATCTGATTTGTTACTGGCGCCGACATTGACGAGGTCACCGACCGACATCAGCTCGTAAGGCTCGCGTTTCGTTGGATTTTATCGCTTCTATCGTTGCCGGGGCGTGTTAGCCTTTCGCAGGTATATTCGGAGTGTGAATAGATTCAGAGGTTCGCATGGCTTATTGGACGGGGGAGCCGCAGACTTTAGTGCTTATCCACAGCGACGGTAAAGTTCCGTTTGTTGGGGAGCATGGGATCGGGAGCGAGACACAATGAAACTAAAAAGGGGCAGCCTGGCTGCGCTCGCTGTCATGGCCGGCGCGGCGCACGCGCAGTCGTCGGTGACGCTGTTTGGCGCGATCGATACCGGTTTGTATTACCAGAGCACGTCGGCCGCGACGTTCGCGCCGACCGCGAAAAACACCGGGCATGTCTACGCCCTGAAGGACGCCGGCATTTATTCGAGCTTCTGGGGCATCAAGGGGACCGAGGACATCGGCGGCGGCTATAAGGTCAACTTCAGGCTGCAAGGGGTGTTCAACAGCGGCAACGGCAAACTCGGCCTGGCGGACACCACGGGCGTCAGCGCGATCTTCAATCAGCAGTCGACAATCGGCGTGTCCGGGCCGTTCGGCGCGATCGACGCGGGCCGTCAGTACACGCCGATGATTTACGCCATGGCGGAGACCGACGTCCGCGCGGCGCAGTACTTCGGCAGCATTCTGAGCGCATGGCTCGGGGCGAATCAGGCGGCCGGCTGGGCCGGCACGAATTCGAACGTGCCGATCGGCGCGCTGTACGACAGCAATGCGATCGTCTATCAGTCGCCGAAGTTCTACGGCGCGTCGGTGGCGCTGGAATATGCACCGGGTGGCGTGCCGGGGCAGCTCCAGGGCGGCACGCGCGAGTCGGCGGTACTCAGGTATTCGAACTATGGCCTCAACCTTGCCGCGGTCTACTACAACGGGCACGACACGAATCTGTCCGCGACGACACCCGCAACCGGCGTCGACAACAATCGCTTCTACTACTTCGGCGCGAAGTACACGTTCCATGGCCTATCTGCTTCGGCATCCTATGGAATTGGAAAGAATCCGGCGAACCCCAACCGCGCCGACTACGAACTCATTTCGGGTGGTCTTGGTTATCAGTTCAATCCGTTCTTCAAGCTCACGTCCGGCTATTACTACGTGAAGGACCGGAACAAATCAGCGAATCATTCGAGCGAATACGCGCTTGGCGCGGAATACGGCATGTCCACGCGCACCTTGCTGTATGCGCAGGTCGGCTATGTCGCGAACCGCGGCACGATGAACCAGTTGATCGGCTATGGCGAGCCTGTCGCGCCAGGCGTCTCGACCACGGCCGCGATGATCGGCATTCGACACAACTTCTGACTTGGTGAGGCGGAGCTGACAATGAACAACCCACGGGTTCTCTTCATCGCCGTTGGCGCGCTGCTCGCGGCGATGTCCTTCAGCGCATGGCCGCAGGGCAGCGGGACGGCAGACGGGACGGCGGCCGTAGCGGCGTCCGGCGTGCCGACGGGGAAGGCTGCGAGGCAGGCGAATCACGCGCTAAGCCGCAAGGTGTACGCCGCGCTTGCGAAGCACAAGGAGATTGAAGCGGGGAACATCAGTGTCGTCGCGAGAGACGGTGCCGTGACGCTCAACGGCACGGTTACCGAAGCGTCCCAGATCGACACGGTGGCCGCGATTGCGAAGGGCGTCCCCGGCGTGATGTCCGTGGCGAACCGGCTCTCGGTTCAGCGGCCATTGGGCGAGTAGCGGTGAGCGCGTACTGCCGGGGCGCCCGCCGTCCGGGTGGGCGCAATGTCCTGACGGAAGATATCCGCGAGCTTTTCGGCGGCGAGTGACAGCGGTGCGTCGCGCAGCTTCATGATGCCGAGTTGCAGCGGCGGCAGCGCAGGCCGTCATGCGCGACGCGTCTACCACGAAAAATTTCACCAGCCTACCGAGGAATCCCCGCGAAACGCCGGCGCGTGCGTAGTTGGGTGTCCCGGCTTTCCGGGACAGAAGTTGTGTTTTCCGAGCGCTAGAGTGTGGCATGTAACGGCAGCGCGCCGGCAGGGATTCTGTCGATGACGACGCGCCTGCGACAGGCGCACAACGCGGCGCCGCGACAAAACACCCTCAGGAGACTTTGCCATGCACGCCCGGATTCGCCGTCATGCTATTGCTGCCGCAACACTCGCCGTCACGATCGGACTCACGTCCCTTGCCAACCCGTCAGCCTATGCCGGCGATACCGAACTGAACGTCTATAACTGGTCGGAGTACATCGCAAAGGACACGGTGCCTAACTTCCAGAAGCTGACCGGCATTCGTGTGCGCTACGACAGCTATGACAGCGACGACACGCTGCAGACCAAACTGCTGGCGGGCAGTTCGGGATACGACATCGTCGTGCCGACGTCGAACTTCATGGCCCGGCAGATTCAGGCCGGCGTGTACCAGAAGCTCGACAAATCGAAGATTCCAAATCTCGTCAACCTCGATCCGGTGCTGATGCGCAAGATCGGCGACGCCGATCCGGGCAATCAGTACGGCGTGCCATGGGCGTGGGGCACCGACGGCATAGGCTATAACATCCAGGCCATCAAGAAGCGGCTCGGCGACAACGCCCCGGTGGACAGCTGGGCGCTGCTGTTCGATCCCGAGAATCTGGCGAAGCTCAAGGGCTGTGGCGTGTCGTTCCTCGACGCGCCGGACGATGCGTTTTCAGCGGCGTTGCAGTACATGGGCCGAGACCCGAACAGCAGCAACCCGGGCGACTATCACGCGGCCTTCGAGGTGCTCAGGAAGATCCGCCCATACATCACGCAGTTCAACTCGACAGCCTACGCCGACGACCTCGCGAACAACGACGTCTGCATTGCGCTCGGCTGGTCGGGCGACGTGGGTGTCGCGCGCCGGCGCACGCAGGACGCCGGGAAGTCTTATGAGATCCGCTTCGTGAACCCGAAGGAAGGCGGTCTGCTGTGGTTCGACGTCATGGCGGTGCCGAAGGACGCGGCGCATGCCGAAGCGGCGATGCAGTGGATCAACTACATCGAAGATCCGAAGGTGAATGCCGCGATCACCAATGAAATCTTCTACCCGAGCGCCAACAAACCTGCACGCGCGTTCGTGACGCCGGCCATCGCGCACGATCCGAACGTCTACATCCCGGACGACGTGATGAGCCGGATGACGCTGGCGAAACCTCGAACCGCGGAAATCTCGCGCCTCGAGAACCGCCTGTGGCTGCAGCTCAAGTCGGGCGGCTGACGAGAATAGCTGGCGTTCCGGCTAGCGCAAATATCGTAAGACGGATCGGCAAACTGTCGGGTTTATGAATATCTAATTAAGGATAACGAATGAACAGGGGATCGCTATGAAGAAGAAGTTGATCTGCTTGCTGGTGGCCGGGGCGATGCCCGGGCTGGCGGCAGCGGACGCGACCAGCGACCAGATCAAAGCGGTGCAGGCGCAACTGGAAGCCTTGCAGAAAGAGGTCAAAGTTCTGAAGGCACAACTCGCCGCGCGGCCGGCAGCGAAGAGCGCGTCCGCCACGGCGGCGCCCGCCGTGCCACCGCCGGTAGTGGACGTGTCGTCGCCCGAGTACGGCAAGGCGCCGGCGCAACTGACCAATGACGAAGTCGTTCAGATAAAGCAGCAGGTCGCCAACCAGCAACTGAAGGTGGACACGCTCACCGATGCGGCGAACACCGGTCCGATTGCTGGTCTGTCGATCACGGGCTACATCGATCCGACCTATATCTACAACCGTACGGCGGGCACGTCGTCGTTCCTCTTTGCGAATCACGACAACGCCTACAATTATTTCAACAGCACGATTGGCGACGTGTACCTCGACATCAAGAAGACCTTTGGCGTGGGACCGACGGCGCCATCCGCCGAAGTCACGCTCATGCCCAATCGCGGCGCCGGCATGTACGTGATGAACGAGCACAGCGAGAGCGGGCTCAACATCCTGAATACGGCTGTCGTGACCGTGCCCTTCACGGAAACGACCGCGTTCGTGACCGGTCTCATGCCGGCGCTGGGAGGCTATGAGTCGCAGCCGTCGAACCAGATGCTGACGCTCACTCACAACATGCTTTATGACTTCTCGGATCCGGGCAGCTACATCGGGGCGGGTGTCAATTACACGGGTGACCACTGGGCCTGGAAATTCCTGCTGGGCAACGAGCAGCTCCGCACGAACGGCGCCGTCACGCAGACCGGCGTGAACGCACTGGGCGATCCGATCACGACCAGCAACAAAGTGCCGACTTTTACCGCGCGTGTCGATTACCTGCACGGCAGCCAGCTCGATATTGGCGGCTCGTTCAACATCGGCCGGCAGACGCTGCCGAGCGGTGTCAATCCGGCCACAGGCACCGTCGTGTACGGCTCGGGTGGCCAGGCACCGAGCGCTTACGGCACATTCTTCTTCAGCGAGATGGACCTGACATATCAGCTCGCCGACGTGCAGTACAACGCCGAGGTCGACTACGGCCAGCAGCAGCATGCGGCCTTCAACGGCGGCCTCGCGCAGTGGTACGGCCTGTCGCTGCTCGCGCATCGCAAGTTCAACATGCCGGTGGTGGGCCATATGGGTGCGACCGTTCGCTACGACCTGCTCGTCGACAGCAAGAACGGCGGCGGGGGCGGCGGCATCGGTCTCAACGGCAACGGCATGGATCCATATAACGGCTTCGGCATCGGCGCGGACTGTCTCGCGAACTCGAAGGCGGGCGGTGGCTTCGGTTTCGAGTGCAAGGGCTCGACTCGCCAGGACGTCGCGCTCGATCTGCTGTTTTATCCAACCCGGCAGATTATCGTCAAGGTGGAATACCGGCACGACTGGGCAAACAACAGGGTGTTCCTGCGTAACGACGGTTCGTACTCGAAGTCGAACGACCTCATGGCGGCGCAGTTTATCTACACGTTCTAACGCACGGGCAGTGGCTTGCGGTTCGGCTAGCCTTTTCCCAGCTTGAGGCGGGCGCGCGCGCGGCAGACCGCGCCAGCACCGCAGACATAAGTACTTAGGAGGAGCAGAAATGAGTCAGGAATTGTGGCGCCTGAGCGCCGCCGAAATGGCGGCTCTCGTCGCCCGTCGCGACGTGTTGTCGAAGGAGCTCGTTCAGAGCACGCTGAGGCGGATGGAGGAGGTCAATCCGTACCTCAATGCAGTCGTGGACGTGCTCGCCGAGAGCGCGCTCGAAGCCGCCGAAGCCTGCGACGCCGCGGTTGGCCGGGGCGAAGCGCGCGGTCCGCTGCACGGCGTGCCGGTGACGGTCAAGGTAAATGTTGACATGGCCGGCTACGCCACGTCCAACGGTATCGTAGCCTTCAATGACCTGGTCGCGCGCGACGACAGTCCGGTCGTGGCGAACCTGCGCAAGGCCGGTGCCGTGATTGTCGGCCGTACTAATGCGCCGGCGTTTTCGTACCGCTGGTTTACCGACAACGATCTGTACGGCCGCACGTTGAACCCATGGGACGCCGGCCTGACGCCGGGCGGGTCGAGCGGCGGCGCGTCGGCGGCGGTGGCGGCCGGCATCGGCGCGATTGCGCACGGCAACGACCTGGGCGGTTCGATCCGTTACCCCGCCTATGCGTGCGGCGTGGCCGGCTTGCGCCCCACGACCGGCCGCGTGCCGGCCTACAACGCGACGCAAAGCCGCGACCGCACGCTCGCGGTGCAGCTCGCGTCGGTGCAGGGGCCGCTGGCGCGCAAGGTCGGCGACCTGCGTCTGGCCCTCGCCGCGATGGAAGGCGGGGACCGGCGTGACGCATGGTGGATGCCGGTGGCGCCCACAGGTGGCGCCGTGAAGTTCCCCACGCGCTTGGCGGTTTGCGCGCAGCTGCCTGGCATTCCTACCGATGACGCGGTGGTGGACGCCATCCACCAGGCCGCGCGCTGGCTGGAGGAGGCCGGCTGTGTCGTGGATGAAGTCGTGCCGCCGCGCTTTGACGAAGCGTGCGAGCTGTGGCTGAAGCTGGTCACCAACGAATCGCTGAGCGGGCTCGAGGAGTCCATTCGGGCTTACGGCGACGCGGCGCTTCGAACCGCATTTGCCAGCCAGCGCCGTATTGCGCCGCCGCTCGACCTGGTCGGCTACATAAATGGCCTCTCACAACGCACGGGCTTGCTGCGCGAGTGGCAGGCCTTCCTCGCGCAGTATCCGCTGCTGCTGATGCCGGTGTCGTGCCAGCGTCCATTCGCCGTCGACGCCGATCAGAAGGGCGACGCCGCCATGCGCCGCATCCTGCAGGCACAGGGCCCGCTGCTCGCCACGGCCATTCTTGGACTGCCGGGGCTTTCCGTGCCGATGCCCGCGCGCGATGGCGTGCCGTCGGGCGTGCAACTCGTCGCGGGACGCTTTGGCGAGGCACTGTGCCTCGCGGCCGGGGAGGCGATCGAGGCGCGCGCGGGCGTGTTCACGCCGATCGATCCGGTCTCAACTGCCGCACGACGCGCAGGCTGATTCCATGATCAAGCTCCTGATCGGTCCTGGGCTGCCCCATGGGGGCGTTCTGGGGCTGTTGCTATCGGCGGTGTCGCAGTGACATCGCGCCACTGGTGAGCCGTTCAGAAGACAAGCTGTCTTCGGTACGTGGATGCTCACCGGTGATCGCGCCGGGTCTGTCGAAGTGCGTGCCCGAACGCTTTAGAACATCGGATGAGCATTCGGATAAAGCGCCGTTCGGAGTGCGAAGCCACCCAGCACGACAAAGATGACCGCTGCCAGCGCGTGCACGACTTTGGTCGGCAACCGGTCAGCGAATTTGTGGCCGAGATAAATGGCCGGGACATTGGCGAGCATCATCCCCAAGGTTGTACCGGCAACGACCCCGTAGAACTCGTGAAAGCGCGCGGCCAGAGCGATCGTCACGATCTGCGTCTTGTCGCCCATTTCGGCGAGAAAGAATGCCACGAGCGTGGTGCCGAATACGCCGAAATGGCTCTTGGTCGCGAGGGCTTCGTCCTCGTCGAGCTTGTCGGGAATGAGAATCCACACGGCCATGAGCGCGAACGATGCAACGACTGCCCAGTTCATGACATTGGGGTGGATGACGCTGGCGAGCCACGCGCCGAGCGCACCCGAGGCTGCGTGATTCACGAGCGTCGCGACTAGAACACCTAGTACGATTGGAATCGGCTTGCGATAACGAGCGGCGAGAACAAGTGAGAGTAGTTGCGTCTTGTCGCCAATTTCGGCGAGACCCACAACGCTGGTCGATACGAGGAAGGATTCCATGGGGATCGTTATAACCGGGCCGCGCAGTCAGAACACGATGACACGCATTCCCGCGACCCGGTTAGGTAGGAATGGGCGTCATCGGTCTTGCCAGGCTAATGCTGCACACGCCATGTCGCCAGAAGGCGGACAAGTATGTTGACGTGTACCTCCAGACATCGCGTCTGGAGCGGCTACTCCCCGAAGAGTGCGCCGATTATAAATGCATGGCGTCGCACCACGCAAGTGAATCTTGGATCGGCGCACGGTACTGCCATTAGCAGCATAAAGGTGACGAACCAGGTTAGTTCTGGTCGTCCGAGCGCAACTTCCAGACGGTCGCCGTATTCGTGGCGTCGTCTACCGTAGCGAACTCCAGGTGACGTTTGCTATCGAGGCCGAATGCGAGGCCGAACGCGGATCCAGACGCAGGATCGACCGACATTTGGGCGATGAACTGTCCATCCACGGTGAATTCGACAATCTCGCTCGGCCGTTTTGGATCGGGATTGACCGCGTCGCCGTTGGCCGTAACGAGGTGTCCGTTGGGGGCGAGCGCAAGCGCGAGCGGGCCGTGGAGGTGGACGTTGTCCTGATAGATCATCCGGCCGGGTCCGCCGTCATGTTTCTTGCCCGCCGCGCCGTAGATGGCGAACACCGCGTTGTCAGCGGTGGAGGCGACGTAAAGCACATCATGCTGTGCGTCATAGGCGAGCCCCGTTGGTCCTACAACGAGTGCGTTGGGATCGCTGTGATGCATGTATCCCGACGCGATGATGGTCGAGCCTGGCAGCACCGTCACTCCGTTATCCCCGATCTCCAGGTCAAGCCGTGCAACCGTTCCATTCAACACGTCCGAGACGAACACTTTGACGAATTGCCCCATGTCGATCACAGCAAGGTCCCAGGGGCCATCCAGCAGCCTGGTATCCTTCAACTCCTTGATCAACCCACCCTGCGGATTGATGACGAGGAGCGAGCCCGGTGGGACGATGGTCTTGCCGTCGGTAGTCGGTACGTTGCCAACCAGCACGACGCCGCTTCTCAACACGGCGAGCGCGGTAGTGAGACCCAGATTTTGTCCCTGAAAGAACGTGATGGGGTCGCCGTTGGGGACGATCTTGACGATCGTCGTGCCGGTGCCCTGCAGATTGGATTGCGCGTTGAAATTCGACACCACCACATCGCCGGGTTTGAGCATCCCCCAGGATGGCACGCCGGCCGGTACGAACGCGATGCCGTACGGGTTGACATCGCCGTTGCCCGGAACGGTCGACGAGGTCGTGGATTGTGGCGGCAGAATCGTTTCCTGTTCGCCGCCAAAGGCAGTTCCCAATGAAAAGACGAAGAGTCCGGTTCCGCACACCGCATGACGTACGAAGTGAGACGCTCGGGTCGCTCTCGCCGAATCGCGGAAGCCAATGTATGAACTGAATGCAGACAACGAACGCGAAGCATCCATTTGACACCTCCTTATTGGACGGACGGTCCGATCAGCCAGCACGAACCGCGCAGCTAAAGAGCCAGCATTGCTTCGCGCGACTCGCGTGCTGCGTAAACGAGTAAGGCGCTCGTTTATTCCCTAAGGATTTGTGTCGTCTGTGTGACGCTGAAAACCGCGGTATTTCAAACGCCCGGTACGGTTTTGCGATGTGCGGTTCGCAACGTGCGAATTCCCGAACAGAGGTCCGGAAAGATGGGCGAAGTTGAGGGTTCTCCAGCAGGCGAGGGCAAAATCCAGAAGATCAGAAACTGTGCGTTAGCTAAGCCAGACGTCGATGTTCCGGCGTTATCGATATGTGATCCTTATCATGTCGCGATCTTGCGCGCGACAAAATGGAACCATGAATCGTTCGTCAAGTCGTCACCCTTCTGCAGACGTCGCCCTGTCGAGTTGCCGAACACCGCCTCTGTGTGCAGGCCCACTTCATCAAGTTGGCGGCACTGCGTGTCCATATCGGTGTACATAATCACGATGCCAAATTCGTGCGCGGCGCAAACGCGGATCGCGTACCCGTCAAACTCACGATTGAGCGGTGAGTGGCGGAAGTAATTGAGGGTGCCCATTGTCAGCGAATAGGCGATCCTCGCAACATCGATACAGGTTGAAATCGGATTGGCCGAGAGTTCCGGCATGCGCAGCAGATGCAGCGGCTTTTCACGGTAGCTCGGTCCGTCCAGGTTGTGGGCAGAAAACAGGACCAGGCCGCCTGGCTTCAGCACGCGGGCGAACTCGCGCAAGATGGCGCGGCGGCCTGAGTAATCCACCGCGTCGATACCGTTGTAGCTGAATACGACCAGCGCAAAACTTTCGTCGGGAAACGCCGACATGTCGCGGGCGTCCATCTGTTGCACGCGGATGCCCGGATGGTTATGTCGGCAGATCGCGACCAGTTCGGGCGTGTAGTCGACAGCCGTATAGTCGTTACTCACTGCTGTTAGTAGAGCTACGGTTCTGCCGCCGCCAACGCCGACATCGAGAACGGGCTGGTGTTGCACCTGTTGGGCCACCCAGGCGATTGCTGCCGCCTCGCCAGAATCGGTCCAGCCGCTGGCTACGGAAAACCCTTTCCGACCGCTGCGGCTGCTCCACGCGGCCTGGTTAATCCGATCTTGTGTATTGGTCGTTGCCACGTCATGTCCCGATCAGGATGCCTCCCAAATAAGCTACACCGGGCGGGGACCCGCTTGTGTGCGGCAACTCACCGTCTGGACTTCTATTTAACGTTTTCAAATTTCACGATTTATTACGTACTGAGCGTGAGTTTCGGATTTGCGTAGAACTGCGCTCCGGCAATCGGACGGGTTTCGATGCTCACGCCAGGGTTACCCGCTAGGGGTAATTGCTCGAAGCGGGTTCGCGAATTGCCAGGTAGCACTTAGAAGATGGTTTAAAAAACCCTCGGCGCACGGCGGGTCACGTGGGCCGAATCGCCTGCGGCTGAGTCACGCCGCCATCGCCATACTGGCGGATCACTTTCGAAATGATGACCCGGTAGCCGTCAAGCCAGCGAGCCTGCTTCGATTTTGCCTCTTGATGAACCGGATGACTGATCAACTGCTGAAGCGCTTCTTCCGACTCCCAGTAGTAAACATTCTGGATCAATCCGGCATCCGGATTCTCCCAGGATTCTTCGCCCACATAACCTGGAATGGAGCGAGCCGCCTCCGCAATTTGCTGGTCGAGGCGATGAAATTCTTCGTCGTACCGGCCGGCTCGGAAGATAAAGGTGGAAGCGAACAT
>DASVNP010000479.1:0-19590 GCA_036383775.1 Paraburkholderia sp. | reverse complement strand
TGCTCCCGATGAACAGCTTCTTGTCCTCATCCGGGTCGCCAGCAATACCGCACTCGCTCTCGAACCCAGACTATATTCGGCCGCAGCGTATGACGCGCTGGACAAGCGCGCAGCACTCTGGGACGGCGGACTGATTGGGGGAACACTGGCACTGGCGTGGTGCGCGCTGCTCATCGCCTATTTTTCCCGCAGCACCCTGTTTCTCGTGCTGGCGGCCCTTTGCGCAATGACAGCGTTCTTCGAAGCTGCGGATCGCGGCTATACGAAGATATACCTGTGGCCGCACGCAACCGGGTGGAGTGCAAGAAGTGTGACGGTGCTCGGATGCACTGCCGTGCTGCTGTTCATCGTCTTCATATTCCGCATCGCTCACAGCGAGAAGGCGAGTCTGCCTGCGCGCTACGTATTGTTCGCGTTTGCGTTGCTAGAGTGCGTCACAGCGATAGGCGCCACATTCGGCGATCTATTCGTTTTCGCGCAAGCCGGTGTGTATATCAACGCGTTGTTCGGTCTCCTCACGGTGGTCATCGCTGCACGGCTCGCGCGTCTGTCCACACCCACCGCTCGGATCATGCTGCTCACCATGATCTTCTCGCTGTTCAACTTTGCTTTGCGCATGCTCGAAACGCTCGGGTCCTTGCCGGCAGCTTTGGGATGGCTGAAGTCCGACATTCATCCGAATCCGGTTGTCGCAATCATTGGATTGGCCACCAATCTCATCGTGCTCGCAGCGTGGATCAACCACGTTGGAAAGCAGCGAATAGCGGCAAGAGTTGAACTGGCGGACTGGCAAAGAACCGAGCACGACCGGCTACGCGAGCAGGTTGCGCAACGCACGCTGGCGTTGAACGAAGCACTGCTTTACGCAGAAGAGAAAAACCAGCAACTGATTGAAACCTTGGGTTATGTCAGTCATGACCTCCGTGCGCCGCTTGCCACGATTACAGGTTATGCAAGACAACTGCTGCATCTGGCGGATTCGAAGCAGGTGGGCCCAATCCACGCAATCGAGCGCAGCGTGAACTATCAACTCGGCCTGATCGACGAACTGGTCGGGTACGCGAAAACCGAATTGCAGCCGTTGGATATCGTCCCGGTCGCAACGGATCTGCCCGCGCTGCTCGATGACATTGCCGAATACGCACTCGCACTCAGCGCGCAGTTGAACAACCAGTTCAACTACCAGGCACTGACGTCGCTGCCCCGGCAACTGAAAATCGACGGCCGCCGGCTTCAACAGGTTTTGCTCAATCTGCTGTCGAACGCGTTCAAGTTCACGCGTGACGGCATAGTCACGATGACGGTAAGAGCGCGCCGGCAGGACGATCGATGGCACATGGGTTTTGAAGTCGCAGATACCGGTATCGGTATTGCTATCGAAGAGCAATCGAAACTCTTTACGGCTTTTCGCCAGATACAGGCCGTGAACGGCAGCACGGGCCTTGGCCTTTTTATCGCGCAGCGCATCGTCAATACGATGGGTGGCGACTTGCGCGTTTCCAGCGCGCCGAATCGTGGCACATCATTTTCTTTCGAACTCATCGCCCCGGCTGCGGAAAATGCGGATGCTTCGCCGCCGAACGTCGCGCAGCTTGCTTCCGGCGGCTCGACGCAAATCCTCCCGCGACGCGAGTATCCGTTCGCCTTTACCGTCCCGCCAGAGAGCGATCGCCGGGAACTCGCCCTTCTTGCGAAGGACGGACGCCTGACCGACATAGAGCGATGGATCGAAAACATGATCAGGATCCACCCCTCATGTGCAACGTTTCTGACTGAAATGCGGCATTGCCTGGAAGCGCTGGATTTCGCGAGCATCGAGGCTCTTGCTCTCGCGTCGCACGAAACAGATCATGACTCGCGATCCGGCTAACGTAACATCTCTGCTGTTTCGCGTCAGACTCATCTTCCTGTCGAGACGCGAGGCCACACGCCGCGGCTCCGGGAAAGCGCGAAGAGCCCGCCGATAATCGAAGTTGCTGTTGTCACCAGTTGTATCTCGCGCTCGCTAGCACGGTTCGCTCGTTGCCGAATGCGCAGACTGAGTACGATTGGCAGCCGCTGATGTAGTGACGGTCGAACAGGTTGACCCCGTTCAACGCGAAACGCCAGTCGCGGGTGTCATAGTGCAGCGCCGCGTCGTACAGCGTATAGCTTGCAACTATCAGCGAGTTGTCCGGCGCACCCGCCAACGCGCTCTGGTAGCGGATCCCGGCACCGACCCCGAAGCCCGCGAAAGCGCCTGTATGCCATGTCCAGTCGGCCCATAGCGACGCCATCTGGCGCGGGCGCGGAATATCGACCGGCCAGTTGTTCAGCGACGCGTCGTTCGCCTTCACGTTCTTCACGTCCTGATAGACGTACGACGCGACAATCGACAATTCGCGCGTTACGTTTCCTACCGCGCTCAGCTCGATGCCGCGCGAACGCACCTCGCCAGTTTGCACGGAGGACAAGCCGGTCGGATCGAGATTCGTCGGTGCCGGTGTCACGACGTTCGTCTGGTTGATCTGATAGACGGCTGCGCTCAGCATCAGGTTCTTGCCGGGCGGCTGCCAGCGCAGGCCCGCCTCGATCTGCCTGCCGCGCGTCGGCTCGGGCAATCCGCCTCCGTACATCTTCACGCCGATCACCGGATCGAACGATGTTGAATAGCCGACGTAGGGTGACAGCCCGTAGTCGCCCTGGTACGTGAGGCCGACGCGGCCCGAGAACGCGCTGACGTCCTGTTTCGTCCGCGTGCCGGCCTCGCGGTCGTCCTGGCGCAGGCTCACCCAATCCTCGCGGCCGCCGAGCGTCAAGGCCCAACGGTTCCATTTGACCTGGTCCTGCGCGTACGCGCCGAACGTGTTCATCGCCGTGTACAGATCGCTGTGACCGAACGACGTCGGGCCCGAGAAGATCGCGGTCGTGACCGGCGTGTAGACCGGGTTGTAGAGGTTCAACTCCGGCGCGAGCGCAAGCCACTCGCTGTCGGTTGTGGTTTGCCGGTTGTACTGGAAACCGAGCAGCAGCGTATGCTCGAGCGGGCCTGTGCCGAAACGCGCCTGGGCATTGTTGTCGACGTCGAAGCGACTGTAGTTCTGTTGGAAGAGCCCAGCGTAACGCGTAATGTCCGTCGTACTGCCAGGGGCGAGGCCGCCACCGAAGACCGACGCGTCGTCAACCGACAGGTGCATCCACCTCATGTTCTGGCGCAACGTCCAGATCGAATTCAGGTCGTGCGAGAACTGGTAGCCGAGCGACCCTTGTTTCTTCCGGTAGTCGTTGAATGTCGGCTCTCCTGTGTAGACGTCCTGTGACAACTGTCCGTTCGGGTTCGGCAGTACGGTGCCTGACGCGGGCAGGAAGTTGTGTGAAATATCATTCCAGTCCTGCAGATAGGTCGCCGTGAGCGTCAGCGAGGTGTTGGAATCCGGCCGCCAGCGGAACGACGGCGCAAGCGCGACGCGCTGGTCCGCGTTCGGGCCGCTCAGTGCATTGCCGTCGCGCGCGACGCCAACGAAGCGATACGCGTACTTGCCGTCGGCGTCGAGCTGGTCGCCGACGTCGAACATCGTCTGCTTGCGCGCGTAGTTGCCGACCTGCACGCCAACCTCGCGCACGCGCACGCCGTCGGCCTGCTTCGTCTGCACGTCGACGATCGCGCCCGGATCGCCGGCCCCATACAGCACCGAGGTTGGCCCGCGTAACACGGTGACGCTGTCGATCATGTATGAGTCGACGCGCCAATTCGCGATGGCTGCCGTATTTGGCGCTTGCAATCCGTCGACGAACAAAGTGGGAGTAAAGCCTCGCAGCGACGCATACAGGTCGGTGCGACTGTCGGACCCAAACGAAGAGAAGCCAGGCACGTAGCGCAGCACCTGATTGAGATCGGTCGCACCGGTCATCTCGATCTGCTGCGAAGTGACGACGTTGATCGTTTGAGGAACCTCGGTGATCGGCGTGTCGGTCTTCGTGCCGGTCGCAGTGCGCTTACCCACAAGCCCGACTGAAGCCATGTTCGCCACGCCGTTCATCGTGATTTCCGGTAGCGTGACGCCAGGCGCCACATCGGCCTGTACCGCGACGCCCTTCGTTTGCGCATCACTTACCGATTGCGCCGATTGCGTCGCCTGCGCGTGCGCATGTGCGGCAGCCGCAGCGCAAAATATCTCCGCCGCGGCGACCGCGATTGCATGTCGCCGCGTGCCTGTTGCCCAGCCCATCGTCTGTTGCTCCATCAGGCTGGCGACTTGCGCGGCCGGCCTGTTTAGGGGTTATCGTACTTTTCGCGCAAATTCTGGCGGTCTTGCCGGGTTAGGCTCCGCGCTTGGCCACCGCCAGATTTCGCGCGATTTGAACGATTGCCCCAAGCACGTACCTTGTTCAGCCGCAATGACAGATCAGGTCGACGAAGTACCGTAGAGAATGCCTCGACCGCTGTTGGGCGCCACGTAGACGGTCCCGAACGTCCTGGGGTCCCCGACCACCAGCGTGCAACCACCCCATTGATGCAGAGCGTCGTTGATCTGCACCCACGTCACGCCCTGGTCGATGGAGCGGAACAGGCCGGTCACGCCATTGACCGTGCCCGCCAGATAGAAGGTGTGGCCGTTCGCCCCGGGCGCCGCCATGCCGAAACCGAGCGAGATTGCCAACGTGATGATGCCCGGTTGGAATGCGTTCCAGGTCCAGCCCGAGTTGCTGCTGCTGTAGAGGCCGGACGACGTCGCGAGCCAGATCTGCCCCTGGACGCCGGTCACCGTCGAAGCCTGGCCGCCGATGGGCAGGCCGCTGGCGGAAGTCTGCCACGTCACGCCCTGATCGCCGCTTGCGTAGAAGACACCGTGGGTGGCGTCCCATGCATAGAGCAGATTGGCGTTGAGCCCGTCCGAAAGCACCTGGACACCGACTGGCAGCGGCGTATGCGTCCACGCCCCCAGGCACGGGAGCCAGCTCGCGCCATTGTTGGTGGAGTAGACCGGTGCCACATCGGATGGCGCCCACACGATCGTGCGCCCGTCCGCGGACAAGGCCACGCCACCGGAACCCTTGGACGAGCCGGCCTGACTGGCGAAGGCCGTCCACGTCGCACCGCCGTCCTGCGAGACCGCGCCGAACGCACTACCGCCGGCCACGCCGGTTCCGACCAGCACCAGCTTCGCGGGAACGTTTCGGGCGAAGTCGACGCCCGTGCCATTTCCGCCGGTGATATTCGCGGCCGACTTCGTCGGCGCCGCGTTCAGATCGGTGTGGACGAAGCCGCCCACGTCGCCGAGGCCGCTGATGAGCGGGGCGCCCGCGGTCGGCGAAGCCAGCGCGAGCACGGCGGTTTCTTCGACGCCGTTGGCGCCAATGCTCCAGCGGGTAGGCAGACCGCGATCGGCGTCGGTCAGGTTGGACGTGCTCCAGATCGTGGCGCCGGTCGAATAGAACGCATGATCGATGTTCGACGGATCAATCACGACCTGCGCCCAATTGCCGAACCCGGCCTGCGCGTTGCCGTCTGTCATCCAGGGCGCGAGGCTCGCGTCCCGCACAGCCTTCGCGCCGACATCCGTCCACGTCTTGCCGCCGTCGCCCGTGCGATACATCGTGTCTTGCGGCCACCAGTGGTCCATCGTCATGACGACCGCGACACCAGGGTTCCACGGATCGAGCGCCAGGCCGCTGAAACCCGACGGGTAGTTGTCCAGATTGGTGGGCGAGATGTTCGTCCAGATGCCGGTATCGATAGCGTACTTCCACACCTGGCCGGCCGTCATGCTGTTGGGGCCTTTGACATTGCCGTACGTGACGTACAGTTGACGATCGGGCCCGATCAGGCCGCGCTGCGGCATCATGGGGCTCGCCGGGCCGCCCGCGACCGGGCTCCACGTCACGCCGCCGTCGCCGCTGCGATAAAGGGTCGACGCCGCCGTGCCGGTGGATACGCCGGCAAAGATGGTATGGCTCGGCGAACCATTGCCGCCGGAGCGCGGATCGAACGCGATAAACGCTACGCCCGCCCCTGTGCTGTCGCTCGAAAGCGCATTGAAGCCGCTCACCTTCGTCCACGTCTGGCCGCTGTTGGTGCTCGTCCACAGGCCGTTAGAGTTTGGCTGGGAGCTGTCGTTGGAGCTCCCGTAGAACAGCGTCGACCCATGGTTCGGATCCACCTGCAACCGTTCGC
Source organism: Paraburkholderia sp. (assembly GCA_036383775.1). Taxonomy (GTDB): domain Bacteria; phylum Pseudomonadota; class Gammaproteobacteria; order Burkholderiales; family Burkholderiaceae; genus Paraburkholderia. The sequence goes on along the minus strand of DASVNP010000479.1, from coordinate 13,436 downwards.
CGACCTGACGTCCGTCCTGGTTGCCGCCAACCCGGAAGCTCAAGGGACTCGCCGTAAAGGTCGCGCCCTGGTCCGACGACACGAGCACGGCCCCATTCTGGGCCCACCAGCTGGTATAGAGGCCGACGACCATGTAAAGCATGTTCGGATTGCCCGGATCGACGGCAATGCTCTCAATCCCCATCCAGTGAGCGTCCGATGGCGGGGTCCAGTCGTTCAGCGGGATCCATGTGCTGGTCGCCGCGTTGTAACGATAGGCGCCGCCGATATCGGTGCGCGCATAGAGGAGCCCCTGTCTCCACGGATGCGCGACGATGCCCGTGACATAGCCACCGGCGACGACCCGCACGTTGCCCCAGGCATAGGCGGGCTGGGCAGCCGCGCCACCGACCTTGGCAGCCATGGCCATGGTCTTGACGGATGTCGACGCCGGTCCGCCGCCGTCCGTTCCACCGCAGGCGGAGAGGAGCGTTGCCGCGCCGAGGCTCAAGAGAAAGTGCCGTCGAGCGTTGCTTTCGATGCTGCTTTCCGCGGATTGATGCGCAGCCGGCACGCGTGCCGGCTTATCGGCCTGATCCATGAATGCACTCCAATTGTCGTTGTTGATGAACGTAAGCCAGCGGCAAACGAACGGCACTGCCCGCATCCGCCGAAACAATCATTCCGGTTGCGATTGCCGGATTAGATGGCTGAGGCGGTATTGGGGGTTTAGACACTGCGGTGCGGCTGTGGAAGCAACCTGGTTATCTTAGTTATGCAAAACAACTGCTCGTGACGCAGATTACCCAGCATCGGCGACCTTGAACACCGAGACCACATTTTTCAGGCTCATCGCCTGCTCTTCAAGCGACTGCGCGGCAGCTGCCGCCTGCTCAACCAGTGCTGCGTTCTGCTGGGTCACCTCGTCCATTTGACCGACAGCCTGATTCACCTGCTCAATACCACGGCTTTGCTCTTCAGAAGCTGCCGCGATTTCTCCAACGATATCGGACACCTGTTTGATTGCCTGCTTGACCTGCCCCATCGTCGTGCTGGCTTCTGCCGCTTGTCTTGAACCATCCTGGACCTTGGAAACGGACGCCGTGATCAGTTCCTTGATTTCCTTGGCTGCGGTCGCGGAACGCTGAGCGAGGCTGCGAACCTCACTTGCCACGACGGCAAAGCCGCGCCCCTCTTCACCAGCGCGTGCCGCTTCTACGGCCGCGTTGAGCGCCAGAATGTTAGTCTGGAATGCGATAGATTCAATGACGCCGGTGATTTCAGAAATCTTGCTCGAACTAGCATTAATTTCCTCAATAGTTCCAACCATATCCAGAACAGACTCGTTACCTGCGTCCGCGATATCGGCCGCACGCGTGGCGAGGACGTTCGCTTGACGTGCATTGTCGGCATTCTGCTTTACCGTTTCAGTCAACTGCGTCATGCTGGCAGCGGTTTGCTCAAGGGAGGCGGCCTGCTCTTCGGTGCGGGCAGATAGGTCGGTGTTGCCGGCCGCGATTTCTTTGGCCGCTACCGTGACAGATTCGGACGATAGTCGAACCGACCCGATAACCTCTGCCACGCGCGTAAGCAGGTCATTGAACGCAGTGGCCGTATGCCCGATTTCGTCCATGCGCTCCACTGGGGCTTTGCGCGTCAGATTGAGTGACGATTTCACGTACTGCAGGGAATCTCGTATGCCTGAGAGGCTGCTGCGGATTACCCGATGCAATTGGATCGCCATGCCTCCAGCCAGAATCGTTGCCAGGGCGATGATCGCTGTCAGAATCCACACGGTCCTCGTGTGTGACACCAGATTCTCGTTACGCAGATCAACGCCGAGCCGGACGTTGAATGCGATATGATCGTCAAGCGCCTTCTGCAGGGCTTTGTTCGCTTCGCGCACTGCCCCCCCTTCATCCAGCGCTGCTGCTGCGCCTTGCATGTCGTTGGCCTTCACCTGCGCTATCAAGTTGCTCTGGGCCGATATGAAGTTCGCCAGCTTCGCTCGGTCGAGATCGAGCAATTTACGGTCGACGTCATTGGTTATCTCGTCTTTTTCGTACTTATTTAGAATCTGCTCAATATCGGAATTGACTTTCCGCATTTCAGATTCAAGCGCCTCTCTTCTTGTGCTGGCCGTGAAGATGACATATCGATAGGCAAGAATCCGATCTTGATAGATCAGGGCTCCTTCGTCAGTCAGATCTTTGACTGCCTGAGTGACGTTGTCCTGGAAGTACTCAAATCGGTTTTGAGCCTGGTTAATTTGCCAAAGTCCAATTATTCCAACCGCTATCATGGATAGTAGTGCTATGGAAAGTGTCGACAGTAGCCGATTTGAAATTGTCATGAGCTAACCCTCGAAATTAAGAGCGGTGCCTTGCCTTCTTCGAGGAAATGGCATCGAAACATTCCCCGTTATGTTTCGTAAGGCAAAGCTGATTGACACTGTTCGAATTAAGTGGTCGCGATTGTATCGCATACAAACTAGATAGTTAACTTCAACAAACCGGAGGATTTTGTAGGGATTTCCTGATTATTTGGTCAGGCATTCGCATGCACTCTGTCACGATAAGAATCGAAGGGCGAGCGGCTAACGGACAGGTTGCGCGAACAGACTTCACCTGCCCTTTCGCGATCACCATCACGCCGATCGACTCCGATCGAACACAGCTTGCATGACGCCCGGCCCGGTCAGGAGGCGTGAACGCTCAGACAGATGACGCCCCCTGAGCTAACGCCGTGACCTGACTGGCCGACAGCGCGCCGCGATAGATCCGGAACTCGTCGACGAGGCCGTTGAAATACGGATCCGCCGGATACTGCGAACGTCCAATCCAGTTCTGCGCTGTCGGACCGATGCGCCATGGCGCAAATGGGACGTTGCTCAAGCTGTTCGCTGCCGCGCCGTTGACGTAGAGCGTCAGTGTCGTGCCTGACAGCGTCACCGCAACATGCGTCCATTGGCCCGTTGGCAATGCCGCAGTGCCGTCGAGGTGATACTCGCCATACGCACCGTTGGTCGTGATCGCAAAGCGCACGCAATTATTCGGGCCGCCTTTCGGCGACAAGTACAGGTAGCGTCCCGTGCCGGAGCCGAAATCAAATACGCGCTGCCACGCTGCGCCGCCGTTCCAGTTCACCCATGCCGCGACCGTGAAATCCGCCACGTCGGCGACGAGGTCGGCGGGCAAGCTCACGTAACCGCTCGAGCCGTCCAAAGAAACGGCGCCGTTCGACTTCCCTGCCGCATAGGTGACGCCACCGACGAGCGTGCCCGCATGGCCGTTGCCGCTCGAATCGGCGACCGCGGTGCCGCTGCTTTCGTCGAACGTCAGCCAGGTATGCAACTGCACCACCGTGACAGCGACGGCTTCGGACGAGTTTGCACTCTCGCCCGACGACGTCTGAGCGCTCACGACGTAGTACCAGATGCCGGGCGACGGACTGTCGGTGTACGTCAACGGATCGGTGACGCCCTGAGCGATCGTTGCGTATGGGCCGCCGGAGGTTGCCGCGCGCTTCACGTTGTAGCTCGTGCCGTTGGCGACGCCCCACCATGACAGCGCAACCTGTCCCGCGCCCGGCCACGCGGTCAGCCCGCTCGGCGCGGCGGCCGGCGCAACGGGGTCGCGTGTAAAGGTCAACGTGCCGTAGCCGAGCTGGTCGAACGCCCCGCTGTCGTTGCCGGTAGGGCCGCCTTCCGGCTGAAGCTGTAAGGCCATCTTCCCTGTCCAGGGCGCGGCTAGCCCCTTCCGGTTGACGTAGTGGTTGTACACGAGTGCCCAGCACGGACGCAGCGTAGGTTGCGCGGACGGCGAGAGCTGCGTCTGCGTGACGTCCTTGTTGGAGTAGGTCAGATAAGGCACGGTATAGATAGTCGTGCCGTCCGGCTCATACAGGTTGGACTTGGCGACATACTCCGCGCCGGCGAGGAAGCGATTGTTGTCGTAGCCGTACAGATCGATGCCCTGATTCCATGCCATCTCGCAGATCGCGCCACCGAGCGCGATGCCGAGCGTGGCGTGTCCCTGGTCGCGGCCGCTCTCCTGCCATTGCCCGAGGTAGCCGGGATGCTGATAGTAGACGGCCTGCCTGATCGCGCCGTTGCCGGTGCCGAAGAGGAAGTAGTTCACCGCCTCGTCGAACAGCGAATGGTCATCGCACAGCACCCCGATCGCCATGATCGAAGCGATATTGCACAGGTCCCAGTTGGCCCAGTAATGGGTGATGTCCGTGCCGTTGTGGCCGTTCAGGAAGGCGATATTGGTCGGATAGAAGACGTTCTTCATCATCGACTGGAATGCGGCCAGGTTCGCTGCCGACAGGCCGGGGTAAGTCCGCATGATCTCGCCGACAATCGCGAACTCGTAGCCGTAGATGCCCGCGGCAAGATCCTGGTTCGTGTCTCCCGTCACCTGCTGCAGCGTCGAAGACCATCCATTCATGATCTTCACCGCCGTGTCGGCGTGTGTCGTACTGCCAGTCACTTTCCAGTACAGCGCATTGGCGTAGGCGGCTGCGATGTTCTGCATCAGATGCGGATAGCTGCCGCCGGTCGCAGTGCGCGTGATCACAGACTGCGCGAGGAGTGTCTGGTTCACATTCGAATGACCGTTTGCGATCAGCGCCTGCCAGCCGTCGTACCAGGGCTCCGCCTGCGCGCCAACCTTGGTGGACATCCGGTCGAAATCCGACTGCAGATGCAGTAGGCCGGGATGCACGAAGGCCGCGCTGGTGGAGACGGCGGTCTCACCCGTCGCGGCTCGGACGAGCACGTCGTTTGCTGCGAGGACCGTAGCCGATGCCACGCGGCTGCTCGCTCCCGCCGAAGCGGCCGGGCTTTCTCCTCCGCATGCCGATAGTGCAAGCGCGCCGAGGCTGTACAGGAACGAGCGCCGTGAAAGGGTCGTGTTCACGACATCGAATCCATTGCTTTGTCTGCTCGTCTGCTTGTTGGCCAACATGCTCTCCTGCGGTTCGAACGGGGTGGGAACGGCTTTGAATGAACAGGCGCAAACGTTTGCGCTTCGGTCGGCACGACGGCAAGCGTAGCCGTCCAGCCTTGATAACGGCCGGGCCGTTGATGGACTTTAGGAAAAAATGCGCTGACATTGACGCGTGGCGTTCTGCGCGACGATTGACGCCCGGTGCAGATCTTTGGCACCGCGCACGGCCGCCAGCCTGAAGAGGCGCTCATCGATCCGGCAGTGGCACCCCCCATGCTGCCGTGACGTTGCCACCTAACCGCCATTCGCTGAACGGACGGCGCGGCGCGATGAGCGCCGGCAAACGGCGATCGCCGACGCGCGCGTAATACGGCTCGATCCAGCACAGCTCGTCCTGGAAGGTTCAGGGGAACAGCTCCTGTTTGGCAGGTGTGATCTTCGCAAAGCTGGCGGGATCCTCGACCGCTTCGGTTACGAGATTCGCCAGACGGCCGATCGCGCGGTCGTTTTCGCGGTAGAGGTCAATATTGCGTTGCCGTACCAGTTCAGCCGCAAAAACCAGCGGAATCAATGCGAACGTGTGATAGTGCAGTGCACGGTTGCCGCGCTTGACTTCCCGCGCCAGCGCACCGTCGGGACCGATATCGCGGATCCCCTCGCGGACGCGCAGAAGTCCCGAGTCGACGAGACTCGCGTTGCCGGTCGCGCTACCGATTGCGATCAGATCGAGCCCTGCCCAATATACGAGATTGTTGTGCAGATGATTGATCGCTTCCGAATCGCGCGTAGCGATCGCGATTCGCTCGAGCCAGAGATCGACCGCGTTGAATCGCGCCTGATTGGCCTCGCGGAATTCGGGCGGCATGCGCAGAATGATCATCGCGAAGTCCGTTCCCGCCCACGAACGTTCGTAGTAGCCCTGATAACCGGAAATGTGGCCCATCAGCGCATCGGCTTTCGCCCAGCTTTCCAGCAGGTCGAGCGCGCATGACCAGTCGCCCTTGGCGGCCGAGGTGTTCAGTCGCGCAACGAAATCGCGCATCGGCTTCACAGCGCGTGCATAACCCGCTGCGTCATCGTAGTAGCCCGGCGGGTCGATTGTTCCCACCGGGTCTGGTACCGCGCATGCGTGCGCCGAACGCCCGAAGCCGAAGGCCGCGCTTGCCGCAAGCAGGACAACGAACAACACTCGAACGGATGCACGGTGCATCATGGTCTCGACGATGGTTTATCTCTTAGAACTGCTGCAGGTCGAATATCCGCTGCATCGGTATCCACTTCTGTCCGGCCGGCGTCCAGGGCGTGGGAGCCTGAAACTTCCACATCAGATCCTCCCACTGTCGAACCGCCGTATTGGTCTCTGCGGCATGGGCCATTCTGTCGGCATCGAATGTGGCGTCGTCCGTATCCATGATCATGAATAATCGCGTTCCCAAGCGGTAGATCTCCATACTCAAGACTCCATGCTCGCGTATGTGCCTGACGACATCCGGCCAGACCTCGCGGTGAAGCTCCTCGTAACGCGCAATCAGATTCGCATCATCTCTCAAATCCAGGGCAAAACAGTACCGCATAGCCATTTCCTTTTACGAAGCATTCGAACCGGCAACAAACGGATCGGCGGCGAAGCGTGTCATCTTCCAGACATTGCTTTATGCTAGGCCGTCATGCCATCGAACTTCCTGAGTCGTCTGGCCTTATCAAATCAATCATGCTGTCCGCTGAATTGCCTTTGCAGTGCGATGATTGCGGGAAGTTGAAAGTCGTGAACATCGGGAGCCGCGTTGCCTTGCCGGCGGCAGACCTCGATGGCAAGTTCCAGCGCCCGGGCGCGCATATCGATCAGCAGGGATAGCGCCTCCCACAGCAAGCCTCTCTGTAGCGCGGATAGCTGAAAAGCTTGCCCAGCGTCGGCAACTGCAAGTTCAAGCGCTTCAGTATCCATTGGCAATTGTGCCCGACAGTTCATATTCACTCCTTGAGTGCGACGCTCATCTTTACCACATGGCGCATACCGTCACATGACTGCGGCGCCTCGCAGCCACGGCACGAACTCGCGTTCGCCAATGCCGTTTTCCTCGCTGCAGGTCTTGCCGCCCGAGGCGACGGCCAGCATCAGCTGAAACAGCCGCGCCCCCGCCTCTTCAATACTGAGCGAGCCGTCGACGATCTCCCCGCAATTGAAGTCCATGTCCGAACGCATACGTTCAAAAAGCCCTGTGGTTGTCGCAACCTTGATCGTCGGAACCGGCTTCGAACCAAATACAGAACCGCGCCCCGTGGTGAAGCAGATCAGATTCGCCCCTCCCGCAATCTGTCCGGTTGCGGACACTGGGTCGTAGCCCGGCGTGTCCATGAACACGAGGCCACTTTCGGATACGGCGTCCGCATAGTCGTACACGGCCTTGAGCGCGGTGCTCCCTCCTTTCGACACCGCGCCCAGCGATTTTTCGAGGATGGTCGTGATACCTCCCGCCTTGTTCCCCGGCGAAGGGTTGTTGTTCATTTCTCCACCCGCATCGCCTGCGTAGTGCTCCCACCACCGCAGCTTCTCCAGAAGCCGGTCGGCCACACCGCGCGACACGGCTCGCGCCGTCAGCAGGTGTTCGGCGCCATAGATTTCCGGCGTCTCGGAGAGGATTGCGGTTCCCCCGCTACGTACGAGCAGATCAACGGCCACACCGAGCGCGGGGTTCGCGGTAATGCCGGAATATCCGTCGGAGCCGCCGCACTGGAGCCCCAGCTTCAATCGCGCTGCCGGTACTTCCGTGCGGGTCGCGCGGGCGGCCTCATCGAGCAGTTCGCGCACGAGCACGACCCCGCGGGAGATCGTTTCGCGTACACCGCCCTCTTCCTGTATGACGAGCGTTTTGATCGGGCCGGGATTGAGCGGACCCAGCAATTCGGCCAATTCGCTCACCTGATTGACTTCGCAACCGAGTCCAACGAGCAGCACGCCTGCGAAGTTTGGGTTGCACGCGTAGCCAACGAGCGTGCGCCGCAACAATGCAATTCCGTCTCCCGTGGCTGACAGGCCACAGCCACTCTGGTGCGTGATGGCAACCACGCCGTCGACCCTTCCGTATGCCGCCATCGCATCGCCCTTGAACGCATCCGCGATGGCGTGACAGACACTCGCCGAACAGTTGACGCTGCCGATTACACCGACGTAATTGCGTGTTCCGACCTGGCCGTCCGCTCGCACGAACCCGAGGAACGTATCCGAGCGATCCACTTCGACAATTCGATGCGTCGCATTGTCCAGCAGCTGCTCGACCTGATAATGTTCAGGCATCCCGACGTTATGTACGTGGACATGCTCTCCCGCCGCGATGTCGCACAAAGCAACGCCGATCGTCTGCCGATACTTGACGATGTGCGCTCCGCGAGGGATATCCCGGGTCGCGACCTTGTGACCGGCCGGAATGGGAGTCAGGGTTCGCAATGGCTGCCCGATCGCGTCAATCCGTACGTCCGCGCTCAATGCGCCAAGCGCCACCGCAACGTTGTCTTCGTCGTCCAGTTTCACGACAGTCTGGTCTTTCATGATGCCTGCGCCCCTTGCCCGGTGTGCAGCAGTCCGTGCCTCGCCAGGGTGCTCCGCAGACGCGGCTGGTCCGCTTGCAACGGGAGCGAATCGGCGAGCTCGATCAGCGGCAAGATCCGCCTCCTGACCTTTTCGACATGGTTCTGCGCGATATCCGCGATTCGATGATTGAGATACGGGTTGAGAAACCGCTCACGCACGCTCGCGATATAACGCTCAGCGCGACTACGCAAGTCCATCGCGGCGAATACGTCAAGGACTTCTTCCTGCCAGATCGCCTCGATTCCATCGCGTAGCCGTACATCGTTCATCGCATCGAGGACCGTTTCGGACGGGGCGCGGCGTTCGTTGAGCCACTGATCGGCCAGCCAGGTATGGGCCAGATTGAGGAAGAACAATTTCAACCGCTCGTAACTGCGCAAATCGTCGGTGAGCACGATGTCCTCGTGCACGCACGGAAGCTGCATGCCGTCGCGCCGCTCGATGGCCCATAGCGCATAAGGCTCGGCTACCGCGCCGACCGGATCGATTGGCTCGGATACGATCCGGTCGACGAGAGAGTTCACCCACACGCAGTCCTCCTGCAAATAGGCGACAAATGTTGGAGGGAGCGCCCAACGGTGGGCCAGACCGAGCACGACATCCCGAAGCGTGTCGCCATTGTTCGAAACGAGTTCGCACGGAAAGATTGACACGCCGGCAGCGGGCCTCTCGCGCCATCGCGCATGAAGCAACGCAAGCAGTTTGGCGGGATAACTGTGCGGTACCTGCGCCGTGTTCGCCAGTACGGCTGCCGAATCACGCTCGTCCAGCCGATAACCTGTATCACCGGTGTTCGATACGATCACGCGCACGTCTTCGATCGTCGCGCGTCGGACCGCACCCCAGTCTTCATCGGCAGCCCATGCCGTACGTATGGCATGGCATTCGATCGTTTTGTCCACGATCGAGCCGCCAGCCACCCCGCGAATTTTCACGGGGTAACTGCCCGCTTGCGAAAGCGCGGCGACTCGCAAGCGGCTCGATGGATTCCCGGTCGTCTGCACGACACTGATGCCGCCAATCGCTTCCCCGCGCTCGAGCGCCTGAGATACGAACAGGGCAACGTGAGCCAGGAGGAATCGGCTCGTGCCAAACTGAAGTATGGATTCGCTCATCCTTGCCGTCCTGATTGGTCCGCTGCCACCGGTCAGCACTCCACCAGCGCCTTCACCACGGTCTGCCCTGGCTCGAGCAGACGCGGGAACGCGTCCGGCACTTCCGCAAGCTGCATGCGATGCGTGTTGAGCGCCTGGTCGGGAATGTGTCCCGCGCGCATCGCCTCGAGCACGGTTTCGAAGTCGACGGTCGTGGCGTTGCGGCTCGCGAGCAAGGTGGTTTCGCGCTTATGAAACTCGGGGTCGGAGAATGTCACCTGGCCTGGAACGATCGAGATGAGCGTGTACTTACCGCCGTGCGCGACAAAGCCGAAGCCACGGTTCATCGCGTCGATGTTCCCCGTCGCATCGAAGACAGCATCGAAGAACTCGCCGTCTGTCAGAGACGCGAGCTGCTCCGTATCGTCCGTGCCGACCGCGACGGCGGCATTCACGCCCAGTTGCGACTGGCAGAATGCGAGGCGGTCGGCGCGCGTGTCGAGACAGGTCACCGTGGCGCCGCGCAGCTTCGCGAAGATCATCGCGGCCATACCGATCGGACCCGCTCCGACCACCAGCACCCGCTGGCCAGCCTGAACATCCGCCCGCCGCACCGCATGCGCGCCGATGGCGAGGAATTCGAGCATCGCGGCCTGATCGAGCGTCACGCCTTCGGCCTTGTGCACGAACTGCGCCGGCACGCTGAGATACTCGGTGAGCGCGCCGTCGCGATGCACACCCAGCACCTTGATGCTGACGCAACAATTCGTTTTCTCCTGGCGGCACGCAACGCAGTGTCCACACGACAAATATGGCATGACGTAGACGCCGTCGCCAACGGCAAGCCCCGAGTCGGGCTCTGCTTCGACGACCACCGCGGAAAGTTCGTGGCCCATCACGCGCGGGTACTCCAGATAGGGCTGATTGCCTGTAAAGATATGAAGGTCAGTGCCGCAAATTCCGACGCGACTGACTCGCAACAGTACTTCGCCGTTTCCGCGCGCGGGTACGTTGCGCTGCTGTACGCGCAAGACGCCCGGGGATTCGCAAATGACGCTAAGCATTGTGGTTTCCTTTTTGATCACGTTAAGTGCGGCGGGTCACTTCGCCGATGCGGTAGAAGCGACATGCAGTGCCACCGAACACGTCGGAGAGTGCCGCAGCGCCAAAAAGACGCTCGCAGTCGTCTTCGCACGCGGACAGCCACTCGCCGTAGTCGCCGTAGTCGCCGCCGTTTGCTGCGAGGCGCAGCACGGGCCAGTCGCTGCCCCACATCAACCGCTGCGGGCCGAAAAGATCCGCGAGCACGCGAACATACGGGCTAACGCGCGCGCGCAGCGCTTCGGTGTCGGGTGCGGGGCCTGCTTCAGTCCATAGGCCGGAAAGCTTGCAATGCACGTTGGGCAAGCGCGAGAGATGCGTCATGGTCGAACGCCAAGGCTCGCTTTCGTTCGTCGCGATGTGGGGCTTTGCCGCGTGATCGATGACGATCGGCAGGTCAGGGTAACGTCGCGCAAACGCGTATAGCGAGTCGAGATGACGCGGCGTGACCAGCGCGTCGAAGCGAAGATCGTGCTCAATCATCGCCGCAACCGCGCCGTCGAGAGCTGGGTCATCGATCCATGCATCGTCGGCGAGGTCCTGAAGCATCGGCCGTAGGCCGCGAGCCTTCGGATGCGCGGCGAATGCAGCAATCGTGGCCGCCGCATCTGCGGCCTTCAGATCGGCCCACCCGACGACGGCGAGCACCGTCGGCGTTTCATCGGCGAGGTCGAGCAGATAGCGTGTGTCTTCGGCGGTGGGGAGTGACTGCACGAGTACGGTGCCGTCGATGCGGCCTGCCTCGAGTTCCGGCGTCAGGTCGCTGGGGCCGAAGTCACGGTAAATCGGGTTCAGTTCTCGCGGAGGCCAGTAGCCCGCACGCTCGCTGAGTCGCCAATAGTGCTGGTGAGCATCGACACGCGGCATTACGCATCCCCCGCGGGAACCGGCGCATTCGCCGCAATCAGCCCTTCGTTGCCGAGCGCGGCCCAAAAGCCGGCGGGCACGCGTTGCTCGAGCCACGCGATGTTCTGCTGCAACTGGGCGACGCTGCGTACGCCAACCACGCATGAGACAACGGCAGGATGTGCAAACGGAAACTGCAACGCGGCCGCCGGGAGCGGAAGGCCAAACTGCTCGCACAATGCATTCAGCCGCCGGACCTTCTCGACGACTTCGGCAGGCGCGTCTGCGTAATTGAACTTACCGTTGCCGGCAAGCACGCCGGAATTGAACACGCCGCCGACGACAATGGCCGTCCCCACGCGCGTGCAGCGGTCGAGCAGAGGCTCCAGCGCTGTCTGTTCAAGCAGCGTATAGCGGCCTGCAAGCAGGATCGCGTCGAGCGGCGCCTCATTCATCGCCTCGGCCGCGACTTCCCACTCGTTGACACCGAGACCGATCGCACGCACCTCGCCGCCCGCGCGCAGTTCCGCTAATGCGCGGAACCCGCCGCCTGCCACCAACTGATCCCAGTAGTGGGCGTGACGGTCGCCATGCGTCATCGCGCCGATGTCGTGTACATAAAGGATATCGATCTGCGGCATCCCGAGCCGCTGCTGGGTATCCTCGTACGAGCGCATGATGCCGCTGTAGCTGTAGTCGAAGACTGGCCTGAAAGAAAGCGGCTCGGCCCAGCCGTCATCGCCAGGTCGCACGCTCGCATCGGGCCGCATCAGGCGGCCCACTTTCGAACTCAACGTGAATGCGTCACGCTCGCGCACCGCGAGCGCCTGCCCCACGCGCCGCTCGGAGAGCGTATAGCCGTAGTACGGGGCAGTATCGAAATAGCGCAGGCCCGCGGACCAGGCCGCCTCGACGAGTGCCGTCGCATCGGCGGACGACATGGGGCGGTAGAGGCCGCCGAGCTGGGAACAACCCAGGCCGAGGGCAGTCAACTTCAGCCCGCTGCGAGGCAAGGCGCGCATTTCATGTGCGTTCATAAACCAAGGGGCAATATGAAGGAAAACAGGTTGCCGAACGGGACCGTGCAACGGACCTGCATCGACCGGGCGTAGCGTCGCCGCAGGTCCGTGGCGGCATCAGTAGAGGACGTTCTTTGCTTCCGGGGAATCGAGGTTCTGCTTGTCGACCATGACAACGCCCGTATCGACCTGCTTCGCGACGGGTTTGTGCTCAATGACGCTCACCACGGTCTGAATACCCTTGTATCCCATCTGATAGGAGCCCTGAACGGCGATCGCCTGAATCGTGCCGTCGCGTGCGAAGTCCTGCAGATCCTGGTTGCCGTCGAAGCCGATAGCCACCAGTTTGCCCGCCTTCCCGGACTGCTTGAGCGCGCGGCCCATCCCGACGGCGGTGGGTTCATTGGCGCCGAAAATACCCTTCAGGTCGGGATTCGCCGAAAGCACGTCGGTCGTCTGGTTCAAAGCAGTAGCCATCTGAGACTGCGAGTAGTACGGCCCGACAATCTGCAGCTTCGAGTGGGCAGCGATGTACTTGCGGAAGCCCCCAACACGCCCGATTTCCGATCCGGCTCCAGGCACATAGGACATGATGGCGATCTTGCCCGTCTGACCGACGCGATCGATCAGCGACTTCGCGCACAGCTCCCCGGCCTTCTCGTTGTCGGTAGAGAGGAACGATTGGTAATACTGCTTGCCGGCATCCGACAGTGCCGAGTCGATCAGCACGACCGGGATATGCGCCTCCCACGCTTTCTTGATCGCCGGTACGAGGGCATCAGGATCGGACGGCGCGAGCACGATGCCCGCGACGTGCCGGTTGACTGCGTTCTCGACCATATTGACTTCGTCGGCC
>DASVNP010000478.1:0-5275 GCA_036383775.1 Paraburkholderia sp. | reverse complement strand
GGCTTCCAGAGCGGAATGGTAGATCGCACCGGTCGAACCATGACGAACGGTATCGATGTTTCCAGGGCAGTCGGAGGCCACCACCGGTGTTCCGAGCGTCATGGCCTCGATGACGGAAATCGGCATGCCCTCCCAGGAGGCCGTCGACAGAAAAATATCCGCTTGTGCAACAGCATCGATAACTTCCGTTCGCGCCAGCCATCCCGTTACTCGCACGCCCGCTTCCTCCAACACTCTTTTAAGATCGGGATCGCCGTCGCCGATCCATACGAACTCAGCGCCGTCCTGGTTAAACGAGCGCGCAATCTCCGCAAACAGCCGGGGATTTTTTTGCACACGAATGCCGCCTACCGTCACAATTCGTTGCGTCGTCTTCGAATGCGATCTGTCCGAATTCCAATCGCGACGCGCTGTCACAGTTCGATCCACCGCGTTCTCGATTAGCACCGCAGGCCGTCCGAGGTAGCGCTGGATTGCCGCGCACTCGCTCTCCGAGCAACCCACATAGGTGCAACTCTTCACGCACGCCAACAGTTCCAGCGCAGCGAAGCAATATCGTTTCATACGGCCGACGTCCCGTCGAATGAAGGAAATGCAATGGGGGCTATATAGAAACGCAGTTGAAGGCAGGCAGAACAAGGTAGATAGCCGCCCCAGAAATCCTGCGAACGACGAGTGCAGATGAACAATATCGGGCCGCAACTCGATAAGCTTTCGGCGCAAGCCCAGCAGTGTGCTCGCCAACGAAGGCCCTTTCATCTGCAGATTCAGTAAGACGACGTCTGGATGAAACAGGGCATGCAGGTTCTGTGGCGTTTCATCTCTTGCGGAATAAATCACCTGGACTTCGTGACCTTCCGCAGCCAGACGATTGGCGATCGTGCATACCACCGCAAGCGTTCCTGTGGCAGTCGATTCGATTACGTGGACTACTCTCATGATTTATTCTGTCTGAAAAAGGAGTGCGCTACATGGCGACCATGTCAAATTCAATGGAGGAGATCTGCAACCGAAGACATGGATTAAATGCGGACGGCTTAGTACGCCCCGTCTTTTTCCAGCACTACTTTGACGGTCTTCAGGAGAATCGTGACGTCGAGCGCCAACGAACGGTTCATGGCATAGCAAACATCGAGTGAGACACGGGTCGGGTAATCTACGTTGTTTCTACCGCTGATCTGCCACAGACCTGTGATTCCGGGCTTCAGCATCAGGTAATAACTCACATCGGGTCCGTACCGTGCCAGTTCCTGGCGGACAACCGGACGCGGCCCCACAAGGCTCATATCGCCGCGCAACACATTCCAGAGCTGGGGGAGTTCATCAAGGCTCGTTCGCCTCAGAATGCGTCCTATCGGTGTGATGCGAATATCGTTTTTAAGCTTGAAATCGCGGTTCCATTCCTCACGGGCCTGTGGATCGGTGGCCAGCAATTTTTCAAGTACCTGATCTGCGTTCCTGACCATCGAACGGAATTTCAGACACAGGAAAGTCCTCCCTCCCCGACCGATTCTCGGATGCCCGAACACGACGCTTCCCCGGTCACTCATGACCGCGATCGCGATGACAATCAGAATCGGAAACAGTACGACAAGCAGCGTGGAAGCTCCGCAGACATCGACCGTTCTCTTTAAGAAATCTCCCCACCATCCAGCGAATGAGTTTGCATTCTTCGGAACGGTGTCATTGGAGGCGGCTTGCTGCGAGGATACGTCGATGCGCGAGTCTCCTAACTTCGGATCCGTGCGAACTTGGGAATCGGACATGCAAACTCCTTTAGATGCGGGCATCATTTGACACGATGCCAGCGTGCAGCACGTACGCGGCGTCTTTCGATTTCAAATCCGATTGGTATGGAACGCGATGGCTCTTGCGATAAGCATCGCCCGCATCGCTGTGACTTCAAGACGAGGGTAGCACCCCCTTGCGCACGCCGAATACTTCAATAGCGCGCTCAGACGCCATCGTACAGTCGGATCACGACACGTTGGCAGAGATGGGGAATTGAGCTGGAATCTTGCCGAGATTGAAGAAAAATATCTCGAAGAATGTGAACATACCAGGTCAAAAAAGATACATGTCTTTCAAATCGTCAATTCGTTTTAAGAGCACTGACCATTGCAGAGTCCTAAACGTTTTGACATTTGAAACCGAGAGTGCAGACAGGCCTTTCGTCGGACATTTGATGAGCTGTCTGACGCGACGACAACAAGCTGTCACACGTTGAACCTGGTGATTTGATCGCGCGAACCTTGCGAGTGCAAGCTTGGTGTATTAGAGGCGATTGATTACCGACTCGATCGCATGTCGGTCAAAAAAACCGTTCACTCCTTATCCGCGGAATGCGCAGCAATTCTTTTTTCGAGGTGCGCAATCTCTTCACTCCGGACCGGTTTGCCCAGAAGAAAACCCTGAGCGTGCGTGCATCCGCAGACGCGCACGAAATTCAACTGCTCCTGCGTCTCGATGCCTTCTGCCGTGGTGGGCATGCCGATCTCCCGTGCCAACGCCACAATCCCGCGAACCACGGCCGCGGATTCGCGTCGATGCACGGACTCCTTTACGAACGAACTGTCAATCTTGAGCTTGTCGAATGAGAAGCGCACGAGCGTCGACATGGTTGAGAATCCGGTGCCGAAATCGTCGAGTGCGAGACCGATTCCCAATGCCCGAAGCTTCTCGACGTTGTGCCGCGTGACGATATCGTCGCTCAACAACACCGTCTCCGTGACTTCGATATTCAGGCGCGCGGGCGGCAATCCGGTTTTCGCGAGGATCGCAGCGACCGTGGACGCGAACGATTCCTCCCGCAATTGCACCGGCGAAACATTCACGGCGACACTCACTGCATCGCGCCACGTGGCAGCTTCCGTGCACGATTGCAGCAGCGCCCATTCGCCGAGTGCGAGGATGAGGCCCGTACGCTCGGCCGTCGGAATAAATGCGGAAGGAGAGAGTTCACCGCGCGTCGGATGCGTCCAGCGAAGCAGCGCTTCGCGGCCGGAAATCGTATCGTCGGCGAGATCGACGATCGGCTGGTACTCCATGCGCAGATCGCTGTAAGACTGCATCGCGCCTTCCAGATCGCTTCGCAGGAGGCTCAAACTTTCGTCGGATGCGTGCCTGACGGCGTCGAAGATAGAGAAGGCGCTTTTGCCGCTGCGTTTGACGGCATACAACGCGCGGTCCGCGCAGATCAGCAACTGCGGTCCTGTCTTTGCGTGCTCCGGATAGAGCGAGACGCCCACGCTCGCACCGATATGCACCAACGCTTCGCTGAGTGTGAAAGGTCGTGCGAGCGTTTTGACGATACGGTCTGCCAGCAAATGGACATCGCGGGTCAATGCCGTGCCATCGGTAATGGCGACGAACTCGTCGCCGGCGAGGCGTCCGACCAGATCTCCGGCAGGCAGTACTTCACGCAATCGAATCGCCGCTTCCTGAAGGATCTGATCGCCGGCGGCGTGACCCAGACTGTCATTGATCGCCTTGAACCCGTCGAGGTCGATCAGTAGAACCGCGAACCGATGATTCAGCCGTAACGAGCCTGCCGCCGTGCGTTCCAGCAGAAGCTCGGTAATACGAGCGCGGTTAGGCAGGCCAGTGAGACTATCCTGGTGAGCCAGCCGATGACTGCTCTCGCGCGCCAGCAGTAATGCAACGGTGTCGCGATTGCTGCGTAATGCCACGGTAAAGAAACCCGCCGCGCAAAACGGCGCCTGAAACAGCAGCACGAGCTTGCCGGAGCCGGGAGAAAGCGCCGCCCCCCAACCCAACAGCCCTAGAATGAACGAAATCTGGAGAAGCACCAGCCGGGGTGTGCCTGCGTTGCGCCCGGCTAATCCGCCGATCACGCCCACGGCGCAAACGTTGCCAAGCAGAAAAAGTGTCTGATTTCCGCTGATATTGCACAAAAAGGTGCCATAGCCGAACAGGGCCGCCCAGAGAAGACTGGCAAACAGAAAAGCTGAAGTAGGAGTGGGCAGATTGCGGGCACTGCGCTCGCAGCACAGCCAGATCAACGCGAGGCGCGTTATCAGCAGCGCGACCACCGCGCCGCCCCACCATGCGTAAAGGGCCCTTGGATAAAGATAGTACGCAGTTGCGCAAACACTGATTTCGCAGATCGACGCAAAGACAATCGACGCGGTTCGAGTGAACAGATTGGCAAGCAATATTTGCCGATTGTCGGCGCTCAGGTTCTGAGCGGAGGACACTACCCACTTGAAAAATGGAGACCTTGGTTCGCTGAAAGCCATGACCTGCGCATTTTTAATGGTTAATGGGTCGAATCGGACACGCCTCGCAATTATTACGTAAACACCCAATGTCCGTTACAACGCAATTGCGTTGGCTTATTGGACACGCTCATTGGGCATCCTCATTGGGCACCCTTATTGGACACCACTACTCCTATGCAACAGGCAATGCGGCGCCACTGCTCGTCCGAAGACGCGAGTATCCCTTACGAATTACATCGCGCCCCGGCGAGAGATGCGGTCGTTCAGACTACTTCTACAGGCACCCGTTTTGCCAGGGCGCACATCAGCTCGTACCCGATCGTCCCGGAAGCGTGAGCGACGTCATCGATCTTGACCTGCTCGCCCCACAGTTCGACCTTTGAACCGATCTGCGCATGTGGGCACGGCGTCAGATCGACAGTGAGCATGTCCATCGAAACACGACCCACTACCTGCGTCATGACGCCGTCGATCGAGATCGGTGTACCCGTCGACGCGTGACGAGGGTATCCGTCCGCATAACCGCATGCGACCACACCAATGCGCATCTCGCGGTTCGCGGCGAAGGCGCGACCGTACCCAACCGTTTCCTCCGCCAACAACGACTGCACACCGATCACTTCGCTCCTGAGTGTCATCGAGGCGCGCAAGCCCACGTCGTCGATATGGCGCGACTGGCCCGTAGGCGAACCGCCGTACAGCACGACACCTGGCCGCACCCAGTCACGATGCGCCTGGGGATGCCACAAAACGGCCGCTGAATTCGCCAGGCTCCGTTGACCCGGTATGTCTTGAGTCACCGCATCGAAGCGATCCATCTGCCATGCCACGTCACCGTCATCAGCATTCGCGAAATGGCTCATCAGCGTGATGTCTGCTATAGCCGCTATCGATCTGGCCTGCTCCCACGCGGCCCGGTACGCATCGGGGCGGAATCCGAGGCGGTTCATCCCGGAGTTCATCTTGAGATGCACGTTGATGCGCTCATGCGACGGCGACAGGCGCAACAGGTCGAGTTGCTCACGGCAATGCAC
>DASVNP010000477.1:0-2635 GCA_036383775.1 Paraburkholderia sp. | reverse complement strand
GCGCGCCGAAGCCGGTCAGGCCGGGCGCCACGTCGTCGCGCAAAGTCAGCTGCGGGATGTCGTAAGCGCCGCCGTTCTGCGGACGGAAGGCGATCGGCGCGGTCGTCTCCAGCGTGTCGAGGCGCCGCCCCAACTCCTCGCGGATCGTCTCGAAACGCGCCTCGTCGACCCGGCTGGTGCGATAGACCACGAACGGCGGCAGCACCTCGAAGCCCGGGTAGTACAAAATCCCATGCTGGATCGGGAACAGGATGTCGTCGATCGGCCCGTTGATGCCGCGCGCGCTGTAGTGGGACTCCCAGCCGCCGGTGGTCACGATCAACATCGCGCGCTTGCCGGCCAAATTGCCTTCGCCGTAGCGGTTGCCCCAGCGCCGGTCCGAGTGCTCGCCCACGCCATAGGCGAAACCGTGGGCGTAGACGCGTTCGACCCAGCCCTTCAGAATCGCCGGCATCGAGAACCACCACATCGGGAACTGCAGGATCACGATATCGGCCCACATCAGCTTTTGCTGTTCGAGGGCGATGTCCGCGCTCTGGCGGCCGCCTTCAAAGGCGCGCTTGGAATCGAGCGCCGCATCGAAGCGGCCGGTGGCCGCGCCGTCAAGGCTGTCGGCCGCGTCGAGCGCCGGCTTCCAGTTCATCGCATACAGATCGGAGACGCGCACCGCGTGGCCGGCCGCCTCAAGACGCTCGACGACGAAGTTTTTGATGGAACCGTTCAGGGACAGCGGCTCGGGATGGGCGTAGACGAGAAGGACTTTCATGACTGACTCCTAGATGGAAAGTACCCAGCGTAGGCCTTCCTCAGGTATATTGGAAATGAATTCCCAACATAGCAGGTATTACCCAGGATAATTGCGATGGATAATTTACGGCGGCTCGACCTGAACCTGCTGGTGACGCTCGACGTGCTGCTGTCGGAGCACAACGTCACCCGCGCGGCGCGCAAACTGAGCTTCTCCCAGCCCTCGGTCAGCGTACATCTGGCCAAACTGCGCGACATCTTCGGCGACCCGCTGCTGCTGCCCGGGCCGCGCGGCATGAAACCGACCGCCCGGGCCGAAGAGCTGCGCGAACCGTTGCGGCAGGCGCTGGAGGCGCTCGGCCGCGCGGTATCGCCGTCGCATCCGTTCGAGCCATCCACGGCGGATCAAACCTGGCGGATCGCCGCGACCGACTACGGCGAATCGACGATCCTGCTGCCGGCGCTGGCCGGCTTGCGCGCGACGGCGCCCGGCACCCGGCTGGCGGTGGTGGAGATGATCCCGGCGCGCATCGCGAAACAGGCGGAGCAAGGCGAGATCGACCTCGCCTTCCACACCAGCGCAGGCTCGCCGTCCGGCATGCGGCGACGCACACTGTTCGCCGAGCGTTACGTGCTAGTGGGCCGCGCCGGGCATCCGCGCCTGGGGCGCAGGCCGACGCTCAAGCAGTTCTGCGCGCTCGATCACGTGCTCATATCGCCCGACGGCGGCGGCTTCCACGGCGTCACCGATACGGCGCTGGCGCGCGTGGGGCTGGCGCGCCGGGTGGCGCTATCGGTGCCGCACTTCCTGTTCATGGTATCGGTCCTGCAAAGCACGGACCTGGTGGCGATGCTGCCGGCGCGCCTGGTGCGCGGCAACCCCGCGCTCAAAGCGGTCGAACCGCCGGTCGAGGTGCCCGGCTACGAGATGGCGATGCTATGGAACGAACGCTCGCACCGCGACCCCGCCCACCAATGGCTACGCGAGCACATCCAGAAATCGCTGCCATAAAGATGGGGTCAAGTCTAACATTACTACATGAGCCGGGCTGTAAAGACGGGGTCAGGTCTAACATTTCTACACGAGCTCGGCTGTGGGAACGCCAATGTGCGCATTAAAGCTCAGCTCGTGTAGCAATGTTAGACTTGACCCCGGAGACGGAGAGGCTTGCGTCTCCTCCCATACCTACCTGAAGAAGGCTGCCTTGTCCTCCAGAACCGCTTCCTGCTCTTGCGGCCAGCTGGCCATTGAAGTCCACGGCGAGCCGCGCGGCGTGGGCATCTGCAACTGCCTCGCGTGCCAACAACGCACCGGCAGCGTGTTCGCCGCGCTGGCCAGTTTCAATGCTCCCTACCGTGTGCGAGGCACGGCCACCGAATACGTTCGCATCGGAGACCACGGCGCGCAGTTCGTGTTCCGGTTCTGCCCGGTCTGCGGCAGCACGGTGTTTCATACTGAAGTCGGCGGCGGCGATACGGTCAGCGTCGCGGTGGGCGCATTCGCCGATCCCGCCTTCCCCGCGCCGACGGTCTCCGTCTACGACTGCCGCAGACACCCATGGGTGCAACTGCCTGCCGGCACGCAGACGTTTCCAACCGATCCTTAAAGACGGGGGACAGGTGTAACATTTTTCTACGAACGCGGCTGTAGGGGCGTCAATCTGCACATTACAGCGCAGCTCGTGTAGAAATGGTGGACCTGACCCCGGAGTTTAGCGCAGGCCGCTGGCGGCTTTGGCCAGGTCGGTGATGCGGCCCCAGTCGCCGGCGGCGATGGCGTCCTTCGGCGTGAGCCACGAGCCGCCCACGCAGGCGACGTTTTTCAGCGCCAGGAATTGCGACGCCGTCTCTTGGGAGATGCCGCCCGTCGGGCAGAACATGACGTCCG
>DASVNP010000476.1:0-19329 GCA_036383775.1 Paraburkholderia sp. | reverse complement strand
GGGATCAAGACGCTCGACGAAGTCGAAGCCCACTTGCAGCACGTCGATGGTGTGATGCTGGGCCGCGAGGCGTATCACAACCCCTATGTGCTCGCCGATGTCGACGCGCGTTTCTACGGCTCGACGGATGCCGCGCCGACCCGCGAAGAAGCGGAAGCGAAGCTGATCGAATACTGCCGCGCGGAACTCGCGCGCGGCACGTATCCGGGCGCGATCGTGCGTCATGCGCTGGGGCTGTATCGCGGCGTGGCGGGTGCGCGCGGATGGCGGCGCGTGCTGTCGGACAGCAAGAAGCTCCAGGCGCGCGATCTCGCGATTTTCGACGAAGCGCGACAGCATTTGCGCGAACCCAGCGAAATCTTTGAATAAAGGGCTTTGCAAATACGGTTCGTGTTTGTATAATCTCGCTTCTTCGTTGCTGAGCACCGCTCTGCGGCAGGCGGCGAAGATGTAGTGCAGTGGTGGCTGTAGCTCAGTTGGTAGAGTCCAGGATTGTGATTCCTGTCGTCGTGGGTTCGAGTCCCATCAGCCACCCCAGCAGAATCAAGCACTTAGCCCGGTCAATCGACTGGGCTTTTTGTTTTCTGGAATCCGTGTAGGCATCATGTAGGCATTTTCAGTCAACGCGGCGGTGTTGGCGCGAGCCGTACGCACAATGCAGATCGCCTGTTCACGATCTCACGTGCCCGTTCTGAAGTGGCCGCATGGTTGTATCGTCTGGTGGCATCACCAGCGGTAGTCAAGACAACTGCGTCGCCCGGCGCCCGTTAGCATGAGACCAGTGAGAACCCCGAAAGGATGGTCTATGCACGCCGCGCCATTTGGACCGTTTGCCCGAAATATGCGCTCGTCTCCGCAGACAGGCGGCGTGCGGCCGACACGTCTTCGCCCCACTCGATGCTCCGCGCTCGCCGATGGTTCCGTTAGAGGCATCGTCATCGATATCGACTCGCTCTGCGGCGGACTGCAAGCCGTCGCGGAGCTTGCCGACGAAATCTACCGGGCGCGCGGCGGTAAGCCGATCGCCGCCGTCGCAAACAGCATCGCGGCCAGAGCAGCGTACTGGTTTGCAAGCACGGCCAGCGAGTTCCAAATCAACCAGGCGGCGATTTCGGGTCGATTGGCATGCTCGCCGCACATCAGGACCGCTCGAAAGCGCTGGAAGCCGAAGGCGCGACAGCACCTACAGGCGCGCGTCAACGACCACTATGACCGTTTCGCGCGCGCCGTGGCGCGTAATCGGGGCGTTGACGCCGCGACGGTTCGACATGGCTTCGGCCAAGGTCGCGTCCTCGGCGCGCGGGCGGCAAAGGACGCAGTGATGGTCGACGACATCGCGATATTCGATGATGTCGTCGGCAAGCTTGCGCGGCGCATCGGGCCCGCACGCCCGAAACCGCTCGCCATCGGTCCGCGTTATCGCCCGTACTCCAGGGCTCAATTTTGAGCCCTCCCGCGGGGCGTTTTGCCGTCACGTAACCGTAAATGGCGCCTCCGGCACTCCCCGCCGTAGTTTTGAGTTAACAATGGAATCCGCCACTTACGACGATTCGGACAGCGCTACGGACAATAGCGGCGGCTTCGCGCACATCCAGCCGCCCGCGAACAAGCTCAACTCAGTTTTGAGTTGAGCTTTGAAATCACGGTGTTGTCGTCGTCAGGCGTCAGAAGAACCGACGACGCTGTCTTCTTCGTCGTCAAGTGTACGAAGCACGGAGCCGATCTGTTCATTCAGTTCGTCCTGAACCGTGCTCATTCGGCTAAGTGCAGAGTCGGATTTATCTTTGGCGCGCGCAGTAGCGACGGCCGCGCAAACCGAGGAGAACTCTTGGACTTGCTGCCGGATAGCATCATTGCGCACGCGACCGCGCAACTTGGATATGCCTGCCTGACAAGCCCTAGAACCTTCGTTGGCTTCCGCAGACACAGGAGACTTGCCCCATTGATCAGTTTCTCGAAATGCCATCGAATCCTCGAAATTAATTCTCCCCGTATGCCGCGCGAGTTGCTGGCAGAAATCTTGTAGCTCCAGCAACGTGTCGCGCTGAAAATCGATCTGCCGAATCCGCGAAGCATCGCGTCGTTGTTCCCGTCGCGCTTCGCGCTCCCGAGCGGTGGTTCTACGGTGAGTCACGAAATCACCGATCGACTTCAACGCCCCGCCAACTATCAAGGTGACAACTGGAAACCAGACTTTCGGTTCGATGCCGAGAATGTCCACCTACCCTCCTTAGTCTCGAAAACTGATTGCCCGCCAGAATACCAACACATTGGCTAAACAGTGCGAGCATCAAAGCCAGCCCCTTTAGCGAAACGGGCAGGCGGGCAGAGGACTGCACAAAGCCAACCTAGTTTCCGAGGGCTGACGGTCCGACACCGTCATTCAATACGCATATCGCTGTCCGGCGTCGAGCGGTGCCACCGGCGGCCCCGCACTCAAACCATCCATCCTTGAGCGCTCCACTCATAAACAGCCTGCTCATCTTTTCAGGGGCGACGAGGTTGAAATGCGTTTTCTCGCGCCACGCCTGAGAAACTGTGCCACGGTAAAACGTGCGCAACCGGGCGGATTGCTCAGCTATTCACACCTGATCGCGTGCTACCCTGTCCCTGCTGTGACAATCAAAACGGAGAGGGCCATGTACAGGATGTTCAACCCCATGAATGCGGGCGACGACATAGGCGTTGATTTTGATCTTGAGGTCAACGGCGTCGTACAACATTTTTGCGTCAGCAGTGAAGCCATTGAAGACCTGGCCAAACGCGAAAAGCTCCACGGCAAGGAATTGACCGACGCGTTCCAACAAAAAGCTGACCGGATTTGTGAAGTCGCGCAGCGCAAACACGGTTCGCCCAGTAGCGGGAGAATCCTGTTGAAGACTTCGGACTTCTGAACTGGGGAAAGGCCGCCGAAGCGACCTTAAAACGCACGAAGGGAATGACGAACCATCATGCCGACGCACAGGGATGCAACTAAACAAGTAGGCTGGCTGGTCTTATCCGCCGCGCTTCTTTTCGGAGGCCTCGCTGTAGGCGTTTTTGCAGTGACCATTTATCACACAGACGATTTCTTAAGTTCCGCCGACGCGGCGCAAAAATGGTCTATCTGGTCTTCAATCGGAACGTGCCTTGGTTCCTTCGCCGCTGTCATCGGCGTGGGCGTCGCGGCATGGAGCTTTCGATCACAAGTACAGCAAAACAAAATCACACTCGGCGCGGACATGCTGTTTAAGCTGACCGAAACCTTCGATAGTCCGCGTATGCACGAAACGCGTTATTGCGCGTCGCACTACCTGCAAAGCACAGAGCTAAAGAAGAGCGGCTTGAACAGCAACTCACATGTCAACGCAGTGCTGGACTTCTTCGAACAAGTCGCGTTGCTTGAACGCCGGGGTGCCATTCAAACCGAATTTGTGTGGCACGCGTTCTATGAGTGGATATTCAACTACTACCACCTGACGAAGAACTATCGCGCCGAAGTACGGAAATCCGATCCGACCGTCTGGGCTGATTTAGAAATTCTCTACGCGCGGGTCCTAGCGCGACAAGGAGCCCACGCGGCGACCTCTCCGACGCATAGTGAACTCATTGCGTTCGTCGGCGAAGAGCAAGCTTTGAGGCCGCTACATTGAAGGCGTCGTCACGCATGCCAGTTAAATCTAATAAGAAAATTCCTCGCCTTCGGCATCGGCGACCCGTGCGGACGCAACCAAAAAGATGCTCAAATAGCGCTATTTGATTTCAATGTGTACCTTCATTAAGCTAACGCAGACGTTAGGCCACAAAGTTCCGATCTGGCTGCGGTGTACAACAATCAACCACCTGAAATAGAGCCTTCATGCGCGCAATCGATTTTCTTGGCATTCCACCTGAGGAGTCCACGCTTTCCTTGACTACGGTTGAGCAATCATTCGGATTGGACTGGTTAGCGGCGTCAGGTGGAGCGCACAAATTGCAGCGCCTTTGGCAACGATCGGACAGTCTAGCGACCATCGAATTGGTCACGTTGGGCAACGCTCTCGGGCTTGTCAAAACGATCGACTCAGTGTGGTTGATCGACAGGATCGCAGACATCAAGAGGAGTAACGCCACTAGCCACGGCCATCTGTTTGAGATACTGGGAATTGCGATGTTGGCGCGTGCGGGTATGCAGGTGCGGCCGACGCGCGGCAATCTTCCGGGTGTCGATGCCCTCGTGTCGTTCGCGGACGGATTCGAAATGAGACTGTCTATGAAAAATCACGACATCTCGGACCACGAACGCTTTTTTCGCGAGCGAAGCCTGAAAACGCGTATGCATGTTCAGAAGTTGTTGCGGGGAAAAAGTAGTTCGGCACAGGTCTTGATCGAAACTTCGGAATGCCTCACGGAGCCGGATTGGGTACGGGTTGAGAATTTTATTACCGCAATCCCCACCGTCACATCGCAGCCCTACAAGAGGGAGGCAATTCCCAAAAAAGTAGCGGTCGAAATCAGCACGCTTGCTCCGCAGGCTGGTGGGCCAGCGCTCGCTACAACGCATTTTTCGGACACATTCATTGCGATTTCTACGCACCACAAGAACGAGCAGAAAAATTTCCTCGATAAAGTTTACAAAGCCACAACAAACTTGCGAAAGCATGCGACGCGGTCGGAGCACACAGCTAACGTCGTGTTCATGAGGCTGCATCCTACCGCCTCCCTAAACGATATCGAAACGTATGCAAGGGAATTACTGAGTGATAGTGAATCGGATCCAGGCGTCGATGCGATGCTTTTATATCAGCCGTCGGTCACTCGTCGCGACGATCTGTCATCTGTTACTCATCATCTTCGGTTTATCACCTCATCACGGTATCCGAATGCCGGTCATCAGTTCAAGCTAGCGGCTCTGATTGGCCTCGCATCAAGCGAATCGTCTCATAACGAACTGCATTCTTCGAACGGCTCCAAACTTGTCCTTGAGGGAAAGTACATGTACCAGAGTGGCGACCATTACTACCTCGCACAGGCAACTGCAGATGGGTTCTCCGCGAACTTGACAGCGATCGCGCCGGGTATTTTGGTTCACGCCGTATTCACGCAACCGCCTCCCGGCTGCACTATCAAAGGCCGGTTTCCGCCGGACGAAGAACTCGCAATTCTTTGAACCGATTGGCTTGCACACAAGATATCTGTAGAGCCTTTCGGAAACGGCTACTATGCACCTTCGTTTGTAGTCAATTCCGAAACAACTTACCAGAGGGACGTCTCAATGACCACAGAAGTGCGCGACTACGTTTCCGTTTCTGAAAAGCTAAAGAGCTTCGGGGTCCCTGTTCCCAGCGGCCTTGCAATCCTGCCGGGCAATCTTGCGACGGCAAAGTCTATCGGCGATCTTCGCCAGTACGTGGAATCTGACACGGTGCGTACGCTGTTTAAGGCAAACAAGATCGCCTATGTCGAGATATTCGACGAAGATAATCAACCGCCGTATCTGCAACAGTACAGTTTTGAGTGGTTCGGCCCAACCCTGCTGATATCTGCCAACCTGCTGTTGCAGGATCCCAATCTCCTATCTGTAACTCTGGGAGTTATCTCTAACCACCTTTATGACCTGTTCAAAGGTGCCACGGATGGGAAGGCGTCGCTCGATGTCATCCTGGAGCAGGCGGATGGTTCCTGCAAACAGATCCACTATAGTGGCCCTGCTGATGGGTTAGGAAAGGTTGGCGAGATGGTCAAGGACCTAGTGGGGAAACAATGAGCGTACCTCTCGCAGAGCAATCCGTGAGGATCTCCTTCAATCAGTTGATCGATCACTTCAACAACGGCATAGCGGAGGCCGAAAAGTTCTGCTTTCTCGCGAGATCGAGCAGGCTGCAACTGGAACAATGCTCGGCTCTCGATTTGTTGTTGCATAACGCAACACTGAACAAGCACGAGGCAGTTCGCCGCGCTGAAGAAGACCATGCGAACCTCTTCTTGGGTTTCGAGTGCGTCATCGGCGCCATACGGTGCGAGCTAATGATGTGGATTCTGCTAAAGCGGGACAAGCCGGACGAAGCATGGGAGCAACTTGTGGCAGCTCAGATGGGTTGCATAGACGCAACTCGTGCACATAGCGGTTTTGTACATTGCGGGCAGCGACTGAAAGCTTTAGAGCAGCTTGAACGTCAAATCTTCCCGCCACAGGTATTCATGAGCGCTGGATTTGTCGCGAGCAGGTTGGACTGTTCTATCTGCGGTGAGCGCTATTCTAAATGCGACCATCTGCGCGGAAAGCCCTACATGGGCAATTTCTGCGAAGTCCTTCATCACGATATAAGGGGCGACCATGTTGCCATGGTCGAAACCCCTGCGGATAAACGCTGCCGCGTTGTTTCAGTAAAAACGAAGGACGGTCATCAAAACAAACTGTCTGGGGAAACCTCGCCGCACGAGGAGGGCGAGTTCTTCAAAGAAGACGACCCGCTTGAGGCGCGTTCGGTACTTCTATCCACCGACCGCTATCCATACTTGACGCCAACGGAAAAGGTTCTCGGTCCACAGCTTCCCGCATTGAGTTCGGAAACAGAACCACGAGAGCTTTCGGCCATAGAGGACAAGGGAGAACCCGATGCACCAGTTGAGGAGACCTCGTAAGAACAGACCAGGCGCACGTACTTTACGCGCAAACGAAGTCTTCGTCAGGCGAGGTGGTCTCTTTTGCGTGCTGCCAATCAAGCACGAGGCAACGTTCGCCCGTGTGCCCGAACAAGAAGCCCACGGGCCGCGCGAAGGCGAGCTGTCAGGCGGTAATTCTTGGCGTGAATGCGGCGAAGCATTCGATACGGGACCGCATCGCACTCGATACGCCGGGACCGGGATATATGCACTTTCCCGCAGATCGCGACCTAGCCTAGCGGGGTAACATCACACACGGACACATACGCACAGGGGCACAATGTCGATTCTCCAACAAATTCTCACCGCCTTGGGCGGTACTGTGGTCGTCATCCTCCTGATTGGAGCAGCGTGCTGGAAACTGCTTGAGTCCGGGCTAACAACGTGGCTCACAAAACGCGTTGCGAAAGGGTTGGAGCGCGACGCAGAGCGTTACAAGCACGAACTATCGCGCGACATGGAGAGGTACAAAGACGAACTGGCGCGCTCGCAAGGTGTTGAGCGGTTGCGAGCCGAAATGCGAAAGGTAGTAGCAGAAAAGCTTTTTGAGAAGCGGTTAGCTGCTTATCACGAACTCTATATGGCAACGATGCGCATTCCTGCAACTGTTATGGCGCGCGCCATGCTGCCTGTCGGAAGCCGAGGATCTATAGAAATAATCACTGAGCAGATTAGGGAACTTACGAATGCCCTAGAGCGGCATCAGCTTTACATGACTCCTGAGTTCACCAAACAGTTTCGCGACTTGATAACCGGGTTAGTAAGCATGTTTAGCCCAGACACGTGGGATACCATGCCTCCGCTCGCGATCGAAGGGGAGAAGGTGAAATACATCAACGGGCTAGTCCGCGCCCTCAATGGGCAACTTGAACGGCACTACAAGACGCTACCTGACGACTTAGCGGACGGCGTTGCGCAGGTGTGAAGGCTAGGCAACACCGTGGTTAGCGCTACCTACGGCGTAAGGATGCGATAGACAAAAAAGGCAACAGAAACCGCTACCGGTTCGCATTTGATCGGAGCATCGAGCGATCGCTATTCGCTACTGAAGGCCAAGTTCTTCCCGGCTGACAGCCCACTGCAAAAGCAGATCGCGCATTTCAGCTTCATATTCGTCCATCCCCATGAACTCGTGGGCCAACCCGAGCAGATTGACCAGCGATGCGTTCGCAGCGAGAAGTGTGGATCGCAAATCGGACCTGTCCGGGTGAAAGATGGTCTGGGTGACGCCATCCTCCTCCTTGTAATGGCGGTGGAGCGCGCCCAACGTCATGTGCGCTCCGTCACCAGACGGGAAGCGATAGGCGAGTTCGAAGAGCTTTGCCAGACCCGCCTGTACAGCTAGGCTGGACCATACGATTGAATGTGGTCTGTTCGGATACTCCGCCATGACCTTAGCTACTTCCTGCTCGAAGGGTGCCAGGTTAGCCCCGGTATTCCCGTACCGATTCATGTGGATCATGGAGTTAGCCAGCGACAGGCAATGCTTTGCATGGTCTTCGTGGAGCTTTTCAACCGTACCTTCGACCTTAAGCAGGCCACCCAACAGAATAACGGCTTCGCAGCACAGACGCGCCAGGGAACGTGCTTCTGCCAGGGCACCGCGCTCTGCCAGCAGGACTGTGGACTGAAACGACTGTAACGAACGGTAGAAGGCCGCGACCGCAAGTAGCTGCGCCTCTGTAGGATTATCGAAATGAAACTCACGCATCATGCGCATGCCGATGCGATTCATCCGGTCCGCGATGGCAAACGATTGTGGAAATTCGGCATGGACGGAGTCGCGCCAGCTATCAAGGTCATCGCCAAGAAAACCCACATCATTGAAGCCGCTCGCCATCTACGTTCCCCTTGGTCGCCGATCAGGCATGTGGCGAGTCTACCGCACTGCTGTTCTCGCACTGCTGTTCTTTAAGCACCTCGGAGAGAAGCACCTTTGAAAGGCGCGTCCAAACGCGACAGCGGACGCTGGCGACAAACTTACCGCGGGCTGCTCCGGGTCGAACTCGGCCGGTCGCGATCGTCGCAGAACGGTCTAACAGAGTCATTTGAATTGATTGGCGACGGAATCGACGCTGTGCTCGGATTGTCCTATTGGTTATATTCCGCGCGCCCCCGTTCAAATTTGTCGTCGGTTCGCGCATACCCCCTCGCTTGCTTCTGCTCCCATAAAAATTCGCCCTCCCCCACGTTCACCGGCTCCGCAGCCATAGCGATTGGGTGCCCCCTAGGGGGCTGCTGCCGCCCGTCAGATCCGCGCCGGTTGCCCTCGGCGGGGCCCGTCGGTGCGTTGATGCATCCGCGCCCGACGACCCACCAAAACGCCTTCAATCGCGTTCTGCAGGCGAGCACATCGGCGATCTGAACGGCTTGGGCTTCATGCACGCTGCCCGACGCGCTTTAGTTCGGTGCGGTGCGCCTATCCCAAGCTGCCACCGCTCATTGCCGATCCACGATTTAGCTGTCGATCTAGTGCAGATAGCCCGCAACCTCGGCCACGAGGTCGGAACCCGGCTTGTCGCGGCGAAGGTCCCACAGCTTTTGCGGAATGAACGCGAACGTAGGCTCCAGCGCGGCATCCACAATTTCCGCGCAGCGCGTCACCATGGCATCGCCAGGCATCTCGCCATTGCGCGCCAGTTCGCGGATTGCGTCTTGCGCATCGGAAACCTTTTTGCGTGCCGACGTAATGTCGTCGCCATTCGAATGGACCGTACGCGTACGCGTGCCAAGCACATTGCGGCCCACAACCTCGCGGGTGCGGAAAGCGCTACGCAACAGGTCATGGGCGAACGCCAGGTCATCCGATGCGTCCGCGAGTTCGGGCGGCGCGCTGCGCTCAAGTTGGATCAGGATTGCCTGGCGCGCCCCCTCATCCGCCATAGTCGCGATGGCGGCGCGCGCCGTTGCCTCCTTCATAGCGCGTTCTGCTTCCTGATAGGCAGTTTGCGCGACCACAAACGCCGCAGCCGTACGGGCGGCATCCTTCGTCAAGGCGGTAAGCTGGCGCTCGTTGTTCGGCAACGCCTTCAATTCGGCGGCAAGCGCGGCGCGGCGTTTGTCGGTTTCCGCGCGTTGGCGCGCTTTGAGTTCGTCCACGAGACCCGTGTCGTTTACGAGCAATTCAAGTGCCGCCAGACGTTCGGGCAGAGGCTGGTTTTGCGGTTTCATAGCTCACTCCTTCAAATGGATAGTAATTACTGCGGGGTCAACACGACGCTGCCTCCTGGCCGGAATTCGACGCGGAAGCGGGCATAGCTTGCGGCTCCGTCCAGGCGATCCTTCGGAATCAAGGCGAAATACTCCTGTTTGTGCTCGTCCCAACTGAATTTTTCAAGCAACGATTTCGGCACCATTACGGCATCCATGATTAGGTTTCCTCTTCATTTATCGAACAAAACAACCGCCACTCCTACATTACCTGGACTTTCCAGCTCGCGCTTCTATAAATCGTCTTGCATGTCGGAAAAGTCGTCGCCGCATTTCGCGCTGCTCATCGTCGCCGCATCCTCGGGTTGCATTGCCTTGCGCTTGCGTTGCAAGTGACAGGGCGTCAGCACGCCGTGCGCAACCATGTCGAGCGCAGGTTTCGCGTCCCCACTCTTATCGAGCCACACCTTCGGCGCTAACGCTCCCGCCAGTGCGACGGAATCGCCATCGTCGAGCGCCAGCAAGGCGGCTTTCGCAACGGCATCGAACGCAATCACGTTTACAAACAGCGATTCGCCGCCGCCTGCGGCACGCACCTTCGCGGTTACGAACGACTTGCCGCTCGCGCCCACGCGCTCGGTCGGCTTCCCGTAGACTTTTCCAGCCACAAGTCCGTCGATCATCGAACCCTCCTAGTACACGAAATCGCATCCACCGAATGCTCAGCTCAGCCCTCCGGTTACCGAACCGGACACACGGACACCCCTATAGAGGGGTGTCCGTGTCCGTCCAGGGGGCGGACACCCCGGACAAGGCCGGACATTTGTCCGGGTAAAGCGTGAAGGGAACCCCAAAGCCCTTTTGGCACAACACTTTGAGGCCGTCACCGCGCATGCCGTGGAACATTGGCGGACACTTTTTGTCCGGGCAGTGTCCGGCCCGTTCAATCCCATATTTTTGCGAAAATGTCCGGGTTTTGGCGGTCATTTCCCGGTCCTCCACACGAAAGGGGCAGACATCATCACAAACTCCCCAGCGATCAAAGCCTCCTTTGCCCGGCGAAACGCTTTGCTCTTCGTGTCGGGGGTATCTTCGTCGCTGCCGTAGCGCAGATAGAATTGCTGCCGCCATTCGCCTTCTTCCACGGCGCGCACGCCTTGCTGGATGCCGCTCGACCCGGTCATCGTGCGACCTTTGGTGCTGGTAACTTCGTCGAGAGCAGACAGCCCAATTTTCGAGCCTTGGGTCAACTTCGCGCTTTGCCGGTTTTTCGAGATAGGGACATCCGACTCAATCACGCACGACGTGATTCGCTCACCGTCTTCATCCTCGCCAAGGTCAATCACGCAAAGCGAGAACGGGTACTTCTCGCCGACAGCGTCATCCTTGGTTTTCGCAACGGTCCAATCGAGACCACCGTTCGTCTGCGATACCTCGATCGCTGAATCAAGCGCCGCGAACAGGGACGAGTGCCCGCGCAAGCCTTTGGACGCATCCTTCCCCGTGTGATGCACGGCGAGAACCGTGCAGCCGATCCGGTCTTTCAGTATCTTGAGGTTCCAAATGATGTCGCTCATGTCCTTCGAGCTATTCTCATCGGCACCGGGAGTGGCGCGGTTCAAGGTGTCAACAACGAGCAGGCCCGCGCCGCCGCCAGCGATCACAGCATGAGCGAGGTCTTCCACGTCGGATGGGTCGCGAAGGTCAAACGACTGCGTAATGAAGCGGAGGTCGTCTGGCAGCGAGCGGCCGTTGCGGGCGCTCCATGCTTTCACGCGCTTGCTCAAGCCGGCCTCACCTTCGAGCGCGACATACACAACCGGCGCGGCGGTAACGCGGCGACCGAACCACTCAACATCGCCCGCGATGGCTACGCAAAGGTCGAGCACGAGGAACGATTTACCCGAACCAGACGGACCGAAGAGCGCCGCGAGCCCGTTGGCGGGAATGAGACCGCGCACGAGCCAACGCAGCGGCGGCGCGTTTTGAAGGTCATTCGCCGATTGCAACTTGTAGCGCATGGGCGGCATCTTTGCCGCGCGCAACAGGTCCGCCAGCGCGTCGGGACCGTAATCGCCTTCGTAGTCGTTCGCGTCGTAGTTGCCGGGTGCATTGGCGGGCATCGCCACCCACGTGCCGCCGATATCGTGGGCGATAGCTTCCGCGTCCGCTTCCTTACCCTTGTCCGGGACAATCACGATGCGCGTGGCAGGGTAGTGATCACGCAGCAGATTGGCCACCATGCGAACGCGTCCACAGCCGAACGCCACCACGGCAGCCGCCTGATAGTCGGCTTTAGCGCACGCCCACGCCTGCCCGATGCCTTCGACAACGTAAAGCGTCCCGTCCTGCACAATCTCGCCCACCACAAGCAAGCCATTACCGAACGATGCACCCGGTGCGTTCAGCTTCTTCCCGCTACCCGGCGCGGGGATGTATTGAATGGTCTGCAATGCGCCGTCCAGTGAACGGACCGGCACGGCGATCCAGCCTGCCACGCGCTTACCTTGGATCGTCAGGGGGGCATCAGCCGGGACGACGCGCAAGCCGTCAGGATTGCCGCGCTTCGCCGCGATATAGGGATGCTCGGCGCTCGCGGGTGGATAGCTTGCGAAGGCGGCGGCAACATCAAAGCGCGGGTTAGAGACGGTTTTTGCTTTCGCCTGTTCGCTCTGCATCGGGCTCGATACGCGAGCGCCTTGCGCGCCGTTGGCGCGCGGTTGTGCATCATTCCAGCCGCCATCGCGGGCCATCTTGAACAAGGTGCCAGGGCCGACGCCGCCGTTCAGGTCGATGCTGCGCCATACAGAGCGAGCTTCATGCTCGCCGCCATAGTTGCAGCCGGTCGCAGACCACGCCAGAAAGTCATCTTCCGGCAGCCCCGCCGTTTTGGCGGCCATCGCAGCGCGCACCCACTCGTCACGGGCGCAACCGGCGTCGAGAGTGAAAAGCGCAGAACGGGCGCGCTCGATTTCGTCGTGACCGTTTAACATTCGCCGCCCTCTGCGCGGTTGCACAGCCAGCGAGCAATCTTGCGGCGGTCGGCGTTGGAAAGGTAGTACACACCGCGCAGCACTTGGGTGCCGTCGCGGTCGAGGTAAGGGACCTTGGCGCAAGGTACGTTCAAGCCCTTCGCGCGCAGCGTCGCTGCCAGTTCGGGGCCGTTACTGCATCCCACAATACTGTCGAGTTCCTCGCGCGGTATCGGGCGGAGTTGCGACGCCGCAACCGCGCGCAGATGACGCGGGTTGTCGGTTCCGGTAAAGTCGCGTTGACGTTTCGCGCTCGATTGGCCTTTGGTCGGTTGGGCGTTTTTCTTTTTCATTAGCCTGCCTCTTCCATCAATTGCTCAAGGGAATCGGCGGGCCACATCAAGCGGCCGTTCGGCAGCTTGACCGGGCGCAGGCAGAAGTAAGCGCCGGTTTGGCAGTAGCGTTTGCGGATGGATTGCGGGCGCAGCGCCAACAGCACCGCAAGTTCTTCAGTCGAGAGACGCGGGCGATTGCTGGCAGTCGCCGCGAGCGCGGTCGTCGTCATTGGTTTGGCTCCCAAGTCACGAAACAGGGTTTCGCGTCGAACGACTCGGGGGCCGTGCTACTAAATAACCGCTATGCCCCGCGAATCATTGCGAATCGCTTGGGAGTGCAGCCTGAACACCGCAATGGCACCGCTGCTATTGAGCAATAGCCCGCGCCTTATGGGGCAAGCGTTTGCAGGCGGTTTGCGCAAGAGCGCAACGCAACAGCGGCTCAGATGTTGCGGCGCTTGCGCGTGACAGGGTTTGCGTTCGCGACGGTAAAAACCGATACAGGCCTGGATTTCGAAAGCTTGCCCCGCGCGGCTTCCAGAATTCGGCTCATGCGTTGCCGCGTTACGCCGTATTGGTCGGCGAGCTTTTGCTGCGTCATTTCCGGCAGCATGGATTCGTGCAAGAGTTGCCGCAGTTGACTATCGGTCCACTTGTCACCCTTGCGGCTCTGCATCCGAATTGGCGCGGGCGTGCCCTTCATCGCACTATCGCTCGCAGGCGTTGTAAGCTCGACACCCACATCGAGCGTAGAGCTTGCGTCATTCGACGCCCGTTTCGCGGCAACGACGCGCCCGGCGAAATCTTGCAGGTCGACCGCGCCCATCCCGACCGACGACACGCCGACCTTCAATCCCTGCGCCATCGGCTCGACGAACACATAATCGCCTTCCCGCCCATAAGCGTCTTCAGACTCTTCTGCAAGGGTAATCCGGGTTTCGCCGGTCTTGAGCAAGTCGTCTACCTGACTCGGATAGAGGGCCACCGTTTGATACGGCGCATCGCAAACGTACACGAACGAATTGCTCGGCGTCCCGTTCTTGGCGTCCCATTTGTACCTTCCGAACGTCGTTCCATGCGGCGGCGCACATCGCAAGCACGTCGGCGGCGGAACGTTGCCTTTCGTAACGCGATACAGGTTCAGCACGTCATTCAAGATACGGCGAGGCGACCACGCCTCGCCGGTAACTTCGGAGAGCCATAGGGCGGCCTCATCCAGCGTATTCCAGCGCAATGGCGACATTGACAAGCGCTCCTTCAAAGCGCGCCTTCATTGGTCAGGATGCCCCCGCCGGGCCGGTGAAGGTGTCCGGCTTTGCGCTCCGTCGAGCGGGCAGGGGCAAAGAGAGTTTAGCGGGCTCGCGAGCGCATTGCGCGTCCGGCGTTATGGGCAGCTACTTGACGGCATGCATCCCCGCTTGAGCGGTGTTCGCATCGAACTCGATGCCCGCCTGTTCCAGCAACCATGCTTCAATCTTGTCGTGCCATTTGCGCAACAGGTCGAGCGGGCGGCGGCGGTAATGCTTCTCGGCGATGGCGGACGGTTTATGCCCCATGATTTGCGCGACGATGCCGACAGGCACTTCGACCCATTCGGCGAGTGTGCCGAACGAGCGGCGCAGGCCGTGCGGCGTCACGGGCGGAATTCCAACGAGTTGACAGACACGATGCAGCGCCCGGTTCGGGGCGGCCAGCCTGCCGTCTGCGGACGTCTTGCTCGAAAAAACCCACGGCGACGGACGCCAGTATTCGCCACGTTGCTGCAAGCGGCGAAGCTGCCGAATGTTCGGCGGCGTATCGTTCAGGCGTTTCAGTTCGACCAGCAGCGAAGCAAGGAAAGGTGTCAACGGAATCACGCGGCCCGTGTCCTCCACCTTGTCGGCAATGCTCAGACTGCGCCACTTGAAATCCACGTCATCCCATTTGAGCGCCGCCATTTCCTCACGACGCGCGCCAGTAATCAAAAGCGCAATGAGATAGGTTGTCATGACAGGATTATCGATTTGCCAGACGGCCTTGAACCACGCGGCGAGTTGCTCGCGTTGCAGAACATCGGCTTTAGCTTGCCGCTTAGGTAAGGCGTCTTTTGCGATGCGAGTCGAGATCGCCTGAGCATCCACCAAGCCGCGATATTCGGGCTTCGATTCGCACCAACCCGCGAAAATGCGTAGCAGATTGAAGGCGAGGCGGGCACGCGCCGGACGTTTCGCGGCTTCGGCTTCGAGCCAGTCGCTTATCCGGTCGGCGCTCAGGTCGGACAGTCTCAGCGGCATCAGCGGCGCAAGCGGCCCCGGCTCGGTCAAACCCTTGCCGCGCTTCTTCGGCTGTCCGCCAACACTGGAAAGGTCTACATGGTCGCGGTAGTGAAGTTCGCTCCATCTTGGGCGACGTTCTTCGAGATATACCACCCATGCATCGCCCAATCTGACATCTTGCCGCCGCGCCTCGGCCTTTCTGGCTTCATGGGCGGCGCGCTCCCCGGCTTTGACCTCGCGCGGGTCTTTGCCGTCATCAATCACCGTCTTGAGCCTCGCGGCCTCGGTACGGGCCTTACCTAGCGACCACGCGCGAGCGTCACCAATAGTCAGGCGTACCGTCTTCCCGAACAGGCGCGACTCATAGACGTATGACCGCGCACCCGCCGCCGTCACACGCAGGCCAAAACCCGGCGTTTTCGCGTCCCAATAGATGCTCTGCTTTTTTCCGGAACCACACTGAAACGACGCTACCCGGTCCGCCGTGAAATTCGTCTTGTTCATCGCTTGCCTCGATAAGGGCCACATCTGTGTAGGCACAGTGTAGGCAAATTATGAGGTAAACAATCAATCTCAGTCAATTTGAAGAAATGCAATAATTTCAATAAGCTATTGAATTTATTGATTTTAAATTATCTGATCAATTTTGATCAACGTCGGGAAACGTCGCTTGTAGAGGATTGTGATTCCTGTCGTCGTGGGTTCGAGTCCCATCAGCCACCCCAAAGAAATTCGCAGTATCAAGCAGTACAGCGCCAAGAGCCGTTCCCGAATGTGAAATTCGGAACGGCTTT
The DNA here is from genome assembly GCA_036383775.1 of Paraburkholderia sp. Taxonomy (GTDB): domain Bacteria; phylum Pseudomonadota; class Gammaproteobacteria; order Burkholderiales; family Burkholderiaceae; genus Paraburkholderia. The sequence continues at coordinate 3,199 of DASVNP010000476.1, read as the reverse complement.
TTTGTTTTCGGAAAATACTCCGTCGAAGCAATCAGCCAGTCGCGCTGGCGCCAGAAAGGTTTGCGTCGTCGTCCATCGTGGCTGCGAGATAACCCTTCTTTCGCAAGACAGAAAGGACGTCCGCAACTTGTGCGTCTTCAAGCAGGCGGCGACCCGCACGTGTGCGACGGGCGTTCGTTGCGTCAATGGCGCGCTGCAGGTCGGAAGTCTCGGCAGCGATATATACGGCCATCCCGTAGCCGTATCGCTCGGCGAGAGCGTAGTCGAAGAAGTATTTCATGCCTTCGTTTTCGGCAGCCGGCCCAAAAACTTTAAGGGGCGCCCCGTATCTGCGACACGAATTAATCCGCGGTGCCGGCCGGTTCTCCCCCGACTCTCGCTATCACCACGTTGCCGGATATTCATGCGCACTGCGAATCAGCGCGTCACAGTTGAGGCGCCGCGTGCCACCTCAATGACTACGCCCGCCGCCGTGCATGCCGCCGCTGGTCCACGAGTTACTGCCACCGCCGCTGGCGCTGCTGCCGTCGTGGGACCCGCCGAATCCGCTGCCGTGCCAGCCGCCGCTCCCGCCGTTGCCGTGCCAGCCACCGTCGCCATGCCATCCATTGCCGCCATGCCACCCGTCGCCGCCATGCCAGTGTCCGCCGTGGCAGCAGCCACCGCCCCAGCCGCCGTAGATGCCGACGCTGCCGTACACCGGCGCATACGGTGGCCCATAGGCATAGCCGTAGTCCGGGTAGTAGGGCTGTGCGTAGCCGTAGTCATATCCCGGCGCGACCACGCATCCGGTAAGGCCGGCTACCACCGTCAACAGCGTCAATGATGCAATGAGCCTGTTCACGATCGTCTCCTTCGCATAAGAGTGAGAAAATTCGCGAGCCCGGGAGTTCAGCCGCATTTGTGTCCGCAAATTACCGCTTGCAAATGACATGCCGCGCCCACGAATCATGGCCGCCAATCGAACCCCATGACAGTGAGGCACTACAGCAACCATTCCATCCCTTACCGCTTCGTCGTGCTGTAACAGTTGGTTAAAGTTTCGAAACGCAACTGTAGGGTGGGCCTGTTAATTTGCCTTCAGACAAATATCCTTGAATTCAGGCCGCCGCCTGCGCCTCGCGCCTGTGCCCGGCCTGGACGCCAAGGCCGCACCCGCTCACTGTCAGGACCGCTCGATGCGAAGCCTGCAACATCCCAGCCGTCCATGAAGCACGATCCACAGCCGGCTACCGCATCAGAATGGCTCGCCGAAGGCGATGCCTGCGCCGCGCGCGGCGAACTCGAAACCGCGCTGCTACGTTTCCAAACTGCTCTCGCGCTCGATCCCGCCGACGCGCTCACTCACGAGCGCCTCGCCGCGACGCTCGCCGCGCTGAACCGCTTTCCGGAAGCCGTCGCCCGCTATCGTGAAGCGATCACGCGCAATCCACTCAACACCGACTCGCATCACGGCCTCGGCTGGGCGTTCGAGCAGATGCACCAGCTCGAACGGGCGGTCGAAGCCTATCGCGAGGCGACCCGCCTGAATCCGCAGGCCGACGGTTCGCACAACAACATCGGCAACTGCCTGCAGGCACTCGGCCGCTTCGACGAATCGCACGACGCGTATCGCCGTGCCATCGAAGCCGCGCCGCAGGTGCCGCTCTACTACCGCAATTTCGTGCAATCCAAGCGTCTTACCGCCGACGACCCGGTGTTCCTCGCCATGGAGCTCCTCGCCGGCAACGCAACTTCGATGACGCCGGCCAATCAGGCGGAGATCCACTTCGCGTATGGCCAGGCGTTATCCGATGTGGGCCGCGACGACGCGTCGTTCGATCACTTTCTGAAGGGCAACGCGTTGCACCGCGCCGGCGTGCGTTATAACGAAGCGGAGTCGCTCGGCCTGTTCGCGCATCTGCCGGAACTGATGACGCCCGACATGCTGGCGGCGAAGCGCGGTCTGGGCGATCCGTCGGCGGCGCCGATATTTATCGTCGGCATGCCGCGCTCGGGTTCGACCTTGATCGAACAGATACTGGCGAGCCATCCGCGGGTCTTCGGCGGGGGTGAGCGCACGGAATTCAGCGAGGCACTGGTGAGCTGCATCGGCCGCGATTTTGACGATCCGCTTCGAATCGATATTGAAGCATTGCCCGGCGTCGGCGCGGCGCAATTGAGCACGCTCGGTGCGGACTATCTGCGCCGCATTCAGCGCGCGCTGCCAGACGTGCAATGCAAGGGCCAGAACGAAGAACCCAATCCGGCGACGCGTTTTACGCACTTCACCGACAAATATCCGTTCAACTTCATCAACGTCGGCCTGATTCATCTGGCGCTGCCGAACGCTCGCTTCATTCATAGCAGTCGCTCGCCGTTGCAGACGTGCCTGTCGATTTTCTCGCGGATTTTTCACGACGTGCCGTTTGGCTATGACCTCGGCGAACTGGGCCGTTACTACCGCGCGTACGACGCGCTAATGGCGCACTGGCAGCGCGTGTTGCCTGAAGGCGTGATGCTCGAGGTCAAGTACGAGGAACTGATCGGCGATTTCGAAGGCAACGTGCGGCGCCTCCTCGCGCATTGCGGGCTCGACTGGGACGAACGCTGCCTGTCGTTCCATCAGACCACGCGGCAGGTGAAAACGGCCAGTTCCGCTCAGGTGCGCCGTCCGCTTTACAAGACGTCGCTGCAACGCTGGCGGCCGCGCCAGGCATTGCTTCAGCCGTTGCTAGACGCGCTAGGGCCGGAACTGGTTTCGACGGATGGCGTGGGTGCTCACAACCACAACCACAGCCACGCCGTCGACGAAGCCACTACGAGCCGCGCGGAGCGTCAATCATGAGCACGTCCGGTGGCGCCGTGATCTGGATGACCGGACTTTCCGGCGCGGGCAAATCAACCGTGGCCAACGCGTTGCATCGGCGCCTGAAAGAAGCGGGGCACTCCGCGGTCGTGCTCGACGGCGACGTGCTGCGGCGCGGACTGAATGGCGACCTCGGCTTCACGCTGGAGGATCGTACGGAAAACTTACGGCGTATCGCACACGTCGCGGCGCTCTTCATGCAGCAAGGCTTCGTTGCGATTGCGGCGGTGATTTCGCCGGAGCATCGGCATCGGCGCGCTGCGCGCGAAATCGTCGGTGACGGATTCGTCGAGGTATTCGTGGATGCTCCCCTGGAGATCTGCGAAGCTCGTGACACGAAAGGGCTCTACG
>DASVNP010000475.1:0-67453 GCA_036383775.1 Paraburkholderia sp. | reverse complement strand
GCGCCTTCGCGATGACCGCGAACGCCATGAGCGCGAGCAGTGCGGCGATACCCAATACGAACAGTAGCGGCGTGGCGTTACGCAGGCGGTTGTAGAACCGGACATAAGAGGCGTACGCAAGGATTCGCTGCTGGTAGGCGCGAAAATCGAGTAGCGCGGCCACCTGGGCCTCGTACGCGGCTTTTGCCTGGGCTACCTGAGCCTCATCGGGAACCGGCGCTGCTGCATGTTGCACCCATCGATTTCCGAAATCGCTGGCCTGTGTCACGGCAGCCTGGACGACTTCCTGAAACTTGTCCATGGAAGGGTAGCCAGGCGGAAGCAGGTCGGCCCGGTGCTTGTCTATGTTTTTTCGGAGCCGCTTGATTTCCCAAGGCACTCTAGTCCTGGGTGCCGACGCATCGGGCGCCAGGTCCGAGAAATACAGCAGGTCGGCGCGAAGCAATCGCAGTGTGAATATCAGCGCGAGACAGATGCACACGAAACTGAACAGCAACGTGCCCCCCGCCCACAGGAATTTCGTGCTGGGCCACGGCAATGCGCCGAGCCCCGACAAAGGCGTGCCGGCGATCACGACGGCCGCCAGCGCGCCGAAGATGCCCGCCAGCCACTTTATGGTGTCGCGCAGATTCGCCTTGTTGGTGGCATAGGGGTCGCCGGCCGCGGCAGCGGCAGCGGAGGCGGGTTCGTCGGAGGCTGCCACACGTTACTCGCCGAGGACTTTGGTCCAGAGACTCATGACGATGGGGTGTCCCATGACTTTCGCGATCTGGCTCAGGTGACCGGCCAGCAACTCCGCGTCGATCGCATGGCCCGTGGGCAGGTGTGCGTCGACGCTGAGCGGCTCGCCTGGTTGCAAGAGATTCGCTCTCGCGGCGAGTTCTGCTTTCGTTGCGCTGTTCAGTTCGCCGCTTTCAATGATCAGGTCGAGTCGCAGAAGCGGCAAGCCTGCCGTGATCACGCTCCAGACCAGGGCGCTGTGTTTGACTTTGATGATGCTCATGGGGAGCGGCGGCGCCGGCAGCGGACCCAGAATGATTGGCTTGGGCGGCGCTGGCTCATCCCCGGAACGGGTGGGCTGCTGGGGTTGCTGCGGCGGTTGCGGTTGCTGAGGCGGCTCTTGCGCGGGCGCGATGACAGTCTCCTCTGTCTCCGTGAAATCGAGCATGACTTGCCCGCCGGGAGATTCGAGGATCAGTTGGCCATCGGCACGATTGGCAATCGTAATGGACATCGTCGATCTCCTTTCCAGCGCGCGCTGCAAAAAGTCCGGGCTCACGGCAAAAGCCGCTGAAAACACGCTCGGACAAAGAATGCTAGGCGATGGAAAAGCTTCTTCAGAAGAATAATCTGGCGACGAATGTTCGACAGGGCACATAGCCCGCAGCCGTTTTATACATGGCAGAGCGCATATTTCACCGGCCTTCGCTACTCCCCGCTCGTAGCCTTCAGCACTTTCATCACTTCCGCTGCCGTGTGCTCCGAGTGTTCGCGCAGCAGCCGGACGAGGCATGTGCCATCGCGTCTGGCGAGCGCGTCCAGAATGTCGCTGTGTTCGCCGAGAGACTCGGCCCAGCGCAGCACGTCTGCGTTGGCCGCGCCTCGCGCGCGGTGGATCTTGCTCATCAACGATGCGTACAGATCGGATAGCACGGGATTCCCGGCGACATCGACGATCTGCTGATGCACTTTCTGGTTCGCGCGGTAGTAGGCCGTGCGCTTGCCTTCGCGGTGATAGGTTTCCATGGTGCGATGGCGCTCCAGCAGTACCTTCATCTGCTTGTCGTCGATACGCTGCGCGGCCAGCCGGCCGGCGGTTTCTTCGAGGCCATGCAGCACTTCGAAAATGGCGGCAATCTCGTCTTTATTGATCGGCGCGACCTGGAAGCCCATGTGCTGACGGTGGGTCACATGGCCCTCGGTCACCAGCGTCTTGAGCGCCTCGCGCAGAGGCGTGCGGGAGATGTCGAACTGTTCGCACAACGCTTTCTCGTCGATATGCTCGCCCGGCGGCAATTCACCTTCGAGAATCATCTCGCGCAACTGCTCCGCGATCGCCGCGTACATGCCCGTGCCGCGCAGGCTGATGCGCTTGCGTGTGTCCGCCGGTAGTGACTTCGTGTCCATGTTGCCCTTTGCTTCCCAGTTGCCTCTTCAATCTCCGCTTAATTGTCGTACAGAATTCCGAGACGAGCTATAAAAATAAAAACACAGCAAATTCAATGAATTACAAAGCTTGTAATTCATAATTAAGCATCATATACTGCTTTGGCGCACACAGCGCACCGGGCCGGGAGCGGTCCCGGTCACAGACATGAAACCCGAAGGCCGAGATCAGGCGAACGGAGGAGACATCGATGCGAACTGTAAATGTGGCCGTGCAGGCCGAGGTCAGGACCGGCGTACGCTGGAAAATCTTTCTGATCATGTTGATGCTGATTTCGATCAACTATGTGGACCGGGCCTCGCTGTCCGTCGCCATGCCGCTGATCGCGAAGGAGTTTCACATCGCCCCGGCCGTGCAGGGGCTGATCCTCAGCTCGTTCTTCTGGACCTATGCCTTCATGCAGATTCCGGGCGGCATGCTGGCTGACCGCTTCAAGCCGCGCATCGTGATCGCGTGCGCCACGCTGTTCTGGGGCTTCTTTCAAGGCATCGCCGCTGTCTGCTCGACGGCCACCGCGCTGATTCTCACGCGCCTGGGACTGGGTCTCGCCGAAGCGCCGATCTATCCGGCGGGCGGCAAGCTCAACGCCATGTGGATGACCCGGCACGAACGCGGCCGCGGCGCGACGCTGCTCGACGGCGGCGCGCCGCTCGGCGCGGCACTCGGTGCGGTGATCATTTCCGGGCTGATCAGCGAGTTCGGCTCCTGGCGCACCTCGTTCGTGGTGGCCGGTGTCGGCACCATGCTGGCGGGCCTCTTTGCCTGGTACTACATCCGTAACAATCCGCGCGAGCATCCGTCAGTCAATCAGGCCGAAGCGGAATATCTCGAAGCGGCTCTCGCGGAGGAACACCGCAGCGAGCCGGTTCATGCCAGCGGACGCAGTCTGGATTTCTTCAAGTACCGCTCGGTGTGGGGCATGTTCTTTGGCTGGATGTGTTTCAACTCGGTGTTCTACGGCTTGCTCACCTGGATGCCGAACTACCTGAACAAGGTGCACGGCTTCAACATCCAGCAGATGGGCGGCGCCAGTTTCGCGATCTTCTTCAGCGGCTTCGTTGGCGAGCTGGTCGGCGGATGGGTTGCCGACAAGTGGAAGGCAGCCGGCGGCTCGCCCAACCGCGTCATGCGCACGCTGTTCGGCATCGCCGCCGTGGCGGCCACCGTATCGATCTTCTCGGTTGCCTATGTCGGCAATGCGGTGACGGTCGTCGTCCTGCTCGCCTCCACGCTGTTCTTCCTGCGCTGGTGCGGTCTGTACTGGTGCCTGCCTTCCATCCTCGGCACGCGCAACAAGATCGGTTTTCTCGGCGGTTTGATGAACCTGGGCGGCAATATCGGCGGGATCCTCGTGCCGATCATCGTCGGCCTGATCGTGCAGACCACGGGTTCGTACTTTCTTGCGCTGATGTTTTTCGCGGCGGCAGGCGTGGGGCTGTTCATCTGTTCGACGCTGATCGACTACGAACGCAAACTGCCGGTCTGAGCCGGGCATTCCGCACCCCTGTTTTCATACTTAACTATTCATTGCTGGATTCATCATGAGCAAACGCGTCCTGCTCGGCATGCTTACCCCGTCGTCCAACACCGCGCTCGAACCGATTACGAGCGCGATGGTGGCCCAGCTGCCCGGCGTCAGTGCCCATTTCTCGCGCTTCCGGGTGACTGAGATCTCGCTGTCCGAAACGGCGCTCGGCCAGTTCGACACCACTCACATCATTCAGGCCGCGAAGCTGCTGGCCGATGCCAAGGTCGATGTGATCGCCTGGAACGGCACCTCGTCCGGCTGGCTCGGCTTCGACACCGACCGCCGCTTGTGCCGCGAGATCGAAGAGGCGACCGGCATTCCGGCCACCACGTCGGTGCTGGCGCTCAACGAGATTCTGGAACAGACCGGCGTGAAGAAATTCGGCCTGGTGAGTCCCTACCTCAAGGAGGTCCAGCAGAAAATCGTCGCCAACTACCGCGACAACGGGATTGACTGCGCTGCTGAAAACCATCTCGGCCTGAAGGTGAATTTTGAGTTTTCCGAAGTAACTGAAAATACGCTGCGTGAACAGATCCGCGAAGTCGCGACGCAGCGCCCGGAAGCGATCGTCACGTTCTGCACCAACCTGCGCGCCGCGCATCTGGCCGCCGAAGTGGAGCAGAACCACGGCATCCCGCTTTACGACACGATCTCCACCGTGGTGTGGAAGTCGCTGAAGCTCGCCGGCTACGACACGACCCGCGTTACGGGGTGGGGCCGGCTGTTTTCCGAAGTTGTGTAAGAGATCCGCCATGACTACCGTGTACGACCTGATCATCCGCAATGCCGACGTGGTCACCGCGTCCGAGCGCTTTAACTGCGATATTGGCGTGAAGGACGGCGTCGTCGTCGCGCTGGGCCGCGAGCTGGGAGAGGGCAAGCGCGAGATCGACGCCACCGGCCTGCTGGCGCTGCCCGGCGGCATCGACGCGCACTGCCATCTCGACCAGCCCATGCCTGAAGGGCTGAGAATGGCCGACGACTTCCTGAGCGGCACGCGCTCGGCGGTGTGCGGCGGCACCACGACGGTGATCCCGTTCGCCGCGCAGGCCAAGGGCCAATCGCTCAAGGCGGCAGTGGCCGACTATCATCGCCGCGCCGAGGGGCGCGCCGTCACCGACTACGCGTTCCACCTGATCGTCTCCGATCCCACGCCCGAGGTGCTGGAGCGCGAGTTGCCGGAACTGATCGCGGCCGGTTATACGTCGTTCAAGATCTACATGACCTACGACGATCTCAAGCTGAGCGACCGCGAGATTCTCGAGGTGATGGATGTGGCGCGCCGCAACCAGGCGCTGGTCATGGTGCATGCCGAGAACTCGGACTGCATCGCGTGGCTGACCGACAAGCTCACCGAAGCCGGCAATTACGCGCCGAAGTATCACGCACTGTCGCGTCCCGCAGTGGTCGAGCGCGAGGCGACGCATCGCGCGATTGCCTTCTCAGAACTCGTCGATGTGCCGATCCTGATCGTTCATGTGTCGGGCCAGGACGCGATCGAGCAGATCGAATGGGCGCAGCAGCGCGGCCTCAACATCTACGCCGAGACCTGCCCGCAGTATCTGTATCTGACCGCCGAAGATCTCGGCCAGGAAGACGGCTATCACGGCGCCAAGTGCGTGTGCAGTCCGCCGCCGCGCGACCCGTCCAACCAGAAGGCGGTATGGAGCGCGCTCAAGCGTGGTGTCTTCAGCGTGTTCTCGTCCGATCACGCGCCTTTCTCGTACGACGATCCGCAGGGCAAGAAGCCCGGCGGCAAGGAAGTGTCGTTCGAGCACATTCCTAACGGCATCCCCGGCATCGAGACGCGGCTCGCGCTGCTGTTCGATGGCGTGAACCGCGGCAAGCTGTCATTGCACAAGTTCGTCGAGCTGACCTCGCTGAATCCCGCGAAGCTGTACGGCCTTTATCCTCGCAAAGGGACAATTGCAGTCGGCGCCGACGCCGACATCGTGTTGTGGGATCCGAACAGGCAGGTCGTGATCGCCAACGACGCGCTGCATCACAACGTCGACTACACGCCGTACGAGGGCCGCACCGTTCAGGGTTGGCCGAAGCACTGTCTGTCACGCGGCGAACTGCTGGTGGAGAGCGGCCGCTATCTCGAGCCGCAGGAAGGCCGGGGACGCTTTCTCGCTGCCGGCAAACCGCAATACGTCGACCTTTGAACCCGGAGCGCAGCATGAAGATCCTCGTGATCAACCCCAATATCTCCGAGAGCGTCTCGACGCTGATTCAGGCGGAGGCACAGCGCAGTGCAACGCCCGGCACCGAGATCGAGGTCGCGACCGCGCCGTTCGGCGTGGCTTACATCGAGACTCGCTTCGAGGCGCTGGTCGGCGGCTACGCGAGCGCGTGCGTGGCGGCCGAACGGCACGGAAGCTACGACGGTGTGGTGGTCGCCGCGTTCGGCGATCCGGGCCTGCAAGGCATCAAGGAACTGCTCGACGTGCCGGTCGTCGGGCTGACCGAGGCCTCCCTCATGACGGCTGCCACCCTCGGGCAGCGCTTCTCGATCATCGCAATCTCGCCGCGCATCAAGGCGTGGTACCGCGAGACGGTCGAACGCAGCCATCTGGCGACGCGGCTCGCCAGCATCCGCTCGCTCGAGGAGCCGTTGCGCGATATCGGCAGCGTGCAGCAGGACTACGCGACAAGATTGAAGGCGCTGTGCAATCAGGTGGTCGATGAGGACGGTGCGGACGTCATCATCATCGCAGGCGCGCCGCTGGCAGGGCTCGCAAGGGAGATTCGCAACGAGTTGCCGGTGCCGGTGGTGGATGGCGTATCGAGTGCGATTACCCAGCTTGAGGGCCTCATCCGGCTCAGTCCGCAAAAAGCCACGAAAGGCAGCTTCACCCAGCCGCCAGTCAAGCCGAACCGGGGCTTGCCGGAAGCGCTTGAGCGGCTGCTGAGCGGGCAGCAGTAAAAAGGCGGCATACTATCGGGCCTTCAAACCAAACGTGTGGGATGTCCCGATGCAAGCACATCTGAGAATCGCCAGACCCGTGAGCGATCTTGCCAGGGCCGAACACATGTATTGCGCGGGACTGGGTTTTTCAGTGATAGGGAGGTTTCAGGATCACCAGGGCTTCGACGGCGTGATGATTGGCTACGTCGGCATGGACTATCACCTGGAGTTCACGCAGTGTCGAACGGCTCCTGTCACGCCCGCGCCCACTCACGAGGATCTGCTGGTCCTGTACCTTCCCGAAGGAGAAACATGGCAGTCCGCCTGTGCAAGGCTGGATGAGCACGGATTCGTTCGTGTGCCCTCATTCAACCCCTATTGGGACGTTTCGGGTCAAACGTTCGAGGATTTCGACGGGTACCGGACCGTCTTGCAAAACGCCGCCTGCCCGCGTTACTGAAGCCGCCATACACGGCGCTGTCTTCGTCACTGGAAGACAGCAACGACGATCAGTACGCCATAGACACACCTAAGTCAGATCAAAAGCGTCAACGTCGCGAATAGCGCGAGATCGTCCTTCCTCGCCGAGCGCGAATGCCGGCGAATCACTTTCAACAGGCACTCGACAAAACAGACCGCGGCACTGCTCAACGTGCTATTTCGCCGGCTGACAATGCTCAGTTGTCTGGCTTCGAATTGCTCCTTCAATGCGAGCGCGCGCAACCGGCCACCGAAGGGAGGCACCAGGCTCAGAACGGTCGGACTCCAGGTGCACATGTCCGCCTGTTCCACCATGGTCTGAAGCATCGCAACTGACTGGGCTCGCACAATGCGGCGCTCGTCGATCTGCGCGCCATGCCGTGTGAAGAGATAGTCCACCAGGCCAGCCTGTCCATCCGCCGGGAAGTTCAGCACCCAATCGTTATCAAGCAGCTCGTGAATCGAGCTTGCATGCTCATGCCGATGTCCGGCACGCACCATGACCGACGATTCGTAGGTGAGCAGGGGCTCGCAGGCGAATTCCTGGGTGCCGGCGGCCGGCGGCAGTTGTCCGATCGCAAAGTCCATGCTGCCTTCGCGCAGCAGCGGTTGCGCCACAGCCATTAGCCCCTCAAATAGTTCCAGGCGAATCTCGGGCATCTGCTGGCGAAACAGCAGCACGGCTTCAGGGAGGAACGTCAGCGTGACCCATGGCGTTACGCCAACCATGAGGCGCCCTTCAATGCGCCCGCGCAGTCTTTCGAGGTCGCTTTGAGCATGCTCCAGCTGGTTGAGCACGAGCCGCGCATGAGTGAGCAGAACCTTGCCGTGTTCCGTGAAGCCAATGCCTTCCGGCGCGCGAACCAGCAGCGGCAAGCGCTCGTTCGCCTCCAGCTCGCGCAGCGCGCGCGTGACGGCGGCCTGCGAAAGCCCGAGAGCGCGTGCGGCGCCGCGGATGCTGCCAGCGTCTGCGCTGGCGACCAGCGCTTCCAGTTGATGCAGCTTCATGAGCCGGAATTCGATCGGGGGAGACAACGAGAGGTTGTCATCATAACAAAACGCTGGCTGGTTCCGAGTATTTTCGCTGCATACGATCCGCCTCACTGCACGTCGTCACCGCCGCCAGAAATCGGGTCAGGTGACGACCAACGGTTTCATATCAGGGAGGGATGGTGGAAGCACAGCGGGTATTGCCGGAAATTAAAGCGATCGAGCGCGAGATGATCGAGGTGCGCCGCAAGCTGCATGCGCATCCGGAACTGGGTTTCAAGGAACACGCGACGAGCGGGTTCGTCGCGACGTTGCTCGCCGAATGGGGATATCGCGTCACGCGCGGGGTCGGCGAAACGGGTGTGGTCGCGACGCTTACGCGCGGTCACGGTCACAGTCTCGGCCTGCGCGCGGACATGGATGCATTGCCGATCCACGAGATGACGCGCTTACCTCACGCGAGCCGAATCGATGGCGTCATGCATGCATGCGGTCACGACGGCCATACAGCGATGCTGCTCGCGGCGGCGAAATGTCTTGCGCAACGCACCGAATGGCAAGGTACGTTGAACCTGATTTTTCAGCCCGCCGAGGAGGGATTGGGCGGCGCCCGCAAGATGATCGAAGACGGCCTGTTCGAGCGCTTTCCATGCGATGCGGTGTACGCGATGCACAACGTGCCAGGCTTCCCCGCCGGGCGCCTGGGGTTTCATGACGGCCCGTTCATGGCCTCGGCCGATGAAGTGACCATCCGAGTGGTCGGACGCGGCGGTCACGGGGCGTCGCCGCAGCACACGATCGACCCTGTCGTCGTCTGTGCGTCGATCGTCATGGCCTTGCAGAGCATCGTTGCGCGCAACGTCGACCCTCGGCATTCAGCGGTCGTTACCGCCGGAGCGATCCATGCGGGCGCCGCGTCCAACGTGATCCCGCCACACGCGGACCTGCTGCTGAGCGTGCGCGCGCTCTCACCTGAGGTGCGCACGCTGCTCGAAAAACGGATTCGCGAGACCGCGCAGGGTCAGGCAGCCAGTTATGGCGCGCGTGTAGAGATCGACTACCGCCACGATTATCCGGTGCTGATCAATCATGCGGCGCAGACCGAAGCCGCGCGCCAGGTTGCACTGGACTGGGGCGGCCCAGACGCGTTGATGGACGGTCTGAGTCCGCTCATGGCGAGCGACGATTTTGCGTACATGCTCGAGCGCTGTCCGGGCAGCTATGTGTCGATTGGCAACGGCGATACCGCGCGCAGCTGTTCGCTCCATCACCCCGAATACGATTTCAACGACGATTGCCTCGCGATCGGCGCGAACTACTGGGTCATGCTCGCCGAGCGAATGCTTCGGTGACGCACACGCGCGCCCGCTAAACCATTCATACAACAGAAGGAGATATGCAAATGAAGAACTGGACGATTACGCTTGCTCTTGCCTGCGCGGCTATTTCCGGTGCGGCGCACGCGGCCGACTGGACCGGCAGGGAGATCCGGCTTGCCGTCGACCCGACCTATCCGCCGTTGGAGTACAAAACGCCGGACGGCAAACTGACTGGCTTCGGCGTGGACATTGCGAACGCGTTGTGCGCGCAGATGCATGCGAAATGCGTGTGGGTGGAGATGAGTTTCGACGGCATGATTCCGGGCCTCATCGCGCGCAAGTTCGACGTGATTTCCTCATCCATGACGATCACGCCGAAACGCATGGAGCAGATCGCTTTTTCCAACAAAATCTCGAACGCTCCGGCGCGGCTCGTGGTGCGGCGCGGCTCGCCGCTGCTGCCGGTTGCGTCCTCGCTCAAGGGTAAGCGCGTTGGCGTCGAGCAGGGTTCGAGTCAGGAAGACTACGCGCGTGCCATGTGGCAGCCGGCCGGGGTTGAAGTCGTGGCTTATCAGAACCAGGATCAGGTGTTCGCCGATCTGATGTCGGGGCGGCTCGATGCGGCATTCCAGGCATCGATCGAAGCCAGCGACGGCTTCCTGAAAAAACCTGAAGGCAAGGACTTCGATTTTGCGGGTTCGTCGATCGACGACCCGAAGTATTTCGGTCAGGGCGATGGCCTCGGACTGCGCAAGCAGGACGTCGAGTTACGCGACGCATTCAACCAGGCGCTCGCGACGATACTGGCGAACGGCACCTACGCGCGCATCAACAAAAAGTATTTCGACTTCGACATTTACGGCGCGAAGTAACCCTGCCGAACCGCATTGGCCCGCAAGGCATGCGGTCGGTGTGCAAGGAAGAAGGCAAGCAGAATCGCCATCTTAAGTATTTAGTATGACGAATAAAATAGAAGCTACATGAAAAAGATAATCTCGGCTGTAGTCTTGTGCAGTGCCACTGTCCCCGCGTTCGCCCAGAGCAGTGTGACGTTGTATGGTTTGATCGATGAGGGTATCGATTTCACGAATAACTCGGGCGGCCATCAGGTCTACGAAATGACCAGCGGTTATGCGCAGGGGAGCCGATGGGGTTTGAAGGGGACCGAAGATCTTGGTGGCGGCTTAAGCACGGTATTCCAGTTGGAAAGCGGCTTCAATGCCAGCAATGGGGCGCTTGCGCAAGGTGGCCGCGGGTTCGGGCGTCAGGCGTTCGTCGGCCTGTCCAGCGAGCGCTTCGGGACGGTTACGCTGGGCCGCCAGTACGATTCGGTCGTCGACTATCTCGCGCAGACCACGGCGAATGGCAACTGGGGCGGCTACGTGTTCTCGCATCCTTACGATAACGACAACACCGACAATACGTTTCGCGTGAACAACACGGTCAAGTACGCCAGCCCGACCTTCGGCGGCTTTTCATTCGGCGGAACGTATAGCTTCAGCAACGATGCGGGCTTCGCCAACAATCGGCAGATGAGCGTGGGCGCGCAATATGCGGTCGGTGACTGGCTCTTTGCAGCGGCTTATCTCAATGCGAACAACCCGGCGACAACCCCCGGGGGCGCCATTTCCAGCGCGGGCGGCTCGCTGGGTGCAGATGGCAATTTCGTTTCGTCGAAGTTGCAGATATTCGGAGCGGGCGTCAACTACACGGCCGGGTTGGCGACGATCGGCTTTGCCTACACGAACACGCGCATGGACCAGCCCACCGCGAACGTCGGCTACCTGAGCGGGGCGGAAACAATTCAGCCAGTCGTGGGACCGCTTGCCGGCGGTACGCTGACTTCGCTGAAGTTTCAGAATTTCGAATTGAACGGCAAATACCAGTTCACGCCGGCGTTCTTCGTTGGCGCGGAGTATGTCTACACCATCGAACGCTTCGACACGACGGCGGGCAGCGCGAGGTCAGGCATTCACACAGCCGGTTTGATGGCGGATTACAACCTGTCGAAGCGAACGGATATTTATCTACAGGGCATGTATCAGCTGGTGGCCGGCGATCGGACTGGTTCGTCGCTCGATCGTGCCTACGTGCCCGGTGCGCAGGACCTTTCGTCAACGTCGCGGCAGGTGCTCGTTCGCGCCGCAATCCGCCACACCTTCTGACGGCAGCGGGGAGGCGGCTCCGGTAGACTGATGCTCCTGCCAACCTCGCGGCGACAGCATGGATACTCAGCTTCTGATCATCTGCGGGCTTACATTTGTCATTCATGTGATCGCGACACTGGCCTACGCCGTGCGGATCGCCGGCGTTCGCACACGCCGGGTCGCCTTGTCATTTTCTCTGTTCGGGATCATTGCTCTCGTTTCCCGAACGGCGAATTCTTTTCAGGGGCCATTCATAGCGAAGCGGGTTGAGCTCGTTATCGCGCGCGTCGCGGAACTCATTTAGCAATCTGCAAACTTGGCAAACCACGGTAATCCGAAGCGCGATCGATGTCCATCAACGTAAGCGGCACGGAAGGCTACGCGGAGAATGCGCAGTCGCTTATCAGGCGCTGGCAGAGCATTCCATTTGCCGAGCAACATAGGCCAGTTCTGCACCTGATACCCAATGCTCCGTCTCGCATTCTCGATGTTGGCGCCGGGGTAGGGGGGGATGCGGCCGCGTTTGCAGCGATGGGTCACTCGGTCGTGGCCGTTGAGCCGGTCGATGAACTGCGTGCCGCTGGAATCAATCTGTACCCGTCATGCCAGATTGAATGGCTCGATGACAGTCTCCCTGAACTCGCCGTCCTGCGTTCGAGGCAGGAAACATTCGATGTGGTCATGCTTACGGCTGTATGGATGCATCTTGATGACGAGCAGCGCCGTCGTGCCATGCACACTGTCAGTTCCCTGTTGCGCGATGGAGGTGTGTTGATCATGTCCTTGCGGCATGGACCCGTTCCCAAAGGCCGGCGCATGTTTGACGTTTCCGCGAACGAGACAATTCAGTTCGCGGGAATCCACGCGTTGCGACCCGTGCTCGAGCTTCGAACCCAATCCATTCAGCAGGTGAACCGGAACGAGGGGGTGATGTGGACGCGACTAGCGTTTGAGAAGGGCCGCTGAATTATCCAAATGCCAATTCGCCGAGCGTGTTTGTCTATCACAGGAGTGTGCGAAATGCTTGTTCATATATTTCGGGGACCGGGTCGCGTGTTTGGCTTTACGGCGGATGCTACAGCAGCGAATTTGCCGGCAAAGTTCTCGCCTTGGGTCCCATTTAAGTCAGTAGAACTGAACCGCGACAAACCCAACCCTGGCGTCGATCCGGGAGCGTGTCTGGACGACATCGAGAAATATGGCTTCCATATCACCGATGCTCACGTTCGCATTACTGACACGGTCGTTTGATTCTAATTGGTGTGTTGTGGAATACCCGAGTCAAATATACTAAGCTGGCCCAGTACACTGAGTCAGCGGAGGAGTTCTGCCCGAGGAATCGACTGGGTGGCGGCAGCCGACGATCCTGAGTCGAAAAAGTCAATTAGCGAAGAAGAGGTTCACATGGAGTTGACGCTTGAGCGGCTATCCGAGTCGGTTGCTTCGGCCGAGAGTCTGGAGCAGCTCGCGAGGCCATTGCTGGAAATGCTCGAACTGATCACCGGCCTTGAATCCGTGTACCTGACCACGATCGATGAAGAAGCGGGCGTGCAGTCCGTCGACTATGTAAGAAACACGGGTGAACTCCTTATCCCCGAGGGACTGTCTGTCCCGTGGTCAGACACGCTATGCAAGCGTTGTCTGGAGGAAGGGCGCCGTTTCACATCCAACGCGAGCGAGATCTGGGGCGATTCGGAGGCGGCGCGGGCTCTCGGGATCGAGACCTACGCGAGCGCGCCCATTCGCGCGAGTAATGGGTCGGTAATCGGCACGTTGTGTGGAGCGAGCAAGCACAGCCAGTCGCTCGATCCGCAAGCGTTCAGCGCCTTGAACATTTTTTCGAAGCTGATTGGGCAGCATGTCGAGCGGGAGCGCTTGCTCGAGGAACTCCGGCGATCAAACGAATACCTCGCGAACTTCGCGTTGACGGACTCGCTGACCGGCTTGCCCAACAGGCGGGCTCTCCACGACGAACTCGGCAGGCTATTGGCACGGGCGGCGAGGGATGGCTCGTACGTCATTGTCGGCATCATCGATCTCGACGACTTCAAGAGCATTAACGATTCATACGGACACATAGTCGGCGATCAGTTCCTGGGCGACTGTGCAAAACGTCTTGCCGGCGTTGTGCGCGACATGGACATGCTGGCTCGCGTGGGCGGTGATGAATTCGCCATGGTGGCGCCCGGCCCGGTCGGCGAAAAGCAGGCGCACCGCGTGGCGGAGCAGTTGCAGAAACGCGCTGCCGAGGTGACTCGCGGGCTCTACGCACTCGGCGGCAGAGCCATTGATTACGCCGGCGTGAGCGCGGGTGTGATCGCTGTCAGACTCGTCACCGTCGATCAGGCGTTGGAGCTGGCAGACGCCGCTATGTACCGCGAAAAGCGGCAGCGCAAGCTCTCCCCGCATGGCGCTGTGTAACCGCATCGTGAACTACTGAGTACACGAGTCTCCGGGACGCCAAGGCGTCTCCACCTTCGTCCATTGCTTTTTCCGTCACCGCGGCAAGCGGCGCGTCTTTTGATGTGAAGTGGTTGTTGAAACCGCTTTTCGCAAGGCCGGCCGCCACCACGATCTCGCGGCGGTTCTCAACCGCCCGCTGCCCCGAAAGCCCGCAATCTTCCTCCCGCCAGGCCAGAACGGCCCGAGACGGCCCGCAATGTCCCATAGTGGCCCAATCAGTACCATCGAAAAATACAATGTCGATCACCATTGACATTGCGCGGGCGGCCGCGCAGAATCCATCCCAATGACAATGTCATTCACCATTGTCTCAAGTATGGCCTTCCTGAACTGAACGTCCAGGCAGCAGGAGGGCACAACGTCTAACCGGCGCCTGAGTGCGCCGTTACCTGAATCTTTGAAAAGAGTCCCACCATGACGAAGACAACCACTGAACAGAACAAGGCTTTAGTGCTGGAAGCGTTCGAGGCGCTGTTCAACAAGCGCGACTACGCCGCAGCCGAGCGCTTCTGGTCCGACAGCTACATTCAGCACAGCGCGCATATCCCGCCCGGACGCGACGGCCTGTTCAATCTGGTCCGCGCGCTGCCCGATACCTTGCGCTACGAGAACCATCTGATCCTGGCCGAGGGCGACTATGTCATTGCCCATGGGCGCTTCTCCGGCCATGGCCGGCCCGCATCATGGATCGCGGCCGACGTCGTTCGCTTCGAGAACGGCAAGCTGGCCGAGCACTGGGACGTCCTGCAGGACGAAGCCACCAAGGCGGAATCGGCAAGCGGCCTGCCGATGTTCGGCGACCGGTTCCCTGGCTGAGCACGCCATCACCCATCACTGAAGCATTCAAAGGAAGCGATCATGAAACTCACTGGAAACACGATCTTCATTACGGGCGGCGGTTCAGGCATTGGCCGCGGGCTCGCCGAGGCGCTCCATCAGCGCGGCAACAAGGTCATCATCAGCGGCCGCCGGCGCAGCCATCTCGACGAGGTGGTGGCGGCGAATCCCGGCATGTCGGCAGTCGAGCTCGACATTACTAGCCCGGCCAGCATCGAGAAGGTCGCGGCGCAACTGATCGCCGACTATCCGGACCTGAACGTGCTGATCAACAACGCCGGCATCATGCAGCCCGACCAGGCGGGCGGCCATATCGACGACGCGCTGCTGGTGGACACCGTCACGACCAACCTCATGGGGCCGATTCGCATGACGTCGGCGCTGATCGACCACCTCAAGACGAAAAACGACGCGGTCGTCGCTTATACGAGCTCGGTGCTGGCCTTCGTGCCGTTGGCTGTGACGTCGGTGTATTCGTCGACCAAGGCGGCGCTGCATTCGTACGTCCTCTCGCAACGCTTCATGCTGCGGAACTCGACGGTGCGCGTGCTCGAGATCGCGCCGCCCTGGGTGCGCACGGACCTGATGAACAGCCGCGAGGCCGAACAGGCGATGCCGCTTGACGACTTCGTCAATGAAACAATGGCAGTGCTTGGCACGGATGTCGATGAAGTGCTGGTTGAAGGCGCGAAGCAGATGCGCGCGAACCCGGGCCCTGGCGAGCATGCTTTCGTCAATGGTTTTAACGCGCAGGCGGTGGAACTGTTTGGCGAGTGAGTTGCCGCCCCCCAGCAAGATGACGCCGGCCGACGCCTGTCACGGCGTCGGCCGGCGGTGACTTCGGCGCGCGGTCGCCGAACAGCAGTTCGACTACCTGCCGCGCCGGACTTCGCCGTCACCCCACTCAGGTGCGCGTAATCGAAGCGCCACCGTCAACCAGCGACGCCGTACCCGTCACGAAGGACGAATCGTCGGAGGCGAGATAGAGCGCCGACCGTGCGATCTCTTCCGGTTTCGCGACGCGCTTGAGCGCATGCAGGCTCGTCACGAACGCTTGCGATTCGGCCGTGTCGTTCATGTCGCGATACATTTCCGTGTCCACCGCGCCCGGAAGGATTGCGTTGACGCGCACACCTTGCGGCCCGTATTCGGCCGCGAGCGCTTGCGTCAGGCCAATCAGGCCGGACTTGCTCGCCGCATAGGCGGCAGTCCCCGGAAAAGCGAACGAGTAGCCGACGAATGTCGACGTGAAGATGATCGATCCGCCGCCATGCTTGACCATTTCGGGAATCTGATGCTTCGCGCCCAGAAACGCGCTGGTCAGATTGGTCGCGATCGTGGCGGACCAGCCGTCTTCGGAAACACCGGTGGACGGCCCCATTTCCCCTAGCGTGCCGGCATTGTTGTAAGCGATGTCGAGCCGGCCAAAGCGCTCGACAGCAAATGCCACCAGCGATTTTGCGAAGTCCTCGGATTGCGCATCGCCGGCAAGTGCGGCAGCTTCGCCACCTGCGTTGACGATCTCGCTCACGAGCGTGTCGAGCTCGGCCTGGCGGCGCGCGGCCACCACGACCTTCGCGCCCTCCGCGGCGAACAGCTTTGCTGCGGCACGGCCAATCCCTGCGCTTGCGCCCGTCACGATGGCGACTTTTCCTGTCAAGCGTTGCATGTTCAATCTCCTGCTTCCTTGGTGGACCGAGGCCCCATGCGTCGGTCGGTGAAAGCACTATAGGATTTCCACCTTGTGGCGGAAAGGCCAAAATAATGGCGGTATCATTCAGCTTTTATGAATGTTGGGGCGAAGCATGGACCGATTGCGCGCCTTTGAGGTCTTCGTGACCGTGGTCAATCGCGGCAGCTTCGCGCGCGCGGCCGATGCGCTCGACACCTCGCCCGCGAACGTGACCCGCTATGTGAATGAACTGGAAGCGCATCTTGGTACGCGCTTGCTCAATCGCACCTCGCGCAAGCTGTCGCTGACCGAGGGCGGCGAAACTCTTTACGCCCGCTGCCGGACCATTCTGGAAGACGTCGCCGAAACGGAGGGGCTCGTATCGACGACCTCGATCGAGCCGCGCGGACGGCTGCGCATCAACGCGCCGGTCACCTTCGGCATTTTGCATCTGGCGCCGTTATGGCCTCAGTTCATGCAGAAGTATCCCGATGTCGAACTCGAGATTGCCCTGATCGATCGGGTCGTCGACATTGTGGAGGAGGGCTTCGACCTGGCCATTCGTATCTCGCGTGCCGGCACGGCCGACCACGCGGCCCGCAAGCTGGCGACTTCGAGAAATATTCTCTGCGCTTCACCTGACTATCTGGAGCGCTGGGAGCATCCGCAAACACCGGCGGATCTCGCGAGACACCGCTGCATCGGCTATTCGTATTCCGCCACAGGAGACGAATGGCAACTGATCGACAGCAGCGGCAAAACGCACGCCGTCGAGGTGAACTGCCACATGCGCACCAATAACGGCGATACGGCGCGTGCGGCGGCGCTGGCAGGGCAGGGTGTGATCTGGCAGCCGACCTTCATGATCGGTGACGACCTGCGCGCGGGCCGGCTCGTGCGGGTGTTGCCTGAGTTCCGGCTGCCGGATATCGATGTGCTCGCGCTATATCCGAGCCGCCGGCATGTGAGCGCGAAGGTGCGCGCGGCGATTGACTTTCTGGTCGATGCGTTCGCCGGCGTGCCGCCCTGGGACAGGGCCTGAGGCGGCGCGCCGAAGCATGCCGTCGTGGCGCGTGCCGTCGATCGCGGCACGCGCGCGCGGCTGATCAGCTTACGCGTGCGCGTCGGCGTGGCGCAGTTTGAACAGCCCCACGATACGCGACAGGCCGTGCGCCTGCTCGTTCAGCGTGGCGGATGCGGCGGTCGATTGCTCCACGAGGGCGGCATTCTGCTGCGTCGCCTGGTCCATCTCGGCGACGCTGCGGTCGATCTGGCTGATACCGGCGCTTTGCTCGTTCATGGCGCCGTCGATTTCGCCGATCACGCGATTCACCCGGTCGATCCCTGCAACGATCTCCTGCATTGCCGCGCCGGCGGCCTGGACACGCTGCGCGCCGGTGCCGACGCTGGCTTCGGAAGCCTGAATCAGGTCCTTGATCTCGCGCGCGGCGGTCGCGCAGCGCTGTGCCAGCGTGCGGACTTCGCCCGCCACCACGGCGAAGCCGCGGCCGTTCTCGCCGGCCCGGGCCGCTTCGACGGCGGCGTTCAGCGCAAGGATATTGGTCTGAAACGCGATGCTGTCGATCACGCCGATGATTTCGGTAATGCGGGCCGAAGATTTGGCAATCTCATCCATCGTGCTGACGGCGCTCGTCACGACCTCGCCACCGCGCGCCGCGGCCTGGCTCGCGGAGGTGGCCAGGCGCGTGGCCTCCATCGCGGATTCGGCCGACTGCCTGACGCTGGCGGTCAATTGCGTAAGCGCGGCCGAGGTGTTCTGCAAATTGCAGGCCGATGTTTCCGTGCGCTGCGACAGGTCGCGGTTGCCCATTTCGATTTCGCTGGTGGCTGTCTTCATGTTCTCGACGCCGGCACGCACTTCCAGCAGCACCGTGCCGATCTTGTCGACAAACGCATTGAACGAGGCGGAAATCTGCGCGACTTCGTCCTTGCCCACGACAGGCAGGCGATGCGAGAGATCGCCGCTGCCCGAGCCGATGGTGTCCATGGCGTCGCGCACCTGCGAGAGGCCGCGGAACGAATGTGACGTGAAGAACGCGGCAATGGCCACCGCGGCCAGCGTCAGCAGCACCATCGCCACGCCGAGCGCCCGCAGCACGTTGGCGAGGCCCGCCGTGGCCTCCGCCTTGTCGAGTGCGACCACCAGATACCAGTCGGTGCCCTGCACCGGTTGCGCCTTGAGCAGCTTCGCGACGCCGCCCAGATCGACTTCCATGGGCGCGCCGGCTTGCACGAGCGAGGCCAGCGCGTCGGGCGTGAGCGCGGCGGAAATGTCGGCCGCCTGCTTGAGGATCAGCTTCGCATTCGGATGGGCGATCACCTGACCGTCGCGCGTCACCACGAAGGCGAGGCTCGAGGGGGTCGGATGCACGGCTGCGACCACTTCGCGCACGCCGTCGAGCGGCACGGCGCCGCTCAACGCGCCGGTTGCCTCGCCATTGCGGATCATCGGCGCGGCAAACGACACGTAGGGCACGCCTGTCGACGCGTCGCCATACGGCTTCGTGACAATCAGCTTGCCGGCCGTGATGGCCGCCTTATACCAGGGCCGCGCGGTTGGGTCGTAGTCCTTGGGCGTGGTGCTGCTGGTCGAGTAATAGGTCTTGTCGGTCCAGCCGACCGTGGTGATCGGGAAGTCGTCCGCGCGGCTCAGATGCTTGACGAAACCCTGCGGATCGCCGTGTTCCACCTCTTCGGCGGTCACTTTCACGGCCTGCGCTTTGGCCGCCACCCACTTGTCGATGGCCAGCGTATTGGCGCCCGCAAGGGCGCTCAGGTTCTGAGCGATCGTCTCCATCGTGTTGGCGCGCACGGTGGTGTAGGCCGCCGCTCCCGAGAGCGCGAGCGCGCCGATGACGGTAGCGGAGGAAATGATCAGGATGCGGGTTCGAAGTGAGGAAATCATGGATGCCGTGAAGAGTGGAAAAGTGCTGCACGAATCGGACTGCCTGATGCGGCACCCCGGCTCGGCACGAACTGAGCCACGGTTTTAGCGCCACATTTACGGACTACGGCGCAACGGGCGAGAACTTGAGGCTTACGGGCGCGCGGCGGGGGCGGGAGCGAGGCGAGGTTCGATTCGCTAACCGTGCGGACCTGCCGCTGTCGGGCGAATCAATCACATCTCACGCGGCAACTGGATATTCAAGGATTCGGTGCACGGCATGAGTCGAGTTAATGAATAATTTCTGTGCGTCCGACTTTGCATGTTTGAACCTTGAATGCAATCGCGATTATTCGTCGTTCCCGCAGATTTCATATCTAATACATTGATTCAACACATATTCACTCACGATGACATTCTAATCACGCCGTGGAATGTATGAATCAGTTACCTTTTTCATTCATTTCGCATTCGATGCGGAATTTTTTCTTGCGCACGGATAAGCCGTCGCATATAACTTCGAAATGCCAAAGGTGTGAGAGTGTGCTTGCAGGAGAGCGTTATCGCCCATTTGAACGCGCAACAATCACTGTCCAATTACGCGTTTGGTGAATGAAATCCGGCAGTCGAACGGAACCTGATTTAGGCAGAACATATCGGATGCCGGGATAATTCCATTCCAGATACTTTGGATTGGCGACATCCGGAACACGGTACTCAGTGCAATCGCCGTTAATTCTGAACGCAGTCCAACCGGAGATATTTATGAAGAAGCTCATCGCAGCCGTCTGTTTGTGCACCGCCACGCTCGCTTCGTCAGCGTGGGCGCAGACTGCATCGGAGCCCGCCGCGAACGCGGCGCCAAGCGCCAATTCCGATGAGATCGTGAAAATGCGGATGCAGATCGCAGCAGCCAATAAGGCCTACGACCGGAAAGTGGCCGCTGCGAAGAAGGTTTATGACAGGCAGAAGGCGGCGGCCGCGAAGGTTCGCGACGAAGCGATCGCCGCCGCGCGTAGCGGAGCCTAAGTCGCGCGGATTCAACTCTCCTCAAATGAAAACGGCACCGGGAAGTTTCACGGTGCCGTTTTCTTTGACCCCTTGACAGGGCCTGTCCGTCTTTACAGATAGCTGCAGACGTAGTCGAGCGTTTCGATCACGTCGATATCGAAGCGGCTCTTGCCTGGCACCGAGAAGGACTCGCCCGCGCCGTACGTCTTCCATTCGTCGCTGCCGTCGAGACGGATGCGGCATTGGCCGGCCTGCACTTCCATGAGCTCCGGCGCGTCGGTGCCGAAGTTCAGAGCGCCGGGCAGGATCACGCCGAGCGTCTTGCGCGAGCCGTCAGCGAACAGCACCGTGTGCGACACACATTTGCCGTCGAAGTAGACGTTGGCTCGTTTGACAACGGAAACCTGATCGAATTGCGTGCTGGCCGTCATGGGGGTTTTCCTCCGGGTCTTCATGAATGAATGCGTGAGCGCCGTGGACAGCCAGTATGGGCGTCCGGCCGGGCGCGAGTCCGCCATCATACCGTTCAATGCCGCGGCGTGACCGTGATGAGCATCATTCGGCCCGGCGCCAACGGCCGGAATCCGGGCAGACCGTGACCGGTTCGCCGTTCAGCCGGATTCCCTCGGCCTCCAGTTGCATTGGGACTGAAGGTGCGATGTCGAAGGTGACCTGAAGCGCACGTGCAACATGGACTTCTTCGATGGGAAGCTCCCAGGTCAGGAAGATCTGGACGTAGTCGTGTTCCGGCGCGAAGTCGGCTTCGTTAAAACCGCTGCTGCCGCGCTGAATGACGCCATGCGGCTGGCCGGTGTCGAAGATCACGGCCGTTCCCCGCGTCAACGGAATGCGAACGTCCAAAGCGGGGAAGTGCAAGTCCAGGCCTTTGTCCTCGCTCAGGAAGAGATTGCAGAAGGCCGCATTGCCATACTGGTTGCCGTCATGGTGATACCTCGCGCCGCGGCAGGCCATGAGCGCAACGTCGCTCCCGGCCAGCACCTCAGACAGTCCAAGCTCACGCGTCCACTCGGACATGGCCCGCACGCAGCGCGTGTAGTCCGGCCAGCGTGCCCGCGCTCGCGGCAGGGGCAGTGGCTCGACGTCGCCAGGCTCCAGCACGACGTTCGACGCTATCTCCCTGTCCCAATCCGCAAGCAGGCGTGCGGGCGGCACGGGCACGTCGACGCTGCCGGATAGCACGATGTCGCTCACCCGCCGGGTGCGAATGACGTCGTCACTCCAGAAATAGGAGATCAGCGTGTCTGGCATCTGAAGCTTTTGACGGTGGTTCATCCGGGCCATTGTAACGATTCCACCGCATCACCTCGGCGCAGCCCGCCGCAGAGGAAAACAAACCGGGAAACCGTCCGCGTTCGTGGGCTTTTTGCATCTAGTAGTTTCACTTCACCCCATGCTGTGCCTGCCAGCGTTTCATGAACGCGATTTCATCGTGCTGGGCCTTGATGATGTTCCTCGCCAGCCGCTTCACCTCCGGATCGCGGCCGTACTGCAATTCGACCTGCGCCATGTCGATCGCGCCTTGATGATGCGGAATCATGTGCGCGACAAAATCCTTGTCGGCGTCGCCCGTGTAGGCGGGGGCGCGCATCTCCTGCATCATTTTGTCGTCGGCGGCCTTGAATGCCGGTGTCGAATTGCCCGAGCCGGCGTCGGCGGAAGCGGACATGTCCATGCCGGGCATGGCGGCCGGTTGCTGGGCGTGGACGGGCAGGGCGGCGGCCGCGAACGCGACGCCGCTGATAAGGCACAAGACACGAAACGCGCGAAGATTTGTCATGGTGGAAGGCTGTTGGAAAAGCGTTGTTGTATGCGAGTGTGGCTCAGGCGCTTTGCGACGGATGAAAGCCCGCCGCCTCGATGGCCTCGATGAGCCGCTCGGGCGCCAGCGTCGACGTGACCTTGACGATTTTAACGGCGACATCGATGTCGAGTCGCGCAGCGGGGTCGAGACTCGAGACGGCGCGCTTGATGGCGTTGGCGCATCCGCCACACGACATATCGGGTATGGTGAGTTCCATGTTCTACCTCCAGTGAGAAGTCATGCCTCGATCGTGGACCTTCCCACGGCGGTAAGGTCAAGGGTGTTTTTTGATGCCCCTGGTGATGGACGCCCACACGCGAGTTTGAACCGCGAACTCAAGCCCGTTGGCTTCTGGACAACGCTCGCTTTCCCTGTAACCTATGAACGCCGGTGGACGGCCCCGGGTTGGCCGGAGCTGCCCATGCTTTTTGCATGCATCGACACATACGGCGATTTACAGCCGGTAAACTTGTCGATGCAATGCAACACACCGGAACAACGAAACAAAGAAGTGATACAAATAAATAAACCGAAGGAATTGCGCTACTTCTGAAATCGCTTGCATGGCTGCGCCGCAATCACACTGTTGATGAACTCTTCGATAAAAAGGGAAAGTGTATGTCGCCTATCACGAATAACAACAACTCGGGCAGCCGTAAGGCCACTGTAATTAAATGGGCCATCATCGCCGCGGGTGTGGCTATTGCGGCCCCGGCCGCGCTGCTGGTACTCAAGGGGCTTGCAGCGCTCATCACTGCAGCGGTGGTTGGGCTCGGAGCGATCTATCTGGCGCCGGTCGTCGCCATGAAATTTGCGAATCAGAAAGTCAAGATGATGGTGGAGGAGGCGCAAGCCAACCCTATTGAGACTCTCATCAACCAGCTGGCGGAAAAGCGCCGGGACGCGCAGAAGTTCGCGGACAGCATCACGGATTTCCGCACAGAGGTGAAGAATTTCGAGGCGAAGACGGTCACGTTCGCCAAGCAGTATCCGGACGATGCACCGAGATTCCAGTCGCAACTCGAGACAATGAAGCAATTGCTGGCGTTTCGCGAGAGCCGCTACAAGCAGGTGCAGGATGAGCTCTCGAAATTTGCCCACGCAATCGACCGCGCGAAAGCGATGTGGGACATGTCGCAAGCGGCTCAGCAAATGAACAAGATCGCGGGCCGCCAGGCGTCCGATACCTTCGAGCAGATCAAGACGGACGCCGCGGTGGATTCCGTGATGCGTTCCGTGAACAAGGCCTTCTCCGAAATGGAGACTTCGCTCCTTGATAACCCCGAGGTGAAGCAGGCTCAGGCCGCAATCGGCGGCGTCGGTCAGCCTTCCACGCTCGAAACGGCGGCCAAGCTCCAACTCCCGGCTAAAGATCAATAACGAACGGCAGTCAGACAAGGACCATCGTATGAAAAAACTACTTGGCGCTGTAGCGTTTCTGGTTGTCATCGCGGTCGCATGGTTTGTCCAGCAAGGCGGCCTTTCAAGATTCCAGGCAACAAACTCGACGGCGCAGAACAGTGCCGGTGACACTTCGCCCGCCAAACCCGATCAAGGCATTGACCTGGCACAGCCGGCTCCGGCCGCGAAGAATCCAGCGGCAGACACGATGCCGGCCAGCTTTAAACCGGATCAGGACACGCTCAAGTCGATCATCAACAACGGCGTGGTACGGGTATCGGTTCAGAATCCGAGTGAGCCGTTCTTTGGGGAAAATGGCGGAAGCGCGCACGGGTTCAATGTCGAATTTGCCCGTCTTCTGTTTGCCGACTCGTCATTCACGACTGCAGGCAAGCAGATCGTTCTGGATACGCATCATGAGGTCGACACCTATGAGGGCGTGCCGAAGCAACTGCTCAAGGCGGATTCCAATGGCAATCACGTCGTCGACATTGCAATGGACGGATTGACGTTCCCCGACAATACGCCGTCTGGTGTCGTGTACTCCGTTCCCTACATCGACGACTTCGGTTACTCGCTGATCGTCCGTCACGGATCGGCAATCAGATCGGCTGGCGATCTGGCGGGAAAACGCGTCGGTATCCTGAAGGGCGATCCTGATGTGCGCGCGTTCGTGACGCGTCAGTTCCCCAATGCGACGTTCATCGAAGAGGATGATTCCGATCCGGCTTTCATCAGCAAGAGCATTGATAGCGGCAGTGTCGACGCGTTCATCTATGACTATCCGTTCGCGGTGGATTCGATCAAGAACTCGGACCTGAAATTCGCAGTCACCAAGCTCGATGGTTCGAACATCGCCTACAAGATTGGCGTTCGGACGCAGGATCAGAGCTTGCTCATCTACCTGAACGCGGCGATCGCGAAGGTCAGGCAGTCGCCGGAGTATCTGGATCTGCTGCGCAAGTACTTCATCAGCCAACAGGCGGAAACCACGGCTGCACAGTCAGGCGAACATGCGTACAAGGTGAAGCAGGGCGACACGCTTAACATGATCTCGTCTACGCAGCTCGGCAACAGCCAACGCTATCGCGAGATTCAGAAGCGCAACAATCTGGCCAATCCGAACCTCATTCTCGCTGGCCAGCAACTCGTGATTCCGGTCCGGTAACTCGAACGGTATCTGGGCAAAGCGGCCGTCCACACATTGCCTTAGCTGCAACTCTATCCGTCACGTCGGCTTCGGCCGGCGTGACCGGCTCCCTGGCGGCACCCCTTCGCCGCAATTTTCACGACATTTTTATGTCGGCTCCAGCGATTCCTTCGTGGTGTTTACGGCGCGATCCGTAAAGTGCATCACTGACGTTGCGCCTCGCAACGAGATCGAAATTTGCTGGAGCCTGCATGGCCTTCAAACAGACCCAAGGAAGTGTAAGCGTCGAGGCTCGCACGTTCGCTGCTCAGGATGGCGGCTCATGATGCCTTCGCCACCCGCGATGATTTTCAGGGGAATGTGCAAGGTCATCGCCATTGCCTTCGTCACCAACCAGGTGCTCACGACGATCTTTACGTACGTCGTCCAGCAACTCGGCACGCCGCTGCCCAGTGACGCGAGCTGGCTGTTCAGTTGCGTGACGTGCGGACTGCTGACCTTGTGGCTGCAGGCCGACGCGCGGCGGGCATTCGGCTTCGCGCGTGCGCAGGGTTTCGTGAAAACCGGCGGCGAGGGCGCCCAGCCGCTGCAAATCGCACAGGACTGCCCGAAGCGCTGGCTCGTGATCCTGCATATCGAACTGAATCCCGCGGCGATCCGCGCGTAGACGGCGAATACTTTTACGCGCTTTTAATGCGGCGTTGACTAAGCTCAAACTACCGACAGTGGCCGGGAGTGCCAGATGTTAAGAATATTGATTCCTGTGCTCGATCACGCCGGTGCAACCGAAGCTGCGCGATTTGCGGCGTTCATGTACCTCGAACGCTGCGTGACTGAAGTCGAATTGCTGGAAGTGCTCGAACCCGTCGATCAAGGGCGCGCGGCCGCGTTTCACACGCGAAGCTCGCTGCTGCGGCAGGAAAAGCGCACCATGCTCAAAGCACTGATCGACGCGCGCACCATCCTCGAAGAGGCCGGCGTGCCCTACCACTGGAAGCGCGTATTCGGCCATAGCACGAAAGCGATCGCGGCCTACGCGGCAACGTCCCGGCCCGATGTGATGGTGATCGACGCCAGTCATATGAGCTTCTTCCGGCGGCTGGCGATGCTCGCCTCGCTGGCAAGACGCACCGTCACGCCCGTGACGATGGTCCACTGAGCCGCCCGATGCGCGGCGGCGCCGCAGTTAAACGCTGGACATCCCAAGCCCGGCAAAATCGACGCTGCGCGCCTCGCAGGCTTCCGTAAAGGCCGTGTCGTAGCTCGAGAAAAACACCGTGCGCGTTTGCGCCAGCTTTCTGAACAGCTCCGCCAGCACACCGCGTGCGGCGGCGTCGAGCCCACCGACGGGTTCGTCCGCGATTAAAACCTGCGTTTCACCGAGCACCGCCGACGTGAGGAAAAACTTCTTGCGCGTACCGAACGACATCTGTTCAAAGCGTTTGTCGAGATGGGGCGTGAGACCGAAACGCTCCGCGAGATCCAGCGTATCGCTCATGACGGTGGTGTTTCTCGCCGCTGCAACGTGGTCCAGAAACGCCCGGCCGGTCTGCTCCGAATACGTCACGCAGTCTTCCGGCACATAGGTGAGCACCGCCTGCGCGGCGAGCGGCGCGCGGCGCAACGAATGCCCGCCGAGCCAGACCTCGCCCGTGTCCGGTTCGATCGTGCCGGACAGGATGCCGAGCAACGTCGATTTGCCGCTGCCGGACTCGTCGTTCAATGCCACGCATCCTGACGCCGTGTCGTAGTGGAGCCCCTGAAAAATGAGGCGTTCGCCATAGCGCTTGCTGAGGTTGTCGAATCGAAGCATGAGATGGAGCGTGTGTCAGGAGAGGCGTTGCCGCGTCGTGCAGCGTGGTGGCGCCGGGGTTGCGCAAGTGTAGCAGCGCCGGCGCCCTTGAGTTCCGGCGGGGAACTGTGTTCTCATTCGGCCTTGAACTCGAACCGGGCCGAGCACGCCGCGCAACCTCAAGTTGCGCCGCGCCGGACCGATAAGGAAGAGAGATTTTCTTTTTTCCGCTCCCTTCCTGACTACCTCGACGAATACGTCGACTGCAACTCATGCATAGTGCTGCCGGCAATGCGGCCCCGCTGTCCCGCGCCGAACTCCGGCGTGTCATCGCCGCGATCGTGATCGGCAATGGCTTCGTCGCGTACGACTTCACCGTCTATAGCTTCGCGGCCGTCGCGATTGGTAACCTCTTCTTTCCGTCGGCGAATCCCGCGTCGTCCTTCCTGCTCTCGCTCGCCACCTTCGGCGCGGGCTTTGCCATGCGCCCGCTTGGCGCGATCCTGATCGGCCACATTGCCGACAGCCGCGGCCGGAAAGCGGGCCTCACCGTGTCGCTTACGCTGATGACGCTCGGCACGTGGCTGATCGCGTGCCTGCCCGGCTATGCCGCGATCGGCCCCGCCGCAACCGTGCTGATGGTGCTCGCGCGCCTGATGCAGGGGCTCGCGGCAGGGGGCGAGATCGGCCCGGCGTCCGCCTCGCTGATGGAGTCGGCGGGCTACCGGAACCGCTGTTTCATGGTGAGCTGGCGCGGGGCGAGCCAGGGCGCGGCGGCGTTCGTCGCCGCGCTGGTTGGCGCGGCCACCACGGCGCTCCTGTCGCCCGCCGCCATGCATGCGTGGGGCTGGCGCGTGCCGTTCGTGCTGGGTGGGCTGATCGGCCCGGTTGGCTGGTATCTGCGCCGCCATATGCCGGCGGGTGCGCCGCAACGGCGCACCCGGCTCAGTCCGCGGCGCATGTTCGCTGAGCACACGCGCCCGCTCGTCTGCGGCATCCTGATGATGGCGGCGCCGTCAGTGAGCATCTATCTCACCGTGTTCTACATGCCGGCCTACCTGGTCCGTACATTGCACCGTCCGGCGGCGATCAGCCTGCTGACGGCCTGCCTCTCGGGCATCGTGATTCTGGTGGTGACGCCGCTCGTTGGGTATGCGGCTGACCGGCTCGCGAGCCGCAAGACGCTGCAATACGCATCGCTGGCGGCATCTCTGGTGACGGCCTGGCCGGTTTTCTGGGCGCTGACCCACGGTGCCGGCGATCTCGCCGCGCTTGTCATCATCACGGCTTATGTGGCGCTGGCGGTCAACAACGCCGGCGCCAATTCGGTGCTGATGCTGGAAGCATTCCCGGCGGAGCGGCGCGCGGTCGGCATGTCGGTGATCTACAGCTTCGGCGTGGTCCTGTTCGGCGGATTTTCGCCGTTTCTGGTGACGTGGCTCATCAACCAGACCGGCGACCCGATGGTTCCCGCGTGGTATTTGATCGGCGCGACGCTGCTCACGCTCTGCGCGCTAAAGGGATTTCCGGAGAAAACGTCAGCCGGCGCGCACGTCACCTACGGCTCGCAGCCGCCCGCCTGAGCATTAGGCCACGAGCTTGCCTAGCTGCAGTTCCCAGGCGCGGGCGCGCATGTCCTGCGGACTCATGTCGAAGGCTCGGCGAAATGCGCGCGTGAAATCGGACGGGCTCTGAAAGCCGAGTCCGTACGCGATTTCCGTCACCTGAAGATGCGGAAAACGGACTAGTTCGTCCGCCGCTTCCCGCAAACGGCGGTGGCGGATATAGGCGCCGAGGCCGCCTTCGTGCTCGAACCAGCGATAAATCGTCGCGCGTTTCAGCTGCAGCGCGTCGACCACGCCGCCCGGCGTGAGGTCGCCCTGGTGCAGATTGGCCTCGATATAGCGGCGCACCCGGCCCATAACCGCAGCCTGCAGCGCGGCTCGGCCCGTGCCGGTCAGGCGCGCCTCCTTGCGAAACGCGGCCACCAGCAACTGCGCACCCGCCTGTAATGCGTCGATGGCGCTGGCCGGGTCGAGCCGGGGCATGTCGCGCACGAGCGCCGTCATGTGATCCAGTATGAGACCGGTCAGCGGCGAGCCTTGCGGGACGATACGGCCGTGCAGCGACGTGCCGTCGCGCAATGCTTCATCGACCACCGCTGCCGGTACGAACAGGCTCAGAAGGCGGCATTCGGGGCGTTCGACGCGAAACGGCTGATTCAGATCGAACGCGACGATGCCTTGCACCGAACCCGGCGCGCTGCGTTTCTTGTGCATGCCGGTTACGTGGCCGACTTCCCCTTCCACGAAGAGCTGAAATACATAGTCGCGCCGCGAATCCGTGGACACGCGTGCCACTGAGCGTTCCAGCAGCATGGAATCGGTGCTGCAGTCGGTCAAAACCATCCCGCCGACCGCATATAAATCGATTTCCCCGCGAAATCCCTGGGCGACCTGCGCCTTCGACGGCGGCGCGTCGACCACATGACCCACGCGCTGGCGCCAGGCCAGAAATTGCTCGCCTGGCGTCATGCCGTGCGTGCTGAAACGGCTCGTCGAAATGACGGAGCGCGAATTCGCCGCGGCGGCCGCGGCCAGGTGTTGCGGCAGGGTGCGCTGGTTCATGAATCAGTTGCTGCGTGCGGGGACTGCAAATCCGGTAAGAATGACGCGTTTTGCGCGCATTTTCACGTGCCGTCGTGAAATTTTGAGACGGACGGTAAAGCCTAACAAAAAACCTGCGTTAACGTTACATGATTAGATGCAGATCGCTTTCGCCGACGGCGCGGCAAATTGTTGAGCGCCACCCCGGACTGGAATCGCAGCTGCGCGCAAAAGAGCGCCGATCCGCTTTTTGCGGAGTCAAGGCGTGAAGGTTTCGCTTGGCCAGCAGGTAATTCACGGGGTGTGAACGATGAGCGGCATAAACAGGCAACCGTCCGCGCAACGCGGCGCGAGGCAGCCGGCCAGTCTGGTGGACAGCCAGTTGCAACATTTCGAGAGCGTGGTCGAGTACGTGACGCGTAAGGATGCGTCTGGCGGGGCCTATGCGCTCGACCACGAGTATTGGGAAAAGCGCATTCGTGCGCTGGAAGGATCGTACGAACTGGTTGCCAGCCAGCGGAAACGCGTGACGAAGCTCCTCGAAAAGCTCGCGAGCGAAGCGCAAGTCGCGCAGAAGCGGCGCACCGCTGCCTGAGTTTGCGTGGAAAGATTGTGTAAGGGCTGTGTTTAGTAGAGGAGGACCAAACCGATGCAGGCCAGTATCGGTAATAAAAACAGTGGGACCTGAGAGAAAGTGGCGATGATGCGAACGGGCCCGAAGAGGCCCGTCGCACATCAGCCCAAGATTGAGGTTGATGAACACCCGCATTGAGAATGCGTATATGGCGCTGTTATATATTTCGGAATTCGAACAATATCGCCAATTCGATTTCGAATAAGCGTTGCGGGAAGAAAACTTATAAAACCCCGGACTTCCAGATCATCTGCGCCGCAGCGGCCAGCACGAACACCAGCACCAGAATCCGAAACACCGCGGGCGGCAGCTTGTCTCGCAATGGCCGCACCAGCAGCATGCCGACAATCACCGGCACGCTTGCGCACGCCGAAATCACCAGGTCGGTCCAACTGGCATGCGCGCCGCCGCTGAATGTCGCGACCAGCGTCAGGATCGACACCACCAGAATGATGGCAATCTGCTTCGTGAACGCTTTACCCGTGGCACCGGTGGCGATCAGATACATGGCCAGCAACGGTCCCGGCACCGACGCGATGCTCTCCATCAATGCAGCGCCGAATCCCAGTCCGACGCCCACCGGCTTGGCCCACGTCGGCGACAGCGTCAGCCGCGGCGAGGCCAGCAACAGCAGCGCGGCGACCATCAACAGAGCGCCGGCCGCCGCCTGCGCGCGATGCGGCGCGAGCGAGACCAACACCGCCACGCCGACGATATTGCCGATCACCGTGCCGATCAGCGGCGCGCCGATGCGCCGGACCGTTTGCCATAGCTCGCCGCCTTCGAGTGCCTGCGGGATATTGCCGAGGATGATCGGCATCGACAGCAGCAGAACCGCTGCCTTGATCGGCAGGAAGTGGCTGAGAATCGGCATCGCCACGAGCGGCACGCCGATGCTGACCACGCCCTTGACCATCCCGCCAAGCAGGAGCGCGGCGGCGATGCCGAGCAACGCGTAAAAGTCGAGTACCTGCAGGCTTGCGCCGAGCACGCCGTCGGCGAGAGTGAAATGCGACATCGTTGGAATCCGCGAGCCGGCCGCGCGGCCCGGAGGAACCGGACGTCGTGGCTGATGGCGTGTTGTTGTCGTTCGACCAGTTCAGTGCCCGCGTGTTGCGCAAGGCTGGAAGCGGCCGGCCAGTTGAGGCCGCATGATACCGTGCCCTGGCTTGCGATATCCGTAAGAAAAACGTAAGGCGTGCTTGCGTTAAACTACGTCCGATGTGGCAGGCGCTTGCACCTGAGCGGGATGGGCGGCATGCTCCGGCGCGCGCCGCGTCTTTAACCGAAGAATCGGTTCCTCGATCAGCCGCCATGACACCATCGCCATCGCCAGTGAAATCGCAAACGACCCGGCGATACCCGCGGCGTGCGCCCACATCGGCACCGTGCCGCCGAAGAGTGCCACGGCGCGATGGTTGCGGGTGAGATCGGGGATCAGGTTGTGATACAGATAAAAGCCATAGCTGATACGCCCGAAGCCGGCCAGCCAGCGGGTTTCGAGCAAACCGGTTACGACGGTATTGCGGCAGCAGGCAATCGAACACACCAGCGCCGCGATACACACGCCGTATAACGCGCTGACCGCCGTGAACAGCGCGGGATCGTTCACCTGGCTCCATCTCGGCTCGGTCGCGCACAAACCCACCAGGGTCAGACTCAATGCGAAAAGCGTCGCGCCGTGCCCGAGCCAAGCGCGCAAGCGGCCCGCTTTTCCGGCGATCATCAGGCCGCCGACGCCACCCAACCCCAGCAGCCAGAAGTTGGCGAGCGGGTGCGTGTAGATCGTGATGTCCTGCCAATGCCACGCGCGCATCGCCAGCAGCGAAACCAGACCGGCCGCGACGATCACGACGCACGCCGCGCGATGCCAGCGCGCGGCAAGCAGCAACAGGAGCGGCGCAACCACGAGATAAAACTGCTCTTCGATGGCGAGGCTCCACAAATGCGAGTAACGTCCCGGCCAATAATGCAGCACGAAGCCGATCCAGATGTTCGACAGATAGGCGAAGTGAAACGGCATGCCGCTCGCCAGCTCAGGATTGGCCAGGCCGAATGCCATCAGCACGCACGACACTGCCAGCATCAGGTAGTAAATCGGAAAGATGCGTAAAGTGCGGCGAAACAGAAAACGCCTTAATTCAGCCGCGAATCCGCTCGCGCCGGTTTCGATCCGCGTGCGTTGCGCGCAGAGAATGCCGATAATCAGAAAGCCGCTCAGCGCGAAGAAAATCCACACGCCGAGATGACCGATTTCTCCGATGTCGCCAAACAGCCGGTGCTGAAAAAATACCATCAGGACTGCGATTGCGCGCAACCCGTCGAAGCCCGCAATTCTGTATTCCATGTGGTCGTCTTCCAAGGCGCATGAAGCCATCCTACGATGAAAAAAAGCGAAAAAAACCGCGCTTCGTATTTGGCGATTTTTTTCCGCAGTCATGACCGATTGCATTCGCGTGTGACGTTCAGAATCCGCAAATCTTGCCGCGAATGGCAGACGCAATAAATCAGTATTACTGCATGCCGACAGCTTGATTTCAGTTTTCTGCCACGCGATTTCAACATCGAAGCAGGTTGTCGGCACGCGGCAATTGTCAGTGGCGGCATCGGCGGGAACGTTTTACCGCCGTGCCGTTCCTATGAAAATGGCGTGCCGAATGCGTGCGCCTTCCTGCGAGAATCTCAATGGAAATCCGTCGCAGCCGCCCCGGAGGAGGTCCCCTTGGAGGGCGCTCGATCGAAGTGGATTTCTTTCGTGGCGTCGTGCTGATCGTCATCGTGCTGGACCACATGCCGGGCAGCACGCTCTCGCATCTGATGTTGCACGCCTATGCGTTATGCGATTCAGCCGAAGTGTTCGTGTTCCTCGGCGGCTATGCGTCGGCGGCGGCATACACGGCGGTGCTCGCGCGCGGTGGCGAGAACGCGGCGAAGATGCGCTTTATCAGGCGCTGCTGGGAGATCTATCGCGCCTACCTGTTGACGGCGGTCTTGACGCTGCTTTCCGGCGCCGTGCTCGCGGCGCTGCATCTGAACCGTGCGATGGTCGACCTGACCGGCTGGCTGCCCTTTGCGGACCGGCCGCTGCGCGCGGCGTTCGATATCGTGCTGCTGCGGCGCCAGCCGTATCTGTCGAGCGTGTTGCCCATGTACGTGATCTTCGCGTTGTGCGTGCCGGTCGTCGTGCCGCTCGCGCGCCGCGCGCCGCTCGTGGCGCTGGGATCGAGCATGGCGGTCTGGGCGCTCGCGCGGCCGCTGGCCGCATTGTTCAGCGTCGACGACGTGGCCGACTGGGCTTTCAATCCGTTTGCATGGCAACTGATGCTGGTGCTCGGCATTCTCTGCCGGGTGCAACCCGTCAGCGAGCGTTTTCACGCCACCCGTACCGCGCGGTGGTTCACGTGGGGCGCGGCCATTGCGGTGCTGGCGTTTGCTATAGTCAAGCTCTTCGTGCTGACGCAACCGTTGCCCGGCACGTTTAAACAGAATCTTTCTCCCGACCGCGTGATCAATTTCATCGTCATCGCCTGGCTCGCCGCGCAGTTCGTGCGCATGGGCAGCATTGCGCGGCTCGCACAGCGGCTGCCCGCCGTGGTGACGGTCGGCCGCACGGGACTCGTGTGTTTCGTTGCGGGCACGCTGGTGTCGCTGATCGTCGATACGGCGACGCCGCATACGTTTCATGGCTTTCGCGGCGTGTTGATCGGCTTGGGCGGTGACCTCGTCGCCATTGGCGCCTTGCTGATGATCGCGCGCGGCTGGCATGGCTGGAAGGGGCAGCAGGCGGGTGCGCCCGCCCATGGCGCGGGCTACGGATGAGTTCAGGCGGACGCCGCGGGCGTGTGATCGGAGATGCGCGCGCGGCAATCCGCTTCCTCGGCGCCATGTTGTGGCTCGCCGCTCACCCGGCGCTCGCCGCGCCCAATGAAGCGCCGCTCGCCATGCGCTGCGCGGAATTCGCCGGCGCCGTGCTGCCGCCGGAACTGATTGCGTTGCCGACGGCCGGCGCGCAGATCGAAAGCGCGGCGATGGTGGGCGCCACTGCGCCCGGCAATCAGCAGGGCGGCGAGTACTGCCGTATCACCGGCCGCATCAAGGGGCTTACGCCCACCACGCCCGATATCCGTTTCGATCTGAATCTGCCGCGCCGCTGGAACGGCCGTGCGCTGCAGATTGGCGGCGGCGGTTATAACGGCGTGGTGGTGAGCGGCACCGGCGTGATGCCGTTTTCACCGAACCGCGCGCCGCTTGCGCAAGGTTATGCGACCTTCGGCGACGACTCGGGGCATGTGGGTGATTCATCGCACGCGGTGTTCGGTCTGGTCGATGAGGCGGTCGTCAACTTTGGCTATGCGCATCTGAAGAAAACGCACGACGCCGTGCTCGCCCTGATTGCACGCGCGTACGGGCGGCCGCCGCAGCGAATGTATTTTGCGGGCGGTTCCACGGGCGGCCGTGAAGGCTACACGGTGATGCAGCGCTATCCCGACGACTACGACGGCGTGATCGCCAATTCGCCCGCGCTTAACTTTTCCGGCGTGCGTCTGCTCGGCGTGAAGCTCGGCCATGCCGAATATGCGGCGCCCGGCGGCTTCATTCCGCCGTTGCTGCTCGAGCACGTGTACCAGCGAACGCTAGCCGTGTGCGACCGGCTCGACGGTGCCGCGGACGGTATTGTCAGCGACGTCGCCGCATGCCGTGAGCACGAAGCGGAGATCATCGAATCGTTGCGCTGCGCCGGACGCGCGCCTTCCCACGATGACTGCCTCACGGACGCGCAACTCTCCACCTTGCTCGTGATGCGTGACGGGCTATCCCTGCCTTACAAGCTGGCATGGGACGTCACCGGGTATTCCGGCTACAACATTTTTCAGGGCACGCATCTGACCGGGATGCTCGGCCTCGGACACCAGCCAGAGCACTTGCCGACGCCGACGTACTTCGCCAACGGCTACCTGTTCGCACAAGGCGACGGCTATGTCCGGTATTTCGTCGCGCGCGATGCGGCGTTCGACTCGCTCAGGTTCGACCCGCAACACCCGGGCAAATATCGGGCACAACTGATCGCGTTATCGCAGACGATCGGCGCGATGAGCACCGACCTCACGCGCTACATCGCGCGCGGCGGCAAGCTCATCACGCTGCACGGTCTCGCGGACGAAGTCATCAGCCCGAACCAGACGATTGCTTACTATGACGCGCTGGTCGATCGCTTCGGCAGCGACCAGGTGAACGGTTTCATGCGGCTGTACATGGTGCCGGGATTTCAGCACGGCAGCGGCGTGTTCATTCCTTCGGTGGATCTGCTGAGCGCGCTCGATAACTGGGTCACGCACGGCGCGTCGCCCGAAACGCTCACAGCGGTGGATATCGCGGCGGCAAGCAACGGACGTTCGCGTCCCTTGTGCCGTTACCCGCTGTTTCCGCGCTATAGCGGCAAGGGCAATCTCAATCTCGCCAGCAGTTTTGTGTGTGCCGAGCCGTAACGGCCGCGGCCCCTATCCGATACCTGCCGTGCCCCGCCAATAGCGCGATTCCCGCAACAGAGCATTTCATTTGCGCACCTGGCCACGACGCCGTGCCCGTGCGCGCGTGATTCCGATCCTACGGGTTTCCGGTACGCCGCCTCAAGGCGGTGCACGCTTTCGCACTTTCCATTACATTGCGGTAGCAGTGCTGTTTTAGCACCACTCCTATCAATCAAACAACGGTGTCTGCCATCGTCGATTCCATGCAGCCAATCGTCTCGATCACGAACGTGTCGAAAACTTATGCCACAGGTTTTCATGCACTTAAAAACATCAATCTGGCGATCAACCGTGGAGAAATCTTCGCGTTGCTCGGCCCGAACGGCGCGGGCAAGACCACGCTGATCAGCATTATCTGCGGCATTGTCAGAGCTAGCGAAGGCAGTGTGACGGTGGACGGCCTCGACATCGCGGCGGACTATCGCGGCGCGCGCTCGCTGATCGGCCTCGTGCCGCAGGAGTTGACCACCGACTCCTTCGAAACCGTCTGGGCGACGGTCTCGTTCAGCCGCGGGCTGTTCGGCAAGCCGAAAAATCCCGCGTACATCGAAAAGGTGTTGCGTGACCTGTCGCTATGGGAAAAGCGCGACAGCAAGATCATCACGCTCTCGGGCGGCATGAAGCGCCGCGTGCTGATCGCCAAGGCGCTCTCGCACGAACCGCGCGTGCTGTTCCTCGACGAACCCACGGCCGGTGTCGACGTCGAATTGCGGCGCGACATGTGGAAGATGGTGCGTTCGCTGACGGCGAGCGGCGTGACGATCATTCTTACCACGCACTATATCGACGAAGCCGAGGAGATGGCCGATCGTATCGGCGTGATCAGCGGCGGCGAGATCATGCTGGTCGAAGAGAAAACGGAGTTGATGCGCAAGCTCGGCAAGAAGCAGTTGACGCTGCAACTGGAGAGCCCGCTCGCGCAGGTGCCGCCGTCGCTCGCCGGTTATGGACTCGACGTCGCGAAGGGCGGCAACGAGCTGATCTATACGTACGAAGGCGAGGGGGGCCGCACCGACATCATCGCGCTCCTGAAGGCACTCGACGATGCGCGCATTCGCTTCAAGGACCTGCATACCACGCAAAGTTCGCTCGAAGAAATCTTCGTCAATCTGCTTCGGGGTAACCAATGAACATCTACGCAATTCGCGCGATCTACAAGTTCGAGATGGCGCGCACCTGGCGCACCCTGATGCAGAGCATCATCGCGCCGGTGATTTCGACCTCGCTGTATTTCGTCGTGTTCGGCGCGGCGATCGGCTCGCGCATCAAGGAAGTGGACGGCATCAGCTACGGCGCGTTCATCGTGCCGGGTCTAATCATGTTGTCGCTGCTGTCGCAAAGCATTTCGAACGCGTCGTTCGGGATTTACTTTCCGCGCTTTACCGGCACGATCTACGAGTTGATGTCGGCCCCGGTGTCGTATCTGGAGATCGTGGTGAGCTATGTGGGCGCGGCGGCCACCAAATCGATTCTGCTCGGGCTGATCATTCTGGCGACAGCGGGGCTATTCGTGCCGCTGCAAGTGCAGCACCCGTTCTGGATGATTCTGTTTCTGGTGCTCACTGCGGTGACGTTCAGTCTGCTCGGGTTCATCATCGGTATCTGGGCGGACAGTTTCGAGAAGCTGCAACTCGTGCCGCTGCTGATCATCACGCCGCTGACGTTTCTTGGCGGAAGCTTTTATGCGGTCAATATGCTGCCGCCGTTCTGGAAGGTCGTGACGCTGTTTAATCCGATCGTTTATCTGGTGAGCGGATTTCGCTGGAGCTTTTATGGGCTCGCGGATGTGCACGTCGGTGTGAGCCTTGCCATGACCGCACTCTTTCTCGCCGTGTTCATGGCGATCGTGGCGTGGATCTTCAAGACGGGGTATCGGCTCAAGAGCTAAGCGAACGGTGGCGAAGCGGTAAGCCGCGAAAGTGGGGCGGCGGTCGCAATGACTCTTGCGCCCCATGCTGCGAAGAATCACAACGATCTAGTTGTCCGTCGAGACCGTAACAGCCTCCCACGCACCGATCTCATCCTCCAATGCCGACAGCTTGCCGCGCACGAGTCCGAGTGCATCGCTACCGAGCAAAAGATGCGCGGGCGGATGATCCGCGGCAATGGCGGCGAGCATCGCACGCGCTGCTTTCATGGGGTCCCCCAATTGCTTGCCGCTTTTTTTCCTCACGGGTTTTGCGGATGGGGTCGAAGATATCGTCGTAATCTGAAATCGAGCGGGGCGTGCGCGTCATCGAGCGGCCCGCCCAATCCGTGCGGAACGAGCCCGGCGCCACGGCTGTCACCGCAATGCCGAACGGCTTGACCTCTTTGCCAAGTGCTTCGGAGATGCCCTCCAGTGCGAATTTGCTCCCGCAGTAGTAAGCGATGCCAGGCATGGTGATGTAGCCGCCCATCGACGTGATATTCAGAATGTGGCCGCGGCGGCGTACGCGCATGAAGGGGAGGACGGCCTTCATCATGGCGACCGCGCCAAATACGTTCACATCGAACTGTTGGCGCATCTCCGACAGAGGCGATTCTTCCATGATGCCCTCGTGGCCGTAGCCGGCATTGTTGACCAGCACATCGATGGGTCCGACGCTCGCCTCGATTTCCGCGACGACACCGTCGATCGCGTCGAAGTCGGTCACGTCGAGCACACGTCCCCAGGCGGCATTCGCGGAGAGAGACTCAAAATCGCGCTTTGCCTGCGCACTTCTCACCGTACCGATGACTTTGTGACCCACCGCCAGCGCTTCTTGTGCGAGCGCGCGACCAAAGCCGCTGCTGACGCCAGTGATGAGCAGAGTTTTGCTGGATGCCATTGAAGCTTCTCCCGGATGTCGATTGGAGAGTGCATACTAGTCTGACGAACCAGGCAAAGGAAGCCGCGTTTCGCTGACTTTCTTGCATAAAACTATGAGCCCATGAACAGGATAAGCACCCTGATTCGGCATCCGGACCGATCTTCCCGAAGCCAGAAACGCATGGTGGCCCTGCTACGCGCGTTAGCGCCGGACGAGGGCTACAACCTGACGGCACTGCCGAGCGTGCGCATCCTGCGTTCGAACCGGCCACTGTCGCGCACGCCGGTTCTGTACGACCCCGGCATCGTAATCGTCTGTCAGGGCGGCAAGCGAGGTTACTTCGGCGGCCAGCTCTATCTGTACGATGAGCGTCACTACCTCGCCGTGTCCGTGCCTGTGCCGTTCAGCATGGAGACCGATGCGAGCGAGGAGCGCCCGCTGCTCGCGCTGTACCTGCACCTCGATTTCACATTGGCCGCCGAACTGGCGGAGCAGATCGACCGCGAAGGCGTAACGGAGTGCGTGCAAGCGCCTCAGAGCATGATGTCGACGCCGATGGATGACGCAATGCAGACGTCCGTGTTGCGCTTTCTCGAGGCGATGCATCGGCCACTCGAAGCTGTAGTGTTGGGCCCCGGGTTGCTGCGTGAACTGTATTTCCGGGTGCTCACCGGAGCCCAGGGGAGCTCGATGCGCGAGGCGTTGGCGATGCGAGGACAGTTCGGCCGGATAGGTCGATCACTCCGCCTGATCCATGCAAGCTATGCGCAATCCCTCGACGTCGCGCGACTGGCCGACGAGGCGGGTATGAGCATTCCGAGTTTCCACAGTCACTTCAAGGCAATCACACAGGTCTCGCCGATGCAGTACGTGAAGTCGACGCGTCTGCATCAGGCTCGCCTCCTGATGGTGCGCCAGGACTTGACCGCGGAAGCAGCGGGTCACGCTGTGGGTTACACGAGCCCGTCCCAGTTCAGCAGGGAATTTAAACGACTGTTTGGGTTGACGCCGGCCGCAGAGACGAAGCGTATGCGTGAGAGCTTTGCTGTCCCGGTAGCGTTCGCCGATGCAACTTATGTCTCGTCGCACTGAGTTTGGAGCGCAAAGGGGACCTTGGGCGATTTGTCGATTCTGTTCACGTGATTTATAACAAGTTAGGCGGCGCTACGAAAACAGTCGACGCAAACTCGCCGCGATTCAACGTCAGGCACTTCAAACAGAAGGAGACCAAACATGAGGTGGGCGACCGTCACAGAATTGAATAATCTCATTGCGCTGCCCGCCGGGTATGCGTTCGAGCAGCTGAGCCGCAGCGAAATCCCAGAGCTCACGACGAAAGTCCAGCAATGGCATCCAGACATTGGGATTGGCGCCGGCAGTTGCTACATCCGGGAACAGTTCTATCTCGACAAGACCTTCCTTGCGGATGAGGTTGAACGGGATATCTTCGTCC
This sequence comes from Paraburkholderia sp., assembly GCA_036383775.1. Lineage (GTDB taxonomy): Bacteria > Pseudomonadota > Gammaproteobacteria > Burkholderiales > Burkholderiaceae > Paraburkholderia. The sequence goes on along the minus strand of DASVNP010000475.1, from coordinate 27,845 downwards.
TGGTGATCAAGTTCGCCGGCGAGAGCGTTGGCATGTGGTCTTACGAGCGTGAGCCCGACGCCCTGTCGATCTATGGGCGACTACTGATTGTGGCGCCGGAGCACCGTGGCTCGAAGGTGGCTCTCAGCTGCATGGCCGGTACTGAGCGCATCAGTCGTACCTGCGGCGCCGAGTTCATCTACACGATGGCGACCCTGAAAGTGCCGCACATGCAGATTGCGTTGGAACGTGCCGGCTATCAACTGGTTGGCTTCGCTCCTGGCTACGACCGTGAGGTCGGGAGCGATGGTGCGGTAAAGCGGATATTCGAGGCCGTTTATGGGAAGGTGCTCGTTGCTGAGGATGACATGCTGCGCCCCGACCCAGCGAACCTCACGCCCCGGACGAAGGCGCTGTTCGAGCTGATGTTTCCGGCTTCCACACCATAGGCAGGACCTTCGCGTGCCGTTGGGGACGTGCTGCCTAACTCGAAGCCGTCAGGTGTTCTGATATGCGTACTCCCGAAATGAACTGACCATTGGACCGGCCACTTTGTTTGGCGCTTGCACGGTTCAACCCGATTTGCGCCCATGCGATTCTGATCGGTGACGCAAGTGCGAAACGCGTGCGCGGTATGGTGCAGAACACTATCAGCGCAGTCATATAAGTGATATTCGCGTTACACGCCTTGCTGGTGAATATCGTCCGCCCTAATCTGAACCAGACATTCAGACATCCTTCCAACGATTTCCTGGACCGGCTGTCTCACGCAATCCGTACACCGACGAACTTCCGATTCCGGACGACGAAGGTCCTGTTGGAGAAGACATGCACGACAACCTCCTGTCAGTCATCGTTACACGCAAATGGCAACTCGCTGAGAATTACCATGCCGTTGAACTTCAAGCCAGGTCCCAACGGGAGCTTCCGTCGTTTGACGATGGAGCTTGCGTCACACTTGTTCTCAACAACGTCATCAATAGGGAAAGAATTTATCCCTTGTGCCGTTCTACGTCTCGCCCGCGTGCATATGTAATCGCCGTGCGACAAGATGACGGCGACACAAACAAAAAAGCAGCTGACGTTTCGTTGAGTCAAGGAGACGAAGCGTTTGTCGGAACGCCACGGAGTCCTGCAGTTATTCTGGACAGCCGCGTACGCTCGATACTTTTTGCTGGTGGCGTCGGCACGGCATCGATCGCGGGAATCGCAAATCGACTTGCGTTGGCCGGTCAAATGTTCGAACTGCACAACTTCGCTCGTTCACCTGAACGTGCAGTCTTTCGGGAAGAACTTGATGCGCTTGCAAGCAAAGGCAAGGTCCATCGCCATTTTGGTTTAGACGCCGCGCGAGTGGAGCAGACAACCTCTCACGCAATGCGCCCGGCGCATGCAAACACTCAGATCTACTGCAGTGGTCCCCTCGCATTTATGGATCTCATCGAGCGGCAAGCGCGCGACTGGGTGTATCCGACCAATATCCACAGAATCGTGCTCGGGGATGGACACAATTAGCAGTCGCGCCTTTTCCAAGGCGCGCGCTTCGTCTCGATGTCTTTACGATTCAGCGGCGATGGCACCTGCGTCTTCGCAAGTGTAGCCCAGTGCTTCGGCGACCTCGGGACAGGTCACTTTACCGAACGCGACATTCAGACCTCGACGCAAATGTTCGTCAAGAGTAAGCGCCTTGCGCCAGCCCTGGTCCGCGATTTGCAGAACAAACGGAAGCGTCGCGTTATTCAATGCATAAGTGGACGTGCGCGGCACACCGCCAGGCATGTTGGCGACACAGTAGTGGACGACTTCGCCAACTTTGTACGTGGGGTCCGCGTGAGTGGTAGGCTTCGCGGTTTCGCAGCATCCTCCCTGGTCGATCGCGACATCGACGATGACGGAGCCCGGGCTCATCGCATCAACCATCTTGCGCGTGACGAGTTTGGGCGCGGCGGCGCCGGGCACGAGCACGCCGCCGATCACCAGGTCGGCATCGAGCACGTGTCGTTCGATGTTGTCCTGATTCGAATACACGGTGATCACGCGTGCGCCCAGCAACCGGTCCATGCGTCGCAGCGCATCGACATTGCGGTCGAGCACGGCGACCTGCGCACCCGTGCCGACAGCCATCTGCGCGGCATTGGTGCCGACCACGCCGGCGCCGAGAATCACAATCTTCGCGGGGGGCACACCCGCCACGCCGCCAAGCAGGATGCCCTTGCCACCGTGCGCGCGTTCCAGGCTGAACGCGCCAGCCTGAATCGACATGCGGCCCGCAACCTCGGACATGGGCGCAAGCAGCGGCAGTCCGCCGCCGCGTTGCGTGACGGTCTCATAGGCGATGCAGACCGCGTTGCTTCGAACGAGATCGGCGCACTGTTCGGGGTCCGGCGCGAGGTGCAAATACGTGAAAAGAATCTGTCCCCGGCGCAGCATCGCGCGCTCGGGCGCCTGAGGTTCTTTCACTTTGACGATCATGTCGGCAGCGGCAAACACCGCTTCTGCGCTGGGCGCAACCTGCGCACCCGCGGCCCGGTACGCGTCGTCAGTTGCGCCGATGCCTGCGCCAGCGCCTGTCTCGACGTCCACGCTGTGTCCATGCGCGACGATCTCGCGCACGGAAGACGGCGTGAGACCGACGCGATACTCGTGGTTCTTGATCTCCTTCGGAACACCTATGCGCATATTGCCTCCTGTGTGGGACTGCCGGTCTGCCGCGAAATGTTCTGATTCCTCAGACGCCCGGCACGAGCGCCGAGCGTTGGCGAGGGACGCGCCGACGACGCTAACGCGCGCAGGCCGCAGGCCGCAGGATCGCAAGAAGCGATCGCCACCAACGGCTACCCGATTTCACCTGTTAGAAATGGCATTGCCGGGCGCCTGGCCGGCAGCAGGTTGTGGCGGGTAGCATCGGAGCGGGATGCATGCGGAAAGTGAGCGTGACGTAGGTGCTATATCCGGCTATGAGTAGTTATTTCCACAATACTATCGACTGTGCGATAGAGGTTGTTAATGTAATTGTGGTGATATTTGGTTGAAACACCTGAATTGGGCGGTGTTCGTCCATTGCCTTGCATCGCAGGACTAAGGGTTTATATCTAGTTCTGTCTCCTCCGTGCCTCCTTTGTCTCGACAGATTTTCCAGGTATGGACGAGCGGCAATAACTTGCCCGTTTCGCGCGAAGATAGCCGCGGCGGATGCCGGATAGGTAACGGGACGTCTCGACCGATGCCAGTGCAGGTGGCTTTCGTTAGAATCTGTTTTCTATCCTGTTATTCGTCTAATACCGGAGGTGAACGTGCCAGGGTTACTCCCCGATGTCGACCGCGAGGGACTCCTCGAATATTCAGTCGTTTACACCGACCGATCCATCAACCATATGTCGCAGCTTTTTCAGGGAGTCGTACGGGATATTTCCGGCGCCCTGAAAAAAGTCTACAACGCGCACTCGGCCGTTATCGTTCCGGGTAGCGGGACTTTCGGCATGGAAGCCGTCGCCCGACAGTTCGCGACGCACAGGAAGTGTCTGGTAATTCGCAATGGCTGGTTCAGTTTTCGCTGGTCGCAGATTTTCGACATGGGCGGTATTCCGTCGGAATCGATAGTGTTGAAGGCGCGCCCGGTCGAACAAGGAAGGCAGGCCGCCTATGCGCCGCCGCCGATTGAAGAAGTGGTTGCTGCGATCAGGGAGAACAAACCGGATCTGGTCTTCGCGCCACATGTCGAAACCGCATCCGGGATGATGCTGCCTGATGCCTATTTGCGCGCGGTGTCCGACGCGGTTCATGCCGTCGGCGGCATGTTTGTACTGGATTGCATCGCTTCCGGCACGATCTGGGTCGACATGCAGGCCAGCGGCGTCGATGTCCTGATCAGCGCACCGCAAAAGGGATGGAGCGCATCACCATGCTGCGCACTGGTCATGCTCAGCCCTCTCGCCCGCGAAAGAATCGACGCAACAACCAGCACCAGTTTCGCTTGCGATCTTCGCAAGTGGCTGCAGATTATGGAAGCCTACGAGAACGGCGGGTTCGCGTACCACGCCACGATGCCCACGGATAGTCTCGCGACGTTGCGCGACGTCATGAAGGAAACCGAGGCATATGGCTTCGACAAGGTGAGAGCGGAGCAGGTTGAACTCGGCACGCGGGTTCGCGCACTGCTGGGTGCCAAGGGTTTCAGAAGCGTGGCGGCCGAAGGTTTTGAGGCTCCGGGCGTCGTGGTCAGCTATACCGACGACGACGGTATACGGTCCGGCAAGAAATTCGCCGATGCCGGCCTGCAGATCGCGCCCGGCGTTCCCCTTCAATGCGACGAGCCTGAAGACTTCAAGACCTTCCGCGTCGGATTATTTGGCCTGGACAAACTGCATGACGTCGAAGGCGCGGTCGCGAGGCTTGCCAAGGCGTTGGACAGTATCCTTTAGAGCGCTTTTCCGGAGCGTGTGCGCATGGCTCGTTGTGCTCGCAATCGCATCGGCGAAGTCGCACTTGGACCCATTCGCGCCGATCGCGTGGCCGAGAATCCAGGGGCAGCTAACAGCGGGATCCGGTTATCCGCGCAGGCTTGCCATGTGCGCCGGTTCTTAGTGATCGCGGACAAGGTAGCAGACGTGACAAGCCCGGCGCCCATATAACGGTTGGTTTGGTCGGACTACTTGTAGTAACCGACGCCGCATCCCAGGCCGGCGACCGCGGTAATGAAGCTCGCCTTCGGCACCCACGTGTTGTCAGCGCCGGCCTTGGGAGACATGTAGCTGACCTCATTGACCTGGCCCTCTTTTGCCGCGTCATAGAGCCGTGGACCATACACGTCGCCCGTAGGGTCCTTAAATGTCCTCGCATCCTTGCCGAGCAACCGCTTAACGTTGGGATTGCCAATCGCGACGAGGAGTCCGTCACTGAGATTGAAGCAGAACGGATAGAGGTCGCCAACAAGGAAGCCGTTTTCGCCATTGTTGATCTGGTCGAGCGTCTTGGCCTTATCGGCTTTGATGGCCGCAACCGTCTTTTCAAGCATGGTCTTAGCGTCTGCCGCAGTGCCTTGCGCGAATGCCGTAGTCGAGAACAAGACAGCCATGGCGCCTAGCGCGCCAATCACGAGTTTACGAAACATGGACATTCCTCCCTGCTCGTCGAGCAACTTGCAATTGTCATGCACCGTGCACAGGCAGCAAGTCACCATATCCAGACATTGCCCCAATTGACCAGTCTACTCGTGCCCGCCGACGAGTTGATAAAAAGAGGTTAGGCAGTCGCAATTCAACTCGAAGCAAAGTTTCGGCGCCGAAAGTCCGATGGTTAACTCCGAAACTGACGGTAGTTCCATCCGAACAACTAGTGACACGGTCTGACAATGAGAAAAATCAAAATTATCTTGGGGATCGCGCTGCGTTGGTGGAGAGCGGTCGCACCTGATAAACCTCCAGTCTGTCGAATCGCCTCGGGAATTGCTCCTTCCCTGAAGTCATGGAATAGGGCGACAAATCCATCGGTCTCGGGATTGCTCGCCAACTGATTAGCCAGTTGCTCACGCAACTGGTTCAGAGTCACGCCGTTCGCCCGTTGCCTCGCGAGGCAGGGGGTAATGTGGACCCACTCTGGACCGATGCCTGTCTTGCGGTGCAATGTCGCAACCGATGCCTGTCCTGCCGTGCAATCACGTAAGCATTCCGAAATGCAAGAGCGAAGTCCTACGCGCTCCTGAAGCCGTGAGCATTACCACGCACGCTCTATTTGTCTGATCTTTGAGGCATCTACAAGACAGAAACTGGAACTGTTTTATGCCTCTATTCGAAGGATCACACTGCTGCAACCGGAAATACGCTATGCATTGAGGAAGGGCGTCCACACCGAACTCCAGTCCACGCGCAATGGGCTCAAGCTTGCCGGCCAATTGCCGTTAGACGTGTTTGGGGGATGAGTTAGTCCTCCTTCGTAGTCCATCGGCGTAGCAAGCCTGTCATGCAGGCGTTACTTAACAAGGAGTCTCCCCATGCTGCGTTTCATCCAAACCCTTTCGCGCGACGAGCGCGGCGTCAGCTCACTGGAATATGCGGTTCTTGGCGGCATCATCGTCGCCGTGCTGGTCGCACTCGGCACCTTCCTGTCTGGCACGACGGGCTTCCAGGCCGTGTTCCAGACGCTGCTCAACAAGGCAAGCGCTGCAATCTAATGGTCGTGATGCTCCGGCGCAGCACGAGCACGTGCGAGCCGGACACCACTTCCCTCGGCACATTCGAAAAACGATGATAGCCCCGGGTGTAGTGAAAGCGGGTGCCTGCGCGACCCTCATCATGCTTGCAGGTTTCGATCTGCGCATGCGGCGTCTGCCTAATGCCGCCGTGGCCGTGTTTGTCGCCCTGTATTTCGTCAACGCCGCCATGGCCGGGTTCGGCCTTGCGGCATGGGACATTCATCTGGCCGCGGGTGCGGCATCGTTTGCCGTGGCTGCATTGATGTTTCGATTGGGTTGGCTCGGCGGCGGCGATGTGAAGCTCGCCGCCGGGGTTTTTCTCTGGGCAGGGCCCGAATCCTGGCCGGTGTTGGTGGTCGTTTCGCTGTGTGGATTGCTTGTTGCCCTGGCAGTGGTCGCAGTGGCCGGCATGCAGCGAATTCCCGCCCTTGCCGGCGTGAGCGCGCGGCTTGACTGGATCGCGCCGGCGCGCGGCGTGCCGTATGGCGTCGCGCTCGCGTTAGGCGGCATCGTCGCAGTCTTGCTGCAACCCACAACCGATCATCGTATGTCGCTCGCTATGGTTCGGTTATTGGTTTAGTTAACCTAAGGTTATTGCTGCACGAGCCGCGCGCTGCTTGCACTGAATACAATGCCGACCCTATGCAAAACTTCATCAAGTTAGCCGCGCTCGTAGTCATCGCCGCAATTGGCGCATTCACCATCCGCGCGCTGTACATTACGGCATCGAGCCCGCGCGTGGCACAGCACACGTCGATGGTGCGCGTGCGCGCCGCAGCCGACGAGTTGCCCGACGGACTGCTGCTGCGCGACGTCGACCTCGTATGGAAAACGATGCCGCGCGAACAGGTCCCGGCAGGCGCGCTCATCGAAGAGCCCGCGAACGGCAGCGACGGAAAAGACCTCAAAGGCGATCTGCTGCGGCACGCGGTACGCGCGGGGACGCCGCTCGGCGTTGCCGACGTGATTCTGCCGAGCGCCCCCGGATTTCTTGCTGCTGCGCTCAAGCCTGGCATGCGCGCGATCTCGGTTGCCGTTGACGACGTGTCGGGCAATGCCGGGCTCATTCAGCCTGGCGATTATGTCGATATCCTGTTGACCCAGCAGATGCGTAACGAACCAGGCGCCCAGGTCGATCCCGCGCGCGCGGTCGAATCGGAAACGGTCGCCGAACGTGTGCGCGTGCTCGCGGTCGGGACAGCGTTTCGTCGTCCGAAGGATGACGACAGCGCGTCGAGCACCAACGCCACGCCCGCGACTGCTCGCACCGTGACCATCGAAGTCACGCCGGCAAGCGCAGAGTCGATCACGGTGGCGGCTCATCTCGGCACGCTCTCGCTTGCGCTGCGCAGTTTTGCCACGCGTGAACGGCACACGCCGGATGTCGAGGATGTCGCTATGACGCGTGCACGTCCCGTGTGGGCTGGCGATGTCTCGCACGCATTGCGCGCGGTTAGCGCACCGGCAGTGCCGCACTCGGTGAAAACAGCCGGGCCAGCGCCGCATGTCGTCATCTACCGTGGCTCGAAGGTCGAGCAGTCAGACGGCGAATTGCCCGGCGGACCATCGACGAGCGCGCCGGGCGTGCCGCCGCTGCCCACCGGCATGCCGCCCGCCGCTCCCCCCAACTCCGCAGGATCATAGGACGACACATGTTCAGCCTTAGACACGGCAAGCTGTTTTCGCGCTGCGCGCGGTGTTGCGCAGGCGGCCGTCCCGCAGTTACCGGCGTTGGCGCGGTGCTGCTTGTCATTGCCGCGCTTTGCGGCCCCGTAGCGGGGGCGGCAATGGCGAGCGAGCCTGCCGACGTGCTGTCGGTTGCGGCAGGCAGTGGCACGTTGATCCAACTGCCGCAGGCCGCCGTTGCCGTCTTCGTGGCCGACCCCAGCGTTGCCGATGTCCATGTGCCGACGCCGCGTTCGGTTTTCGTGCTCGGCAAGAAGTCCGGCACGACGACACTCTTCGCACTCGGGCCGAACAATCGGGAAATTCTGCGCAAGACAATCAGTGTGTCGACGGATACGGCTTCGATTCAACGTCTTATCGACGCGCGCTTCCCCAAACTCGCGGTCACCGTGTCGGGTGCGCCCGGCTCGTTGATGGTAACCGGCGCGGTACCTACCGCGGCGGATGCCGATGCCATTGTGCAAACGCTGCAGCCGTATCTTCACGCCAACGAGCAGCTCGTGAACCGCATCTCAATCGCGCATCCGATCCAGGTGCTGCTGCGCGTGCGCATCACCGAAGTAGATCGCAATATTACGCAGCAGCTCGGCATCAACTGGAACGCCCTTGGCGCGAGCGGCAACTTCTTCGGCGGCCTGTTCAACGGACGGGCAATTTTCGACGCGACGACCAATCTCTTCAACCTTCAATCCGGTGGTGTGTACTCGATAGTGGGCGGCTTCAAGGTCGGCCGAACGACGATTGAAGGCGTGCTCGACGCGCTCGATCAGGAAGGTTTGCTGACGATGCTGGCCGAACCGAATCTGACGGCGATGTCTGGTCAGACGGCGAGCTTCCTCGCAGGCGGCGAGCTGCCGATCCCCGTGCCCCAGAGCGGCACGACGAGCACGATCACGATCGAGTACAAACCCTACGGCGTCGCGCTGAACTTCACTCCAACCGTGCTCGCCGACAACCGTATCAGCCTCACTGTGCGGCCTGAAGTCAGCCAGATCGATCCGAGCAATAGCATCACGTTGAACTCGATCGTGGTGCCGGCGCTGACCGTGCGCCGCATGGAAACCACCGTCGAGCTGTCGGGCGGGCAGAGCTTCGCGATCGGCGGACTCCTGCAGAGCTCGACGAGCGACGTGCTCTCCGAGCTTCCCGGCCTCGGCCAGTTGCCCATTATCGGCAAGCTGTTCTCGTCGAAGAAATACCAGAACAACAAGTCGGAGCTCGTCGTTATCGTGACACCGTACATCGTCGGGCCGACAGGGCCGGGCCGGCTGCGCGGCGCGCTGGACGATGTCATCAGCCCCAGCAGCGACATCGAATTTGCGGTGCGCCAGTCGCTTTCGATCGACCCGCTTGCAGGCAATTCGCCCCGCCTGATTGGCGCTGCGGGCTTCGTCTATTGATATGGAGACCACAATGAATCCCCGGCTCTCCCTCATTGCCACGATACTCGCCGGTGTGGCTTGCGTCGGCCTTACGTCGTGCATGTCGCATCCGCCGCTCGGCATGCCCGATCCGTCCGTGATCGGCTTTACGCCGGGCGACGGCGGACAGGCGACGCCCCCGGCCTGCGAAACGCTCACGCAGCGCTCCGGCATGCGCGATGCCGGATTCAGGCGGCCTGGCGTGGCGTTCGGCTGTGCGACCTACTCGAACCTGGCCGCGATGCTCGCGCGGCCGGCCGACCTCGTGGCGCCGCTGCCCTATGCGGGCGCGGACGCGCCGCTCGCCGCGAGTGCGGTGCGGCGCTACGAGGAAGACCGGGCGAAGCCGCTGAACTCTGACTATTCGAGTTCTTCGTCATCTTCGTCGAACTCGGCGGCGCCCTCGTCGCCCGGATCGCACTAACGGAGATTGCACACATGGGCGTTTTCGAATCGAACATCCTCAAACGCCGGGCACAACCGTCCGGCGCCGAAAAACTTATCGCGGTCGTCGCCGAGGCCCAAAGCATCGAGGTCATCAAGAACGTCGTTGTCGATCAGGGCATCGCAACCTCGCACGTCACGTCCGGCTCGCTCGACGATGCGATCGGGATCATGACTTCGCTGAAGGAGTCGCCGCGCCACCTGATTGTCGATGTGACGGGTTCGGCCATGCCGATTTCCGATCTGGAGCGCCTCGCCGAAGTCGTCGACCCTTCCGTCGCTGTCATCGTCATTGGCGAGCGCAACGATGTCGGGCTCTTTCGCAGCCTGCTGCACGCCGGCGTGCAGGACTATCTCGTCAAGCCGCTCACCGCGGAACTCGTCCGGCGCGCGCTGACGGCCGGCGACGGCGGTACCCCTGCGCGCATGGGCAAGGTGCTCTCATTCGTTGGCGCGCGAGGCGGCGTCGGCGTCACGACGATCGCCACGGCCCTCGCTTCTCATCTTGCCGACAAAACGCGGCGCCGGATTGCTTATATCGATCTCGACCCGTACGGCGGCGCGGCCGCCTCGATGCTCGGCGTCGCCGCCAACAACGGGCTCATCGAATTGCTGCAGAACCCGCAGCGGCTCGACCAGCAATTGATCAATCAGGCTTTCGTTGCCCAGAGCGACCGTCTTCTCGTGCTTGCGGCGGAACTCCCGTACAACCAGGAGTTCGCCTTGCGTTCAGGCGCGCTGAGCGAGCTTGTCACGATGCTCAAGCATCACTTCCACTACATCATGCTCGATCTGCCTGGGCGCGCGGGCAGGCTCGTCGAGGAAGCCCTCGATGCCAGTTCGACGATCCACGTCGTCGCGGATTTCTCCGTGCATTCGGCGCGCGAAGCGGCGCGGCTTTGCCGTTTCGCTCAAGCCCTCGACGCCGCGCCCGCCATCACGGTACTGCTCAACGAAGCACGGCAGCCCGTGTCCGGGCGCGTTCGCGAGGACGATTTCATCAGCGCGCTCGCACGCGGGTCCGTGCATTCGTTGCCCTACGAGCCGCAGAGCCTTGCCCTCGCTGAAAACCTCGGTGAAACAGGAACGCTTGCCCACGCAAATCGCTCGCCGTTCGCAGCGGCCATCGTGTCGCTGGCCAATGCCATCACGGGCAGCGAAACGGCAGTGGCCCGCGAGCCGTGGTACCAACGCCTGTTGCCCACGCGGAGGGCGAGCTGATGTTCGGCCGGCGCAATCCTCTCTCGACCGATACGTCGCTCGCCGATCACGACGAGCCTCGGGGATCCGGGGCGGTCGCCGGTTTCGCGGCGGCCGAGCCGGAAGCGGGCAGGCGCGAGGCGCCGCTGGCCTCGTCGAGCGCCGCATCCGCAGCCACGAGTCACTCGGCCGCGGACCGCAATGAGGCGCTGATTCGCTCCGAGACGTTCAAGGCGATTCGTTCGGCCGTCTTTGCGTCGATGAATATGTCGGCGGCGCTCATGATGTCGCGCAGCGAGGTACGCACGGGCATCGAGCTGGTCGCAGCCGAGACGACCCTCCGCGAGCGTTTGTCGCTGACACTGGCCGAGCAGACGCTCGTGGTCGACGAGATTCTCAACGACATGTTCGGCATCGGGCCGATCGAGCCGCTGCTCGCGGACGAGCGCGTGACCGATATCCTCGTCAACGGTCCGGACCAGGTCTACGTCGAGCGCGGCGGCCGCCTCGAACTGACGTCGCTCAAGTTTCGCGACAACGCGCACGTCATCAATGTGGCGCAACGCATCGCGGCAGCGGTCGGGCGGCGCGTCGACGAAAGCAGCCCGATGGTCGATGCGCGGCTTGCCGACGGCAGCCGCGTGAACGTCGTGCTGCCGCCGATCGCTTTGCGCGGCGCATCGATCTCGATCCGCAAGTTCGCCAAACGCAACATCACACTCGGCCGGATGGCGCAGCAAGGCAATATCTCCACTCAGATGGTGGACGTACTGCGCATCGCCACCGCGTCCCGCCTGAACGTCGTCATTTCCGGCGGCACGGGCTCCGGCAAGACGACACTGCTCAATGCGCTTTCCCGCTTTATCGACGAAACCGAGCGCGTCGTCACGATCGAGGACGCCGCCGAGCTGCAACTGCAACAGCCGCATGTCGTCAGCCTCGAGACGCGCTCTGAAAACAGCGAAGGGCTTGGCGGAATCTCTCAACGGGATCTCGTTCGCAACGCGCTGCGTATGCGCCCCGACCGGCTGATCCTCGGCGAGACGCGCGGCACGGAAGCATTCGACGTCCTGCAGGCAATGAATACGGGCCACGACGGATCGATGACGACGGTCCACGCGAACACGCCGCGCGATGCGATCACGCGGCTCGAGAGCATGGTGATGATGGCCAATGGCAATCTGCCGCTGATGTCGATCCGGCGGCAGATTGCCAGCGCCGTTCATCTGATCGTGCAAATCGAACGCATGCGCGACGGCGTGCGGCGCGTAACCCATGTGACCGAGATCGTGGGCATGGAGGGCGACGTCGTCATCACGCAGGATCTGTTCACCTTCCGCTACAACGGAACCGCCTACGAAGAGCAGGTGCGCGGCACATTCGAGTGCTCGTCCCTGCGGCCAGTGTTCGCCCTGCGCGCGGCCTACTTCGGCCTCGAAGAGGCACTGCTCACGGCGATGCAATCATGAGACCCGCGGACGTCATCGGCTTCGGCGCCTTCTTCGCCTTCGTCATCGCGGGGCTCATCGTGCACGCGTTGCGCGGCATCGCACGCCAGCAGGCGGGCACACGCATTCGCGCACGTGTGGCCGGGGTGCGCGACGAAAGCAAGGCCGCCCTCGCCGAGCGCGACGCGAGTCTTCAGGAGCAACTGCTGCACCCCAAGCGCCGCCTCGCGGACCAGGACGCACTCTTCGCCGTCATCACGGGCTGGCACGAACGCGTACGCACGGTCAGCGGACCGGGCGGTGTTCGCGCGATCTACGTCATCGCTTTCGCCGCACTCATTGCATCGATAATCGGCACGGCGTTCGTTCCGGTGGGAGCCGTGCTGCGCGTGCTCGCCTGCATCGCCATCCCGGTTCTCCTCGTGCGTTGGGCCTACCACTGGCAGATCGCGCGTTTCAGGAACCGCTTTCTCGCGGTCTTTCCCGATACGATCGACCTCATCATTCGTGCGGTGCGTGCCGGTATTCCCGTTGTGCAGGCGATCTGCGTCGCCGGGGTGGAAAGCGAGGAGCCGGTGCGTACGACATTTCGCGCGATGGGCGATGCGCTGCTCGTGGGCGCCGACCTGAAGGAGGTGCTCGAGCAGGCAGCGGCCCGCCTCCGGCTCGCCGACTTCTCGTTCTTTTCGGTCTGTCTGGTCCTGCAGCGCGAGACGGGCGGCAATCTCGGCGATACGCTCGAAAACCTCGCGGGCATTGTGCGCATGCGGCGCGACATCCGCGCAAAGAGCAAGGCGCTCACGGCGGAAGGGCGGCTCGCGAGCAAGATGATCGCAGCCGTTCCGTTCGCGCTCATGGGCTTTATCTATATCGCCAACCGGCCCTATCTCGACACGCTCACGCATACCCGGGCCGGACACAAGATCCTTACCCTCGCGGCCGTGCTGCTGACGATCGGGCTGTGGTCGATCAACAAGATTTCGAACCTGGACACCTCGCGATGATGAACGCCGACTTCTGGCGCAATGCCGCCTTGCTCGTCCTGCTCGCAGGCTTCACGCTGTGGCTGGTCTTGCGCGACACGAGCCACCGCGCACGCATTGCCCAGCGTACACGGCAAACCGTGGCCCGCGTGGGCGTCGACAACAGCGCGATGGCCGACGCTGCGAAACGCATGCCGCAGCGCTTCGCCCAACGGATCGCCGCGCTTGGCGAACGGCTGCCTGTCGTGCAGGCCGAAGACCGTGCCAAAGTGGCGATGCGTCTTGCCAGCGCGGGATTTCGCGACCGGCGCGCGATCGCCGTCATGTCCGGGCTCAAGATCGTCGTGGGAGCCTGTCTCGCGCTCGGCGCCATCGCCCTCGGGGGACATCTGCCCAAGGTCGGCCAGAACTTTACGATTCGTGCGCTGCTCATGGCGGGCGCATTCGTTATCGGCATGATGTTGCCGGAATATGCGCTCGCCTTCTTCATCCGGCATCGTCGCAGCGCGATTGCCGCCGCGCTGCCGGATGCACTCGACCTGCTCGTCGTCTGCACCAACGCAGGCAATAGTCTCGTTGTTGCCATCAAGCGCGTGGCGCGCGAGCTGCGCGTGATCTGCCCGCCGCTTGCCGATGAGTTCACTGTGACTGCGGACGAACTCAGTATCGGCAGCGACACTGCGCAGGCACTCAATGCGATGTCGGCCCGGGTCGGCCTGTCCACGATGCGCGCACTGGTGACCACACTGGTGCAGTCGCAGAAGTACGGCACGCCGATCACGCAATCGCTGCGCACGCTGTCGCGTACCGAGCGGGCCATGCAAATGGTCGCGCTCGAGGAAAAGGCCGCGAAGCTCGCACCGAAGATGACGATGCCGATGATGTTCTTCATCATGCCGACCGTCTCGCTTATTGCGGCGGGGCCGGCCGTCATTCGACTCCTCGCGGTATTTCGAGGCCATTGAGCGCTGCAAGGATTCTGGAGCTTAAATTGAACTCATTTCATCCGTTGCTCGCGCGCAAGACTCTTGCCGTGCTGCTGGCGCCGCTGGCCGCCGCGTTGCTCGCCACCGGATGCGCGAGCAACCACTTCGTGACGCCACAACCTGCCGCCGCCACCCATCTGCCCGATGCGCAGGCCGACATGCATGTCGCTGAAAGCGCCCTTGAAGCGGGCGACACGCAGCTTGCCATGTCGCTCTTCGAAAAGGCGCTGAAGACCGACCCGCAATCGAACGCCGCGCAGCTTGGCCTCGGCGATGCGATGTATCAAAGTGGCGATCTCGCGCGCGCGGGCGTGCTCTACGGGCGGGTTGCAGCCATAGCGCCGGACGATGCGCGCGCCATGCTCGGGCTCGCACGCGTCGCGCTGCGCCAGCGACGGCTCGACGAAGCCGAGAAGCTCTACCGCGAACTCTTCGCGGCCCACCCGGACCACGCGGTGGCGGCGGAAGGGCTTGGCACCACGCTGGATCTCGAGGGTAAGCACGCGCAAGCGCAGACGGTCTATCGGGCCGCCTTGCAGCGTCACCCCGAGGTCGCGGGGCTCAAGGCCGATCTCGGCTTGTCGCTCATTCTGGCGGGCGATGTGCGCGCAGGCGCCAATGTGCTGCTGGATATCGCCGGCCTGCCTGACGCGCCGCCGCAGGCTCGCGCAAACCTCGCGCTGGCGTACGGCTTGCTCGGCAACAGCGAGGCGGCGAGGCGCATCCTGGTGACCGACATGCCGGCCGAATCGGCGGACGACAATCTGCGCTTCTACCGGCAACTGCGCGAGCGTCTCGGCACCGCCGGGCGTGATGCAGGCAACGCGGGCCTTGCTGGCGCTACGGGTGCCGCGGGCGTGGCTGAAACACAGCCGGTATCCGCAGCCAGCGCCGCGGCCCGCGGAGTAATCCAATGAAAAGGCGCGGGCGCGCCGGCTCCGGTGCCCGCGTTCACGCGCGCGGCAGCGTTTCGCTCGAGTTCGCGCTGGTCACGCCGTTCCTGCTGATGGTTCTGTTCGGCATCGTCGACGTGAGCATGGTGCTGTGCGACAAGGCCGTGATCACGAATGCCGCGGGGGAAGCGGCGCGCCAGGGCGTCGTGCTGCGCGTGCCGTCCTATACCCAAACCCAGATCCAGAATGTTGCGCTTGCCTATACGAACCACGGTCTGGTGACGAGCGGCACGGCCACGCCCCCCACCGTGACCGTGACGCCGACGGGCGGCTGCGCAGCGGCCGGCAGCAGCAATCCGCTGCAGGTGAACATCAGCTACACCTACAACGGTGTGGTGCTCGGCTCGGCATTCAGTGTGATAACGGGGCCCATTACGGTGAAGGCCG
The DNA here is from genome assembly GCA_036383775.1 of Paraburkholderia sp. Classification (GTDB taxonomy): domain Bacteria; phylum Pseudomonadota; class Gammaproteobacteria; order Burkholderiales; family Burkholderiaceae; genus Paraburkholderia. The sequence continues at coordinate 12,168 of DASVNP010000475.1, read as the reverse complement.
TCGCGGTGAAAAACTGTGAATAAGCGAACGCGTTCCGGCCAGGCCACCGCGGCGATGCTTGGCCGGCCGTCTGTGCGCCGCGACGGGCGCCCGCGCCTGTGCGGGCGTGCGCGACCGCAAGCGCGCGGTACGGTAACACTATGGTTCCTGTTGACGTTCACGGCGCTGCTGATGATCGGGGCATTTGCGATCGATCTGCCGCGCGTCTTCACGGTCGGCGGCGAATTGCAAAACGGCGCTGATGCGGCGGCACTCGCCGGCGCTGGAGCGCTCTCGCAAGGCGGCGCGAGCGGACCGAACTGGGCGGGCGCGGCATCGTCCGCAACGGCGGCCATTGCGTTGAATACGTCGGACGGCACCAAGCTTTCGAGCGGAACCGTCTCGGCGGGGTATTGGGATGTCGCCGCGTCGTCGCCCACGCTGCTCGCGCCGGGCAACGTTACGCTGCCGGCGCCGGCGGGCAAATTGCTGGAACCCGCGGTACAGGTGACGATTTCCCGCAACGCCACGAGCAACGGCGGCCTCGTGCATCTGCTGCTCGGCACGATGCTCGGCATGCCGACAACGCCGGAAACCGCCACGGCCGTGGCGGTCATCGCGCCGCCTTCCGCGGTGCCTGCCGGTGGGCTATTTCCCATGGTGATGGATCAATGCGTGTACAACCAGTACTGGGACTTGACGAAGAATGCGCCCAAGGTTAACGCGGCTGGACAGCCTCAGGAGTTCACGATCGGCAACGGCCAGGAATATGGCGCTTCATGCGAAGCGGCGCAATGGACATCGTTCCTCGTGGTCGCCAACGACACGCCGACCGTCGTCAATCTGATCGATAACGGCAATCCGACTCCGCTCTCGATCGGCGACAACATCTACATCGAGCCCGGCGTCAAGGCGGCCGTCTACAAGAGCATTCCCGTGGGATCCACCGTCGTCATGCCAGTCAGCACGCAAATCGAGAACAAGACATACGTGCCGATCATGGCCTTCGCCGCTTTTCACATCGACACCGCGGACCAGGGCGGGAAGATCATCACGGGGCACTTCGTAGCAGGCTACACGATACCGACCCAGGGAACGGGCGTCTCGGCAACGAACTATGGTGCGTATGTCGCGCCGCGTCTTGGCTTGTGAGCGGAAGTTCGTTCACGCCCCCGCAATCCCCCCAATCCCCCTCCGCAATCCCCCCTAGTCCAACCGGACGATGCCCGCCCGCGCCGAATCGCCGTCAATGACGGTATGAACCGGCAAACGGCGCCGCCTCAATTCTGGCTCGCCGTATTGCGGCAAAGAACGCCACGCGGCCGATATTGAGGCTGCGGGCATGGACAGGGACGGAGACACGCGTGAAGCGGGAGGGTTGCAAATGAAATCCAGAGTTCAGCGCGACGGGCTGATTGCCGCATTGCTGGTGGCGATCGGGGTGATCGGCGTATCCATGCGGCAACTGTACGAGTGCGCGTGGAACGACGAGTTTCCGGGGATGGTCTGCACAGCGGGTTCGTCGTTGTCGCTGTTTCTGGGGATTACCGGCATAGCCGCGCTCGCCGGACGCATCTGGGCGCGCCGCTCCGGTGCCGACGAGCAATGCTTCACTTTCCTCGGCGCGGTGGGCGGCGCGGCGGTGGTGATCGCGATGGTGGTGAGCGGTTTCTAACGGGCGGCGCGTAGCGCTCCAGGCGCCCAGCACAAGGAAGCGGCTCGCGAGCCGCTCCATGCGTAACCGCGCGGGGAACCACATGAGCCACGCCGCGTGCTCAGGCAATCATCACGCAGCGCTCACGTTCACGCTCAGTTCCACATTCACGCAACCACGGCCGGATGCGCCTGCCACGGTCCGCCCAATGCGTCACGATGCGACGGCGGCTGCCGTCCGCCGATATCGGTAATACCGTACTCGTGCGCCAGCTCCGCGCCGACCAGCACCATGCCCGACTTCTGCATCCGCAACGGATCGCGATACAGCGCATCGATCAAGCGGCCGGTGAATTGCGGTGTTTCCGCCAGTTCGCTGAACCCCGCATACTGCTCGGGATGCGCGGCGATCACACGCGCGGTGCGCTCGGTTTGCAGCATGCCCATCCAGATCGACACGGCGGTCACGCCAAACGGTTTCAGATCGACTGCCATATCTTTGGCGAATTTATCGACGCCCACCTTCTGCGCACCGTAAGCCGCGCCATGCATATAGCAGCTCGCCCCGAACGACGAGGTGAACGCAATCAGCCCGTCGCCTTGTGCGGCCATCATCCGGGCGGCGTGCCAGCTCGCCACGTAGCCGGAACGCAAACCGACGTCGAGAATATCGACGAGCTCGAGCGGTTTCTCCCAGAACGGCGCGGGGCGGATCAGTTCGTCGTGCAGCGTGGTCGCGTTATTGACGAGAATGTCCAGGCGTCCGCTGGACTCGCGGACACGCGCGAAAACGTCCGCGACTTGCCGGTCGTCGGCGTGATCGCAGGTGAGGGCGATGCCTTTGCCGCCCAGCCGGTCGATCTCGATCGCTGTCGCGTGGACCGTGCCGGGCAAGGGTGCGTCGCCTTCGCGTTGCGTGCGGCCGGTCACATAGACGGTCGCGCCGGTTGCGGCGAGCGCTAGGGCGATGCCCTTGCCGGCGCCGCGCGAGGCGCCGGTGACCAGCGCAACGTAGGGCTGTTTCCGTGTTGTCGTCATAGTTGAGTTACCGTGAAGTGGCCTGAAGTGCGGGCGCCGCGGCTCTCGCGCTTGCCTGTGCCGGCGCAGCGGGATGACGGGACGCGGCCTTGAGCGACGCGACGTCGAACGCATGCGGATTGTCGAGATCCGCTTCGCCGAGCGGAATGAACGCCATGATTTCCAGCTCATGACCCGACAGGGCGGGCAGTCTGAACGGACTCGACAGCACGTTCAATCGGCGTACGCCGAGATCGCGCAAGATCTGCGAGCCGATGCCCGAGAGGCGGCCGTCCTTGCGCGCCACGGAGCCGTTGCCGCTGCGTGCACGTGCGGGTTCGGAGTGCATGTCGCAATCGAGCAGCACCGCCACGCCGCATCCGGCCGCGTCGATTTTTTGCAGCGCCGCGTGCAGCGGCCACGAATGCGCGGACGGTTCGGCGTCGAGCAGATCGAGCAGCGAGAAGCATTCGTGCACGCGCGTCAGCACGGGCACATCGGGCTGGGGATTGCCGCGCACCAGCGCGAGATGCGCGGAGCCGCGCACGGTATCGCGATACTGAATGGCGTGAAACGGTCCCCACGGCGTATGCAGCGGCCGCTCGCCAACGCGCTCGACGAGCGATTCGTTGACGCTTCGATAGTGGATCAGATCGGCAATCGTGCCGATCTTCAGGCCGTGGCGTTCCGCGAATTCGACGAGTTGCGGCAGGCGCGCCATGGTGCCGTCGTCGTTCATGATTTCGCAGATCACCGCCGCGGGCGTCAGGCCGGCCAGCGCGGTGAGGTCGCAGCCGGCTTCGGTGTGCCCAGCGCGCACCAGCACGCCACCTGGGCGCGCCGCGATCGGAAACACGTGACCCGGCTGCACCAGATGCTCGGCGCGCACGTCGGCGTGAATCGCGGTGCGGATCGTATGCGCGCGGTCGGCCGCCGAGATGCCGGTGGTGACGCCTTGCGCGGCTTCGATGCTGACGGTGAACGCGGTGCCGTATTGCGTGCCGTTCTGCTGCGCCATGGGTGTGAGATTCAGGCGCTCGCAGTGCTCGGCGGCGAGTGTGAGGCACACGAGGCCGCGCCCAAAGCGCGCCATGAAATTGATCGCTTCGGGCGTGACGTGATCGGCGGCGATCAGCAGATCGCCTTCGTTTTCACGGTCTTCCTCGTCGACCAGAATGATCATGCGGCCGGCTTTCAGTTCGGCGACGATCTCGTCGGTGGAGGCCAGTTTCATGGATGTGATTCCGTGCTGGGTGTAAGAGGGCGAATGGCGTCAGCGTGCGCCGGAGCCGAAAACGGGCTGACGTTTGCCGAAAAACGCGTCGATGCCTTCGCGGAAATCGTCGCCGGCTGAGCAGTGCAGGAAACTGCGCTGCTCCGCATACAGATGCTCGCCGAAGCTGCGCTGCGGCGCGTGCAGCAGCAGGTCCTTGGTTTGCGCGAATGCGTCCGGTGCCAGCGCGCCGATGCGTTGCAGCAGCGAACGCGTTTGCGCGGCGAGTTCATCGTCGGGCACGACCCAGTTGACGAGGCCGGCGCGCAGCGCTTCGTCCGCGGTATGCCGCTCGCCCAGGTAAAGCCACTGCGCGGCCTGCTTGGCACCGAGCGCGCGCGGCAGCGTATAGGTGGCGCCGCCGTCAGGCGAGGTGCCGATGCGTCCATATGCGGAAGTGAAGGTGGCGCGTTGTGCCGCGATGGCGAGATCGCAGGCCGCGACGAGGCTCAGGCCGAAGCCCGCCACCGCGCCGTTGACGCTGGCAATCACCGGCTTGCTCGAACGTGTGATGGTTTCGACCACGGTTTGCGCGAGCCTCACGAGGTTGCCGATCGTGCGCTCGCGTATCACGGGTTTCGCGTCGAGGGCGGCGCGCATGGTCTGCAAATCGCCGCCCGCCATGAAGGCGTCACCGGTGCCGGTCAGCACAATGGCGCGGATTTCGTCGTGGTGCGCGAGGCGCGCGAGCTTGGCGTTCAGCTCGACGGCCATCGCTTCGTTCAGGGCGTTAAATGCTTCGGGGCGGTCGAACGTGAGCGTCGCGATGCCGTCTTCGGCCGCGAGGCGGATCAATGCAGTCATGTCAGGGCGTTTTAACGGAGTACGAAAGGTTCGACATGCAGCGCCTGATGCAAGGCACGCGCTGCGGTCGTGAGTACGTGGTCGGCGGAGTCGACTACACCGAGCAGGCTGGCGAAACCGTGGATCTGTCCCGGCCAGCGCACATGGGTCGTCAGCACACCAGCTTGCGAGAGCCGTGCGGCGTAGTGCTCGGCTTCGTCGCGCAGCGGGTCGTATTCGGCGCTGATGATGGTGGCGCTCGCCACGCCGCTCAGATCGCCGGCGGCGAGCGGGCTGGCCAGCGGATCGGCGCGATCGGCGGGCTTGGCAGCGGGGCCGAAGTACTGGTCCTTGAACCAGCGCATCTGCTCCGCGCTCAGGAAATAGCCTTCGCCCAGTAATTCGTATGACGGATGTTCGGTAGCGCAGTCCAGCACCGGGTAGAGCAGCAGCTGGTGCGCGATATTTACGCCGCTATGACGCAATTGTTGGGCGGCAACGGCCGCGAGATTGCCGCCCGCGCTGTCACCGGCCACAGCGAGCGCGCCCGGCCGTACGCGCAGGTCGGCGGAATTGGCGGCGGCCCAGCGCACCGCGTCGAGCGCGTCGTTTGCGGCAGCGGGAAAGTGCGCCTCGGGCGCGAGCCGGTAGTCCACCGAAAGCACCACGGTTTGCGCGCGCTGCGCCAGCGAGCGGCACAGATTTGCGTGCGTATCGAGTCCACAGGCCACGAAACCGCCGCCATGAAAGAACACCGTGAGCGGCAGCAGCGTCTGGCTGTCGCCGCTGTTGATCACAGGCCGGTAAACACGCGCCGCGATCGAACCGTTCGTAGTGGGAATCAGCAGATCATTTTCCGCGGCGATCGTGTCGCCGGGAGCGAAAGCGCTTCCAGCGCCGATCGTCGCGCGATAAGCGGGCACGGTGAGTTGCGTGAAGTCGAAGGCGGGCATGCCGGCGAACGAGGCGAGCATGGTCTGCACCTGGGGATCGAGCGCCATCGGGTCTCCTGAGAAATCTTTAATAAGAGCGCGGCTATACATGGAATAAGCACACGAAATAAGCACGCCTGTGCGCTATTTCGCGAGCAAATGGCTTTGCACGCCAGCAGTCAACGCATTGAAGCGCGGCACCTCGCCTGAAGCATCGTCCGATTGGACGAGAGTTCATTCGCACGCACAGCGAAACTTTCGCCAGCTAAGTACTTCCACCGATGCCAGCGGAAAGGCCACCCCTTAAGCTTGGCGTCGCGATGCCAAGTCGCATGGAGGACGGAGCGTGTTGATGGAGACAAAATGTGCCCCTGAAGAGGGCCAGGCCGTGAGCGAACTCGCGGACATGAGCGTTGCGCAGTTCAGCGAACTCGCGACGCGGATTTATCAGGGCCCGCTTGAAACCACGCCGTGGGCCAGTGCGCTCGAGCTGATCCGCACTTCGCTCGGCGCGAACTACGCCACGCTGATTCTGCGTTCGCCGTCGAGCGACCGGCGCGGCTTGATGGTGCATGCGTCGGAAATGGGCTCAGGCTTGCCGCCCGGCGAAGCGTCGTACAACAACTACTACTATTCGCTCGATCCGTTCGTCGGCCTGCCCGCCGATCGGGTGGTGACGGTCGACGAAGTGTTCGGCGACACCGGCTGGCTGACCAGCGAGCTTTACAAGCAGTTCCTGAAGCCCGCCGATGTGCGCTACATCATGGGCGCGGATCTGCGCACGGAATCGGGCGTGGAATGCCGCTTTCGTGTGTGCCGCAGCCACAACGCGACGCATTTTTCGGCGCGCGACAAGGCGTTTTGCGCGGTGCTGCTGCCGCATTTGCGGCGCGCGGTCGAGTTGCATTCGCGGCTCGATATCGTCGAATCGGAACGCACGCTGTATGCGAGCGCGATCGACCGGATGCTGGTGGGCACGGTCACGCTCGACGAAAGCGGGGCGATCATGCGCACCAACAGCGTGGCCGACGAAATCCTCGCTGAGGGCAACGGGCTGCGTATCGCGCATGGCCATGTTGAAGCCACTGACGCTCAGGAAAACCGCAATCTGCAACGCCTCGTGCGTCATGCGCTGATGGGGCACTTCGGCACCGCCGCGCCGATCGTCGAAGCCATGCCGATCACGCGCGGTGGCGACGAGCCGAAACTCGGCGTGCTGGTGCGCACCATTCCGCTCTCGGACTGGTCGGAGGACAACAAGCGCCGCCCGGCCACGGTGCTGTTCCTGCGCGATCCGGATCGCAAGTCGCAGGGCTCGCAGGAGATCGTGCGCAAGCTGTTCGATCTCACGCCGGCGGAGACGTCGCTTGCTTTATTGCTGACCAATGGCTTGACGCTGGAAGAGGCGGCGGACGAACTTGGGATCAGCAAAAACACCGCGCGCGCCCATTTGCGGGCGATCTTCTCGAAGACCGGCGTGACGCGCCAGGCCACGCTCGTGCGGATTCTGCTGGGCAGCGTGGTGCCGCTCGGCTAATGCGAAAGCATCATGCCCACTGCGCTTTTCCGATGCGCAGTGGGCACTTCAACACAACCTACCCGTAATAGACCCACATCACGCCGCGTGCTTCTGCGACAGCACCAGCAGCGCGCCGTTCCTGTCCTCCAGCACCGCGCGCAGTTCGTGCGGACCTTGCTGCACCGGCACCCGCACTGACGCTCCCGCGGCCACGACGCGCGCCATCGCGGCATACAGGTCGTCGTTTTCGTCCACGCGAAACACCAGCGCCGCGCGCTCGACGATCCGCTCCTCGCCCGCCACCAGCGCCACTGTCAGTCCACTGCCGTCGAGCGCGCAATAGCGCTCGCCGTCGCGGAATTTCACCGTCAGCCCCAACCCGTCGACAAAGAGCGGCAGTGCCGCGTCGATCGTGTCGACCGGATAAAGCATCATCGAAGCCTTCATTGCATTGCACTCCCATCGGTTGAGCATCGTTGCGTCTTCTAACCACGGCTCGATCGTAGCGTCGCGTCGTGGGGCGCACGAGGTCCGATCGGACTAGCCGCCACGGACTATCCGCCGCGCGAAAACATCGCAAAACGCCGCGCCAAGCGCGTTGGATCAAAGCTTCCACTTCAAAGCGCGCACCGTTAATCCAAATAGACGATGCCGGCAAGTACGCGCGATCTGAAACTCCAATCCGTGGACCGTCACGATTTTCGCGAGGGTTCTCGCCGAATTGCGGGCGGATCGCCCGTTTCAGCACAGTCCAAAATTCATGGAGACGCACGCAATGAAGTTTTCTCTGATTTACGAAGCCCAGACTACGGACGCTTCGCGGGAAGGCGATCACCGGGTATTCAAGGAGACCGTCGAGCAAGCCATTCTTGCCGAACAGATGGGTTTCGATACCGTCTGGTGCGTCGAGCACACGTCCCTGACCAACTACGCGCACATGAGCGCGCCGGAAACCTTCCTCGCCTATCTGGCGGGGCGCACCACCCGCATCGGCCTCGGCCATGGCGTGATCTGCCTGCCGCCCGCGATGAACCATCCGATCAAGGTCGCGGAACGCGTCGCCATGCTCGACATCCTGTCGGGTGGCCGGGTGCACTTCGGCGTCGGCAAGGGCGGCAGCCAGCAGGAAGCCGGCGCGTTCGGCTACGACCTCGCCGAGCTGCAGCCGATGATCGACGAGTCCATGTACCTCGTGCCGAAAATGTTCGTGCAGGACGAGATCGAGCACGACGGCAAATACATCAAGATTCCTAAACGCCCGATTCACCCGAAGCCGTTCCAGGACCCGCATCCGCCTATGTACATGGCGTGCACCAATAACGACGGCCTGCTGCGCGCCGGCCAGCGCGGCCTCGGCGCGCTCGTGCTCGGCTTTGGCGGCCCCGAGGAAGTGGCGAAGAAAAATGCGATCTATCGCGAAGCGTGGGCCACGCGCAAGCCGGAAGACCAGGTGGGCTTCCGTCCGACCCAGCATCTGGCGGCGCTGTGCCCGACGGTCGTGATGAACGACGGCCAGCAGGCGCGCAAGATCGGCATTCGCGGCCAGCGCTATTTCATGGAGTCGCTCGCGTACTGGTATACGGGCGGCGAACGGCCGAATCCGGATAGCTGGGGCGACGACCTCGTGAAGGGCAACACCGGCGAAATGGTGATCCGCTCGCGCTTTGCGTCGGAAGAAGTGGTGGTGGACTTCAGCGACCCGGCACTCTCGATGATGAACCCGAACCACGCCTACGGCACGGTGGACGATTGCATCGGCTACGTGGGCCGCCTGATGGAAGCGGGCGTTGACGAAGTGCTGTTCCTCTGCCAGATGGGCACGGTGCCGCACGAAGCGCAGCTCGAAACGATCCGCAACATCGGCGAGCACGTGATCCCTTACTTCAATCGTCTGAAGGCCAGCCGCCCGAAAGCGCAGGCGGTCGCTTAAGGCCATCCGGCCACCCGACGATCCGGCGCGGCGCGCATCGCTAGTCCCTTCAGACGATGCGACGCCGCGGCCGGGACTCGAAGATGAACCCAACAGAACAAGCGCGAAACCCCTCGCGCGTCATGGAGACAGCCGTGCATCGCGACAACGATTCGAACGCCCTTGCAGCCGAACTGATCGCCCGCGCCGAAGCGCTCGCGCCGGTACTAGCCGGGCGCGCCGCGCAGGCCGAGGCAAACGGGCGCATTCCCGCCGAGACCGTCGCCGATTTTCAGGCAGCGGGCCTCTTTAAGGTGCTGCAGCCGAAACGCTATGGCGGTTACGAACTCGATCCGCAAACCTTCTTCGACATCCAGATGGCGGTGGCGCGCGGCTGCATGTCGACCGCCTGGGTGTACGGCGTGGTCGGCGTGCACAACTGGCAGCTCGCGCTGTTCGACGAACGCGCGCAGCAGGAAGTGTGGGGTAAGGACCAAAGCACGCTGATTGCATCGACCTATATGCCGGTGGGCAAGGTGACCCCGGTTGAAGGCGGCTTCCGCCTGTCGGGCCACTGGAAATTCTCTAGCGGCAGCGAACTGTGCGACTGGGTGTTTCTCGGCGCACTGGTGCCGCCCGCCAAAGACGGCGAACCGCCGGAATACCGCACGTTCCTGCTGCCGAAAAGCGACTATACGATCCAGCAGGACTGGGACGTGCTGGGCCTGCGCGCGACCGGCAGCCACGACATCGTGGTGAACGACGTGTTCGTGCCGGATTACCGCACGCACAAAGCGATCGACGGCATGATGGGCACGAGCCCCGGCCTCGCAATCAACGACGCGCCGCTGTTCCGCCTGCCGTTCGCGCAGATCTTCGTGCGGGCGGTGTGCACGGCGTGCATCGGCGCGCTGCAAGGCGCGCTCGACGATTTCACGTCGTACGCCGCGACGCGCGTGAGCGCCAACAGCGGTGCGAAGACCACCGACGACACCGGCGCGCAGACCGCCTGCGCCAACGCGGCGGTTGCCATCGATGAAATGAGGGTGCTGCTCAAGCGCAACTTTGCCGAGCTGATGGCGGCGGCCAACGGCGCGCCGGAAGTTTCGATCGAGCGGCGCGTGCTGTTCCGCTATCAATCCGCGCAAGTGGCCGAGCGTTGCGCCCAGGCCGCCAACGCGCTGTTGCGCTACGCGGGCGGCAACGGCATCTACAACCGCAATCCGCTGGTGCGGCGCTTTCTCGATCTGCATGCGGCGCGCGCGCACTACGCGAACAACGTGGACCGCTTCGGGCAGAATCTCGGCGCCGTGATGATGGGCCGCCAGAACACCGACTTCTTCATCTGAAGGATGCGGCCATGAGCGCACAGCAATCCCAGACTCACGTATTCGACGTGGTGGTGGTCGGCTCCGGCGCGGGCGGCATGCTGGCCGCCTGCCGCGCGGCCGACCGCGGCCTCTCGGCGGTCGTGATCGAAAAGAGCGAAGTGTATGGCGGCACCTCGGCGGTGTCGGGCGGCGGCATCTGGATTCCGTGCAATCACCATATCGCCGAGCTCGGCGTGACCGATACGCGTGAAGCGGCGCGCACCTATATCGACGCCTGCACGAAAGGCGTCACCGCTACCGAGCGGATCGAAGCCTACCTCGACGTGGCGCCCGAGATGCTGCGCTATGTCGAAGCCAATACACCGGTGCGCTACGAAGCGTTGCCGAAATACGCGGACTACTTTCAGCATCTGCCGGGCTCGATGCCGGGCTACCGGGCACTCGATCCGCTGCCGGTGGACGGCGCGCTGCTCGGCGACGAACTCGCGCGGCTGCGCCTGCCCTCGCCGGGCACGCTGGTCGGCGGGCGCGTGGCGGTGACCTCGAAGGAAGCACACGTGCTGCTCTCGAAGGCGCCCGGCTATATCGGGCTCGCGTTGAAGCAGTTCGGCCGCTACTGGTTCGACTGGCGTGGCCGCATGCAGTCGCGTCGCGATCGCCGGCTGACGCTCGGCAATGCGCTCGCCGGTGGCCTGCGCCGCGCCTTGCTCGATCGCGATGTGCCGCTGTGGCTCAATGCGCCGATGCGCGAGCTGCTCGAAGCCGATGGCCGCGTGACGGGTGTGGTGGTCGAACGTGCCGGTCAACGCGTGCGGGTGCTCGCCAAACGTGGCGTGATTCTCGCCGCGGGCGGCTTCGAGCGAAATCAGGCGATGCGTGAACGCTACCTGCCCAGTCCCACCCAGGCGCAATGGAGCGCGACGCCGCCGAACAATACCGGCGACGCGATCGCCGCCGGCATGCAACTTGGCGCGCGCACCGCATTGATGGAACACGCGTGGGGCGCGCCGACCGTGCACGTCGATCGCGAGGAAAAGCAGCGTGCGCTCTTCGTGGAGCGCAATCTGCCGGGCTGCGTAATCGTCAACGGACACGGCAAGCGTTTCGTCAACGAGGCGGCGCCGTATTCGGAGTTCGTTCCGGCGATGTACCGCGATCACGCGCAAACGGGTGCGTGCGTGCCGGCGTGGATGGTGTTCGACGCGCGCTTCCGCCAGCGGTACCCGTGCGGTCCGATCATGCCTGCCGTGATGATGCCGGACTCGCGCATCCCCGTGCAGTTCCGATCCTTGCTCTACAAGGCGGAAACGCTCGACGCGCTCGCCGCGCAAATCGGCGTGGACGCACAAGGGCTGCGCGACACGGTGGCGAAGATGAACCGCTACGCCGAGAGCGGCGTGGACGAGGAATTCGCCAAGGGCGGCAATGCGTTCGACACGTACTACGGCGACCCGAGCGTCAAGCCGAACCCGTGTCTCGCGCCGCTCGACACCGGCCCGTTCTACGCGGTGCGGATCGACGCCGGCGACATCGGCACGAAGGGCGGCCTCGTCACGGATGCCTTCGCCCGCGTGCTGCGCGAGGACGCCTCGCCGATCGAAGGCCTCTACGCGATCGGCAACACCAGCGCCTCGATGATGGGCGCGAGCTACCCAGGCGCGGGCTCGACGCTCGGCCCGGCGATGACCTTCGGCTACATCGCCGCCAATCACCTTGCCGACGAGGCAACCGAAGCCGACACAGCCTCAGCCTCAACCAGCGAACTTCGCGGA